>JAJZCG010000002.1 GCA_021846225.1 Pseudomonadota bacterium | reverse complement strand
CGCGACACGCATCAGCAAAAGCACACGGTGCTGCGGAATTTTCCCGTTATCGGGCATTTTCGCTATTTCGCCGAGACCTGGGGCGAATATATGCGCCAGTACCAGTATCTGCCCGACTGGGCGGAGCGGCCGTTCAACCGGCTGGAGCGCAGCTGGGTGTACCGCTCGGCGAAAGGGGTTTCCAATCTGGTGAGCTTCGGCTCGGAGAATGTGCCGAGTTTTGTGTTCCGCAATGCCGCGTTTCCGGTGCTCGATGAGGAGAAGCTGCATTTCCCCGGCAAGCTGATCGGCATCGCCAGCGGCCCGGGGGCGTGCGCGCAGCCTTACATGGGGCAGCATTTTTTCAACATCTCGGGCATGAGCTATGGCGCGCTGAGCCATGCGGCGGTGAGCGCGCTCTCGCGCGGGGCGAAGCTCGCGGGCGTGTGGATGAGCACCGGCGAGGGCGGGCTCTCGAAATTCCATCTGGAGGGCGGGGCGGATATCATCATGCAGATCGGCACCGCCAAATATGGGGTGCGTGATGCCAACGGCGAACTTTCCGAGGCGCGGCTGCGCGAGATCGCGGCGATACCGCAGGTGAAGATGTTCGAGGTGAAGCTGGCGCAGGGGGCCAAGCCGGGCAAGGGCGGCGTGCTGCCGGGCGGCAAGGTGACGGCGGAAATCGCCGCGATTCGCGGTATTCCCGAAGGGCGCGACAGCATCTCCCCCAACCGCCATCGTGACATCGCCAACATCGCCGAGCTGGGCGCGTTCATCGCGCGGGTGCGGGGGATCACCGGCAAGCCGGTGGGGGTTAAGTTCGTCGTTGGCGATCCGCGCTTTCTCGATGAATGGTTCAGTGACTGTGCGGAGAACCCGGAGCATTGCCCCGACTATATTCAGGTGGACGGCGGCGAGGGCGGCACCGGCGCGGCGCCGGAGCCGCTGGCCGACTATATGGGGCTGCCGATCACCCAGGCGCTGCCCTATGCGGTGGCGCTGCGCGATGAACACGGGCTGACCGGGCGGATACGCATCATCGCGGCGGGTAAGTTGATAACGCCGGACAAGGTGGCCTGGGCGCTGTGCATGGGGGCGGATTTCGTTTCCTCCGCGCGGGGCTTCATGTTCTCGCTCGGCTGCATCCAGGCGATGAAATGCGGCTCCGGGCGCTGCCCGACCGGGGTGACCGCCGCGGACCCGCGGTTGATCGCGGGGCTGGACCCGGCGGACAAGGCGGTGCGGGTGAGCCGCTATGCCGGACGGCTGATCGAGGAGGTGGAGATGATCGCGCATTCCTGCGGGCTAACGGATGCCAGCGGTCTGCGGCCCCGCCATGTCACCGAGATCGAGCGCGGCGTCGGCGGCTTCAGGGCGCATGCGGGATGATGTATCCGCTGCTTTTTCTCCTGGCCGCCGCGCTCAACATTCTGGCCGGGGCGCATCAATGGCCCGGCGTGCTCGCGGGCAGTTTGAACGACCCTGACAGCTACATGCGGCTGCTGCGGCTGGAGGATGGCATCCGCGCCGGGCATCTGGTGATCAGGGTGGCGCGCGATGATTCCGGCGCCGGGGTGATGGTGGAGTGGTCGCGCCTGCTGGATATGGTGCTGTGGCTGCTGGCCGCGCCCTTTGCGCCGTTTCTCGGCTGGCACCGGGCGCTGTATGTGGCCGGGGTGGCGCTGGGGCCGCTGGGGGTTGGCGCGCTGGGGGCGGCCTGCGCTTGGGTGGCGGAGCCCTTCGCCGCGCGGCGCTTCATCTGGGCGGCGGCCGTGGCGGCGGCGCTGCTGCCGGGGCTGCAGGCCTTCGCGGTCCCGGGGGTCGTGCATTATCACATTCTGCTGCTGGTGATGATCGTGCTGACGGTGGGCTGCGTGGCGCGCGCCTGGCAGGATAATGTCACCTACGGGCTGCTCGCCGGGGTGAGCGGCGGTTTCGCCATCTGGCTGACACCTGAGACCATGCCCTTTGTGCTGATGGCATTCGCGGCGCTGCTGCTGCGCTGGCTGTATGCGCCCCTGGGCAAGACCATCACCGCCTGCGCGGCCGGATTTTTCGATGTGTTGAGTATCGCGTTGATGATCGATCCGCCCCAGGGCGGCTGGGGCGTGCCCGAGATTGACCGTCTCTCGCTGGTTTACGTGGTGCTGAGCATGTTGCTGCTGGCGGGCGCGGGCGGGCTGTGGCTGCTGGAGACTCGCTGGCGGCCAAAACACGCACGTCCGCTGGGGGTGGCGCTGATGGTGCTGGCGGTGGCGGGCTGGGTGGCGATGTTCCCGAAGGTGGCGATGGGGCCGTACGGCATCATGCCCCCGGCGGATGCGCGTAAATTTTTTGGATTGATTCAGGAATTGCAGCCCGTGCGCGGGTGGGATCTGCTGGTGTATCTGGGGCCCGGCGCGCTGGCGCTGGGCTATGCGCTATGGCGCGCGGCGGGACGGGCGCGTTGGCTGTGGCTCTATATCGCGGCGTGCACGGGCGTGGCGCTGGCCCTTGGCGTTCAGTTCATGCTGTTCACGGAATTCGCGCCCGCGGCGGCGGCGGTGCTGCTGCCCTTGGCGTTGAGCGAGGTGAGCCTGCGATTTGATGCGCGGCCGATGGTGGCGATGCTCTCGCGCCTGGGGGTGTTGCTGGCCGTGCTGCTGGTGCCCGTGGCGGCGGCTGGGCTGAACAAGCCATCACCGGGGGCGGCCGGGACACATTATCCCTCGTGCAACCTGCGTGAAATCGCGCCCTTGCTGGTTCCGGCGGCCGGGCAGGTGGTGCTGGCCCAGGCGGGGGATTCGCCCGAATTACTGTACCGCACGAAAGTAGAAACCGTCGGCTCGCTGTATCAACATGGCCTGCGGGGTTATCTGCGTGACCGTGCGGCCTGGCGCGCAACGCCTGGCACGCGGGTGCCGCCGGCGGTGCTGGCGAGCGGGGCGCGGTTCGTGCTGTTCTGCCCCAGCGCGGCGCGTTACCTGCCGGTCGCGGATCTGGCGCCGGTCACGTTATGGGACGCGATGGAAGCAGGCAATCCGCCCCCTTGGTTGCAATTTGTGGGCAGCAACGCGCAGGGCTGGCGGCTCTATAAAATAACCTTCTGAAGCCGCCCGCCGGTGAGCGGGCGGGCAACGCCGGTGGTGCCGGGCAGCGAGAGCGGCAGGCCCTTTAGCGAGCGCACCGCCAGATAGGCGAAACACTGCGCCTCCAGCGCGTCGCCATCCCATCCGGCTGCCTCCACCGGCTGCACCGGCACGGCGAATTGCGCTTGCAGCCCGGCCATCAGCACCGGGTTTTTGCGCCCCCCGCCGCCAACCAGCACACGCAGCGGGGCCGCGGGCAGCGGCGCGGCGGCGATGGCGCGGGTACAAAAGGCGGCCAGCGCGGCGGCGGCGTCCGCTGGTTGCAGCGCCGCCGTGGCCTGGGCGATAAGCGCCGAGAAGGTGAGGCGGTCCAGCGATTTTGGCGCCGGTCTGTTAAAATACGGATGCGCCAGCAGCGTGGCCAGCCGGGCCTCGTCCACAATGCCGGCAGCGGCCAGGGCGCCGTCCTTGTCATAGGGCAGGCCGAGATGCGCCTGCGCCAGATCATCCAGCGGGCCGTTGCCGGGGCCGGTGTCGCAGGCGAGGATTTCCCCATGGGCGCCGAGCCAGGTGATGTTGGCAACACCGCCGATGTTCACGATCAGCAGTGGTTTGGGCAGGTCATGCGCCATCGCGGCATGGAAGATCGGGGCCAGCGGCGCGCCCTGGCCCCCGGCGGCAACATCGGCGGAGCGGAAATCATGCACCACCGGAATGCGCGCGAGCCGCGCCAGCTGGGCCGCATCGCCGATCTGCCAGGTGCGATGCTGCGCGGGGGCATGCAGAATGGTCTGGCCGTGAAACCCGATGACATCCGCATTGCGCCCGGCCAGCGCAATGGCGATGGCATGCTCATATGTGAGGCGCTGCTCCACGTCTTTCAGGAATGCATCATCCGGCGCGAGGGTGGGGGCGAGGTCGAGCAGGCGGCGCAGATCGGCGCGCAGCGAATCCTCATAGGCGAGCATGGCGGTGGGGCCGAAATGGGTGATGCGCTCACCATCGGTCTCCAGCCAGGCGACATCCACGCCGTCGAGCGAGGTGCCGGACATCAGGCCGATGGCGCGGATTGAGTTGTTTTTCATTGTTGCAGTGTTAGGCTTAGGTATGAAAAGCATTCAAGGGCAAGCTGTTCTGGGCAGGCTTAAGCAATACGGAAATATAATCTCCAGCGCCGCAACCTGGCCGGCTTTGATTGTCTGGTGGGGCTGGTATGGCGTGGTTTTTCTGCGCGATATGGCGAGCCGTGCCGGGCATTATTCACCTGCTGGGATGCGCGTGCAGGATTTGCCATGCGCGAGTCCGCTTTGCGATTTTTCTGTTTTCTGGCAGGCGGGCGTCATGGCCGCGCATGGCCGTGCGGCCGCAACGTATGATCCGGTGATGTTTCTTGCCTTGCGAAGGAATTTGTTTTCCGCACAGGCTGATCCACCCCTTTGGTTTTACCCGCCGCCAGCCTTGCTGGCCGTGCAGCCGCTCTCGCGGTTGCCATTTGAAGTATCGTTCTGGGTGTGGACGCTGGCGGTGCTTCTCCTTGCCGCCGGGATGTTGCGTATCGCCGGTTTGGATCGGCGGGTGATAATTTTGGGGCTTTTGAGTCCGGCGGCGCTTTGGAGTCTGGAGCTTGGCCAGTTCGGTGTCCTGTGCGGGGCAGCGCTCGTCTCGGGGCTTTTGGCATCGGCGGTGCGGCCGGGTTTTTCTGGCGTTGTCCTGGGGGGCTCATTGTTAAACCGCAGATGGTCCTGCTTGCGCCCGTGGCGCTGTTCGCCGCGCGGCGATGGCGCGCCATCGCCGCGGCCTGTGGGGCGGGATTATTCTTGATCCTTGCCAGTATCGTTGTATTCGGCTGGCCGGTCTGGCATGCCTATCTCAGCAACGGCTTGGCGATGTCGAAGCTGATGCTTGATACGTTGCCGCTGATACCCGGCTCTGCTGCGTTCGGGCTGTCAGTTTTCAATATGGCGCTATCATTGAAATTGGGATTGCCCGTCAGCGAAGCTTTGCAGGGTGCGGTCTCCGTGGCTGCGGTGTTGCTCACTTGGCGGGCCTGGCGCAGCTTCATGCCGACACAAGAGAAGGTAGCACTGTGCGCGTTTCTCTCCTTGCTGGCGACACCTTACGGAGGTGTCGACTATATGGTCGGATACTCCATTGCGCTTGCCATGCTCGCGCAAACGCGCGGCTGGTACATTGATTTCCTGGACGTGATCTTCTGGCTTTGGCCAGCCCTCTGCCCTGTGGTGTATGGCGCCACCGGCGTTCTGCTCACGCCTGTAGTGGTCGCATTGGCGGCGTGGCGAACATGGCAACGGGCCCCACGCGGCGCAGCAGCAGCGCCATGAAGGTAAGGGTGATCAGCGGATCCAGCGGGATATGCAGCTGGGTACGGAAAACCTCGGTCACCAGGGGCAGCGCGAACATCGCGGCCAGGGCGGTTTTCTCCCACGGCCGATAGGCTGTGCGCTCTACTTCGCGGAGCATGTAGAGGATGGCCAGTCCGCTCATGGTCAGGTCGTAGCTGAGCATCACGGTAAGCAGCATCGGGAAGCTGGCGGCGAACATTGCCGCCCTGACGTTGAAACTGGCCCGGCGCGCGGCGTAAATGCAATAGGCGGCAAACAGCATGCCCCCGGCCTGCACCACCGCCGCCAGCACGCCGCCGCCGCCCAGCAGGCGGACAGCCGAACCGGGTGTTACCATGAGCGCGTAGGAAAAACCGCCATGGGTGAACAGGAACTGGGCATGCGGCACGGTGACGAGAAAATAGCTGAGCCAGTTCCGCCACCCGAACAAAACGGCGGAAAGCAGGCAAAGTGCTGTACCGGTGAATGCGGCGCTCACCAGAGCGGCCAGATGCCGGCCAGTCAGCAGCAGCAAGATCACCGGCAGAACGAAGTTTGGCTTGTAACAGAGCGCGCCGAAGCAGGCGCCAGCGAGGAGCGGGCGTTTTTCCAGGTTGAGCAGGCCAAATCCCACGAGCGCGGTGGATAAAAACGCATTCTCGCCGACGGCCGCGTTCTCGGTTATGGCGAGATAAGCAAGGGCCGGCCATGCCCGCAGCCAGCCGCCCATCATCTGGCGCAGGCAGCACCACAGCAAAGCGCCGCTCAGCCCCACCCAGAGCAGATAGGCCCTGTAATACGCCAAGAGTGAAAGCGGCGCGCAGAGCAGCCAATAAACCGGGGGATAGAAAAAACTGAAATACATCACCTGGGGATCGTGGCTCAGCGCGCGTTCCATCGCCTGATGCCCGGGAGGAACATGAAAAGAGGCAATATACGCATGGGCGGGAATGCCCGGCGCATACACCAAGGCCGCATGGCCCGCCGCGGCCAGCCGCCCGGCGGCATAAAAGCTCAGGAACTCAGTTGAAAAATGCGGCACCGGGGAAAACAGCCAGCCGGTCCCCCGGCATATCGCGAGTGCAAGGCCGATAAGATTGGCGATGGCGAGCAGCGCCAGATAGCCGCGCACGCGCTCCCGGGTCAGCCAGCTGCCGCTTTGCAGGCGCTGCCAGATTGCGAGGTTTTGAACTGTCATCCGGTTGTGCTACCCCGCGCGCAAGAGGATTAGAAGATGGCAGTTAGTGAGTTTCTGGCCGAGGCGAAGGCGCGCGGCTTTGTGTTTCAGTGCACCGACGAGGAGGCGCTCGACGCCGCCTGCGCCGCGGGGCCGATTGCGGGTTATGCCGGGTTCGATCTGACAGCCGAGAGCCTGCATGTCGGGCATATGATCCCCATTATGCTTTTGCGCCTGTTCCAGAAGCATGGACACCGCCCGGTGGCGCTGATGGGCGGGGGGACGACGCGGATCGGCGATCCCTCCTTTCGCGAGGAGGCGCGCCAGCTGCTCTCCGGCGAGCAGATCGCCAAAAACCTCATCGGCATCCGCGCGAACATCGAGGCGTTCATCACCTTTGGCGACGGCCCGAATGATGCCGTGCTGGTCAATAATGCCGACTGGCTGGACCGGCTGAGCTATATCGAGATGCTGCGCGAAGTGGGGGTGCATTTCTCCGTCAACCGCATGCTCTCGTTCGATTCCGTGCGCTCGCGGCTGGAGCGTGAGCAGGGGCTCACCTTCCTGGAGTTCAACTACTCCATTCTGCAAAGCTATGATTTCCGTGAGTTGAGCCGCCAGTACGGCGTTGTTTTGCAGATGGGCGGCTCCGACCAATGGGGCAATATCGTCTCTGGAGTCGACCTGGTGCGCCGGACCGACCAGAAGGGCGTGTTTGGCCTTACGACCCCGCTGATCACCACGGCATCGGGCGCGAAAATGGGCAAGTCGGCGGCGGGCGCGGTGTGGCTCTCGGCGGAAAAGCTGAGCCCGTATCATTACTGGCAGTTCTGGCGCAACACCGAGGATGCGGATGTTGGCCGCTTCCTGAAACTGTTCACGGATCTGCCGCTGGATGAGATCGCGCGGCTGGAAGCGCTGGGCGGGGCGGAGCTGAACGGCGCCAAGGTGATTCTGGCGACCGAGGCAACCGCGCTGGCGCATGGCCGCGCGGCGGCGGCGGATGCGGCGGCAACGGCGCATAAAATCTTCAGCCAGGGCGGCGTGGCCGAAGGTCTGCCGCGCGTGGAGATTCCGGCGGCGGAGTTTGGCGCCGGGATGGCGGCGTTCGCGCTGTTTGCCCGCGCGGGGCTGGCCGCCAGCAATGGCGAGGCGCGGCGGCTGATCCGCGGCGGCGGCGCGCGGCTGAATGATGAGGTGGTGGACGGCGAGGCGCAGATGATCGCGCCGGCGGCCGAGATGAAGCTCTCCGCCGGGAAGAAGCACCATGTTCTGGTGAAGCTGACCTGAGCTGCTGATTTTTCCGGCATCCTGCCGCGCGGGGTGCCGGAACTGTCCATTGAAAAATCAACTTCGTCTGCGCGCGCCGGATTGAACGATTCAGGCGGCATCTCCTACATTGCCAAACTTGTTTTTGCGTGGTGAGTGGCATGTACAAGCCCGAGGAGATCGCATGTCCGTCCATGCCGCGATTACACATCGTACATCCTACAAATACGATCGTCCCGTGGCCTTGGGCCCGCAGACGATCCGCCTGCGCCCCGCGCCGCATGCGCGCACGCCGATCCTGTCGTATTCCCTGAAAGTCTCGCCCCAGCCGCATTTTCTTAACTGGCAGCAGGACCCGCAAGGCAATTTCATGGCCCGGGTGGTGTTCCCCGAGCGGGTGACGAGCTTTGAGGTGGTGGTGGACGTGGTGGCCGACATGGCGACCATCAACCCGTTCGATTTTTTCCTGGAGCCGGAAGCGGAGACGTATCCGTTTAAATACGATGAAATTCTCGCCGAGGAGCTGGCGCCGTTTCGCGTGCTGCGCAATCCGGGCAAAAAACTCCAGGCGCTCATCGGCGAGGTCCACGCCGGGCACGGCAACAAAGAGCTGCGCATGGTGGACATGCTGGTGCTCATCAACCGGATGATCGCCGAGCGCATCTCCTATGTGGTGCGCATGGAGCCTGGCGTGTGGAGCCCCGAGCAGACCTTAACCAAGGCGAAAGGCTCCTGCCGGGATTCCGCCTGGCTGCTGGTGAATCTGCTGCGCCACCTGGGCTTCGCGGCGCGGTTTGTTTCGGGCTATCTCATCCAGCTGGTCGCCGATGTGAAGCCGGTGGATGGCGGCGCCGAAGGCCCCACCGCCGACTTCACCGATCTGCACGCCTGGGCGGAGGTGTATCTGCCGGGAGCCGGGTGGATCGGGCTGGACGCAACCTCGGGCCTGATGGCGGGCGAGGGGCATATCCCGCTGGCGGCCACACCCTCGCCAAGCTCGGCCGCGGCGATTTCCGGGCTGGTGGGAGAATGCGAGACGGAGTTTGAGTTCGACATGAAGGTGACGCGCGTGGCCGAGACGCCGCGTGTGACCAAACCCTACACCCCGCGCGTGTGGCAGGATATTCTGGCGCAGGGCCGGGCGGTGGATGCCGCGCTGGCCAAGGGCGATGTCCGCCTGACCATGGGCGGCGAGCCGACATTCGTGGCGGCCTCCGATTTTGAGGCGCCGGAGTGGAATATCGATGCTTTGGGGCCGACCAAGCGGCAATTCGCCGGGCGGCTGATCCGCAAGCTCACCCCGCTGTGGAGCAAGGGCGCGGCGCTCACCTATAACATGGGCAAGCATTATCCCGGCGAGCAGCTGCCGCGCTGGGCGATCCACGCGCATTGGCGCGCCGATGGCGAGCCCGTGTGGAAAAACCCGGCGCTGCTGGCCAGCGATGATGACAAGGACGATGCGGCGGCGGCGGATGCGGCGGCCTTCGCCGCTGCGCTGGCGCAACGTTTGCAGGTGGACCCGGCGCTGGTGAACCAGGCGTATGAGGATATTCACTATTATCTGTGGCGCGAGAAGCGCCTGCCCGCGAATGTGCTGGCCATGGAGTCCAGGCTGGGCGACGAGCTGGAGCGCGCGCGGCTGGCAAAGGTGTTCGGCCAGGGGCTGGCGGCGCCGGTGGGCAGCGTGCTGCCGCTGCGCCGGGTGGTCATGGAGGGTGAGCGCGCCTGGCAGAGCGGCAGATGGTTTTTCCGCGATGATGTGATGTTCCTCATCCCCGGTGATTCGCCGGTGGGGCTGCGCCTGCCGCTGGAGAGCCTGCCCTGGGCGGACCCGGCGCATATGGAGGTTGCTTTCGAGACCGACCCGTTCGCCCCGCGCAAGAAATTGCCGCAACGTGACTCCATGCAGCCGACGCACGAAGGTTACGGCGGCAGCGGCATCGAGGGGTTCCGCCCCGTGCCGCAGGATGCGCCGGTGGTGGGGCGTGAGGAACCGGGGCTGGTGCGCACCGCGCTGGCGGTGGAGGCGCGCGACGGGATTTTGCATGTTTTTTATCCGCCGCTTTATGATGTGAGCGACTGGCTGGAGCTCACCGCCGCGGTGGAGGAAACCGCCGCCGGCATGGGCCGCAAGGTGGTGCTGGAAGGCTATCTGCCGCCGGAAGACCCGCGGGTGACCAATTTCTCCGTCACGCCGGACCCCGGCGTGATCGAGACCAACATCCACCCCGCCGCCAACTGGGGCGAGATCGTGGAGCGTACCGAACAGCTTTATGAGGTCTCGCGCGAAGTGGGGCTGATGACCGAGAAGTTCATGCTCGATGGCAGGCATGTCGGCACCGGGGGCGGCAACCATGTGGTGATGGGCGGCGCGACGCCCGGCGACAGTCCGTTTTTGCGCAGGCCGGATCTGCTGAAATCCATGCTGGGATTCTGGCATAATCACCCGAGCTTGAGCTTTTTGTTCAGCGGTTTGTTCATCGGGCCTTCGAGCCAGCATCCGCGCATCGATGAGGCGCGCGAGGACTCGCTCAACGAGCTGGAGATCGCGTTTCAACAGGTGAACAGCGCAACTTACACGCCGCCCTGGCTGGTGGACCGGCTGTTTCGCAACATTCTGGCGGATATGACCGGCAACGGTCATCGCACGGAATTCTGCATCGACAAGATGTATGCCCCCAATGGCGGCTCGGGCCGGCGCGGGCTGGTGGAATTCCGCGCCTTCGAGATGCCGCCGCATGCGCAGATGTCAGCAGCCCAGGTGCTGCTGATGCGCTCGGCCATCGCCGCATTCTGGAACAAGCCCTATGAGCGGCGGCTGGTCCGCTGGGGAACGCGGCTGCATGACGAATTTCTACTGCCGCATTATGCGGAAGCCGATTTCAAAGATGCGCTGGCGGAGCTTGATGCTTTGGGGTTCGGGCTGGACCCGCAATGGTTCGCGCCGCATCTGGAGTTCCGTTTTCCGCAGGTGGGCGAGATCGCGCTGCGCGACATGCGCGTGGAGCTGCGCCATGCGCTGGAGCCGTGGCATGTTCTGGGCGAGGAACAAACCTCCGGCGGCACGGCGCGCTATGTTGATAGCTCCGCCGAACGGCTGCAGGCGAAGGTCTCGGGCTGGGTGGATGAGCGTTACGCCCTGGCCTGCAACGGCGCCTCGCTGCCGCTGCAAAAAACCGAAGTGCCGGGTGAATATGTGGCCGGTGTGCGCTTCAAGGCCTGGCAGCCCTATTCAGCGCTGCACCCCACCATTCCGGCGCAGGTGCCGCTGGTGTTCGATGTGTATGACAAATGGTCCGGCCGCAGCATCGGCGGCATGAGCCATCATGTCGCGCATCCGGGCGGGCGAGCCTATGACGATTTCCCCGTGAACGCGAATGCGGCGGAAGCACGGCGGCGCTCGCGCTTCTTCCCCTTTGGCCATACGCCGGGGCCGATGGCGCAGCCGCGCGAGGTGCGGGCGGTTGAGTATCCGCGCACGCTGGATCTGCGCCGCAATGCTTAAAAACCTGATCCGCCGGCTCCAGCGCTACGCCTTTGCCGAATTGTTCAACGAGCTGGCGGCGATCAGGCTGGAGCTGGCGCGGCGCAACGAGGTGCTGGAAGGCGCGCTGCTGGCGATTGCGCTGGAGCGCGCGCCTCAGCCAAGCTCCAGCAGCGCCAGCAACGAGGCGGCATAACGCCCCATGGTGTGCGCCGCGCAATAGGCGAGGCGTTCGGCCTCGGTGTCGTCATCTGCGTTCAACCGTTCTATGAGCGCGGCGGTGATCTCAAGCGGGTCGAGCCTGTCTGAAACGGTTTTGACATAGCCGGGTGCCGCGATGTTCTCCGCGAGGTCCTGGCTGGCGACGGTTGGCAGCCCGGCGGAAATGCAATCCTGCAAGGTGCCGGAGATGTTGCCGGGCAGCCCCTCGCGCAGTTGCAGCGCGCAATCGGCGGCGAGCAGATAATCACGGTAATCGCGCTCGGGCACAAAGCTTTGGCCGAACGCCACCCGGGCGTGAAGCCCCAGTTTTGCAGCCAGTTTCTCGAATGTCTTGGTGTCTTCGCTGGGCTCGCCCACCAAAACCAGCCGCGCGCCGGGCAGCAGCGCCAGGGCATGCAGCGCGGCGGGGATGCCTTTGTTGCGGGTGATGAAGCCCAGGCTGATGATAAGTTTTTCATCCGCCGCAATCCCCAGCGCGGCGCGCGCCCGCAGCCGTGCCGCCGCCGTGCGCGGGGCGAATTCTCGTTGCAGGGCAAAGGGCAGATGCTTCGCCGCCACGCCAAAACGCGCCGCCACCTCGGCTACCGGCTGCGGGCTATGAAAAATGAGCGGCCGCGCGGCGCGCGCCAGTTCGGCCAGAAAACTGGCTTCGCGCAGGCGCTCATCCCTGGCCCAGGCGATGATCTCGCGCGGCGTCACGCTGCGGCCCAGCTCCCGGCTGGCTTGGGCAGCGGCGGGTTTCGGCCCGTTGCGGGTCGCAAGGCCCAGCAGGCGGGAGTCGTGGCAGAGCACGGCGCTGCCCCATTTCACCGCCAGGTCGTGGATTTGCGCATGCAGCGGCGCATTGCCGAGCACGCTCAGCACACGGTCATATTCCGGCGAGGTGTGAGCAATCGCGCAAGCCTGTTCGGTGGAGACGAGCGTGACCTCAGCCAGCGGCGCCAGCGCGCGCGCCGTCGCGGCGGAATAACTGGCGATGCCGGATTTTTCCGGGGGCAGGGGGGTGAGCATGGCGATGCGAGGCTTTTTACGCCGCAAAATGGCGGGGGCTTGCGGCGTCAACGCCTGCCAGAGCGAGGCGGCGATGGCCTGGGCGCTGAAGGGGCGCCAGATGTCCGCCTGCGCGGCAACAATTTCCGCCCGCCGCGCCGGGCTGTGCACCAGCGCCTCCAGAATCCCGGCCAGCCCCGCCGTATCCTCCGGCGCGAAACGCTCCCCCGCCGCGACACCCAGGGCGCGGTGGGCTGCGATGTCCGAGGCGATGGATGGCACCCCCGCGGCGGCGGCCTCGATGACGGGCAGCGAAAACCCCTCCGCCCGTGAGGGGGTGACGACGCAGAGCGCTTGTGCATAGAGCGCGCGCATCCGCGCATCGCTCACCCGGCCGGGCAGCTCCACCCGCGTGATCGCGCGCAGGCGCGCCACCGTCTCCGCCCGGCAGCCGCCGCTGATCACCAGTGGAATACGGCGCAATATCGCGCTGGCGGCATGGGCGCGGGCCAGCACCTCGGGGTTTTTGCGGGCATCATCGCCGCCGACCATGAGGATATGGCGCGGTTGCAGCGGCGTAATGCCCTGCGCCCAGGGCGGCAGCGCCACGCCGGTTATATGCGCGCGCACCGGACCATAGAGGCCGCGCAGGCGCTCAGCCGTGGCCTCCGAGTTCGGGAAAAACAAATCATAGCGCTTCAGCCACGCCATCGCGGCGAAATAGTCCAGCCGGTTGAGCGGGTGGGTGAGGTAGTTCGCCTGGTCGTCATAGGGGATGAAATCATGCACGCATACCGCCTTGGTGATGCCCGGGGCGTACAGCAGGCGCGCCAGAAAATGCTGGTCCGGGCTCATCGGCGAGGGGTTGAGCAGCACCGCCCCCGGCGATAGGCCCGGCAGGTAGGCGTGGGGTGAGAGCACCGCCGCCCGCGCGGCCATATCCACGGGCAGCGGCGGCAGTTTTGGGTCGTACAGGCCGATGAACGGCTCCGGCGCATGGGTGATGAGGTTGCGCGCATGGTTGCCGATGCCGCGTTCGCTATAGTTGGGGTCCTGCAGGCAGCGCATGTCGATAATGAGGCGTTGCGGCATTGGCGTTGCGGGCTTTCCGGTTATAGAGCGGAGATTATGGCAATTTATCCCAAACGCATAACCGGCCTGCGCCTGCCCCTGAACCATGACGAGGCGCAGTTGCGCGCCGCGGTTTGCGCGGCTTTGGGCGTGGCCGAGGCGCAGCTGCTGGGTATGCAGGTGTTCCGCCGCGCCTTCGATGCGCGCAAGAAGAGCGACATCACGCTGGTCTACACCATCGATGCCGAGCTGTCCGTGCCCGTCACGCAGGGCGAGCCGGTGCCCGATGTTGCGTATAAATTCGTCACCCGGGCCAAGGTGCCGCCCGCCCGGCGCCCCGTGGTCATCGGCACCGGGCCGTGCGGCATTTTCGCGGCGCTGGTGCTGGCGCAGATGGGCTTCGCGCCGATCATTCTGGAGCGCGGCAAGGTGGTGCGCCAGCGCACGAAGGACACCTGGGGCCTGTGGCGGCGCGGCGTGCTCAACCCGGAATCCAACGTGCAGTTCGGCGAGGGCGGGGCCGGCACCTTCTCTGACGGCAAGCTCTATTCGCAGATCAAGGATCCGCGCCACCTCGGCCGCAAGGTGCTCACCGAGTTCGTGAAGGCCGGTGCGCCGGAAGAGATTCTCTATGTCGCCAAACCGCATATCGGCACCTTCCGCCTGGTCGGCATGGTCGAGACGATGCGCGCGAGCATCGAGGCGCTGGGCGGTGAGTACCGCTTTGGCTGCAAGGTGAGCGATATCGAGATCACCGAAGGCCAGGTGCGCGCCGTGGTGCTGGAATCGGGCGAGCGGATCGAGACCGGCCATGTGGTGCTGGCGGTGGGCCATTCCGCGCGGGACACCTTCGCGATGCTGCACCAGCGCGGCGTGTTCATGGAGGCGAAGCCGTTCTCGGTCGGGTTTCGCATCGAGCATCCGCAGTCGATGATCGACCAGCACCGCTTTGGCGCCTTCGCGGGCAACCCGATTTTGGGCGCGGCGGATTACAAGCTGGTGCATCACGCGGGCAACGGCCGCTCGGTCTATAGTTTCTGCATGTGCCCCGGCGGCACGGTGGTGGCCGCCACCTCCGAGCCGGGCCGCGTGGTGACCAACGGCATGAGCCAGTATTCGCGCAATGAGCGCAACGCCAATGCGGGCATCGTGGTCGGCATCACCCCGGCTGACTACCCCGGCGATGTGCTGGCCGGGGTGGAATTTCAGCGCCGCTGGGAGTCTGCCGCCTACCTCGCGGGCGGCGGCACTTACGCGGCACCGGGGCAGCTGGTGGGCGATTTCATCGCCGGGCGGGCTTCAACCGCGTTCGGCGAGGTGCAGCCCTCCTACAAACCGGGCGTCCACCTCACAGACCTCGCCCCCACCCTGCCGGATTACGCCATCGCCGCCATCCGCGAGGCGCTACCCGCCTTCGAGAAACAGATACGCGGGTTTTCCCGGCCCGATGCGGTGCTGACCGGGGTGGAAACCCGTACCTCCTCGCCGGTGCGCATCACCCGCGGGCAGGATTTCTGCTCGCTCAACACGCGCGGGCTTTATCCAGCGGGCGAGGGGGCTGGCTATGCGGGCGGCATTCTCTCCGCCGGGGTGGATGGCATCAAGGTCGCGGAAGCGGTGGGGCTCAGCCTGGCTGATCTCTGAGGCTGAGGAAGCCCGAAGATATGTGGTCTTTTGGCACAGGCTTGCGCGCCGTGCGCCTTCCCGCCAAGCTGTAAAAAAAACCCCAGGAGGAGACCAGGATAATGAGCACAACTTATAAGGGCAGCTGTTTTTGCGGCGCGGTGACGATTGAGGCCACAGGGGCGCCAGCGGGCATGGGCTATTGCCATTGCGGGTCCTGCCGGTCGTGGTCGGCCTCGCCGGTGAATGCGTTTACGTTGTGGAAGCCGGAGGATGTGCGTGTGGCCGAGGGCGGGGACGCGCTCGTGAGCTACGCCAAAACCCCGGCGAGCGAGCGTGCATTTTGCAAAAAATGCGGCGGGCATGTGCTTACGCGCCATCCGGGTTTCGGGCTGGTTGATATTTTCGCGGCCACCTTGCCCGATCTGGCCTTTATCCCCCAGCTGCATGTGAATTATGCCGAGACGGTGCTGCCCATGCATGATGGTCTGCCCAAGCTGAAGGACTTCCCCGCCGAGCTGGGCGGCTCCGGCGAGAGCGTTCCGGAATAGATCGCCCTTCAACGTATTGAATAAATAATAAAAATCTTTGGAGCGTCGCCTTTTTTAAAAAGGGCGGCGCTCTTTCGTGCCGCTGCGCCCGCGTGGTTTTCCGGTAAAAACCCAGCAAGCCAATAGGAAAAACGTCCGCGCGTATGCGGCGCAACCGCTGCCGGAATATGCCCGTTTTCAATCATCCTGGCGGGAGGCAAAGCTCGTTTCAGGTGATTTTCGCGCTTGGCGCTATGCCTGTATTTCTGCCAGGCAAGCGGTGCTATAGAGAAAGCCACGCGAATTAAGCGGGTTGAGGAGAAGGTTCATGCTGTCGCAAAAATGCAAATATGCGCTGCAGGCGCTGTTGGTGTTGGCGCGCGGGAACAGCGATGAGCTGCTGCTGGTGAGCGATATTGCCGAGCGTGAAAATCTGCCGAAAAAATTTCTTGAGGCGATTCTGCTCGAGCTCAACCGCAACGGGCTGGTGCGCAGCCGCCGCGGCCGCGGCGGTGGCTATGCCCTGGCCAAACCGGCGGACCTGATCACCTTCGGGCAGGTCGTGCGGATCATGGACGGGCCTTTGGCACCGCTCTCCTGCGTCAGCGTGAATTATTATCGCAAATGCGACGATTGCCGGGACGAGCAGAGCTGCGAGATCCGCCGGGTGATGCGCCGGGTGCGCGATGCCGTGGCGCGCGAGCTGGACGGCACCTCGCTGGCGCAGGCGCTGGCTGAAGGCAAGGCCCGCGCCGTGCTGGAGGGCTGAACAAGCCCGCCGCTCAGGCGGCTTGGGCGAGTTTCACTGAGAGCGGCACATGGTCCGATGGCTGCGTCTTGGCGCGTTCATCCTTATGGATGATCACATCCGTCAGCCGTTCCGCCAGGCGCGGCGAGAGCAGCTGAAAATCAATCCGCAGCCCGGCGTTGCGGTCCCACGCTCCGGCCTGGTAATCCCAGAAGGTATAGAGCGTCTCGCGCGGGTAGAGCGCGCGGGTGGCGTCTGTCAGCCCGGTCCAGATCAACGCGTTGAACGCCGCGCGCGTCTCCGGGCGGAGCAGCGCATCGCCCGCCGGCAGGGTGCGGGGGGCAAAATCAGCATCGGTTGGGCAGACGTTGTAATCACCCGCCAGGATGAAATCGGTATCAGCCTCCATGAGGCTCGCTGCATGAGCGCGCAACGCCGCCATCCAGGCCAGCTTGTAGGCATAGCCTTCATCTCCGCCGGAATTGCCGTTGGGCAGGTAGAGGTTGCCAACCGTAATGCCTTGGGCGCGCACCTCGATGAAGCGCGCGTGCGTGTCGGACTCGGGCATGCCCGGCAGCTTGGGGTGCAAAACCTCTACCGGGACGCGGTGCAGCACAGCAACGCCGTTATAGGATTTCTGGCCGACGGCCACGGCATCATAACCCAGGTTCTTGAAGGCCATGCGCGGAAATTGGTGTTCCTCGCATTTTATCTCCTGCAGCAGCAGCAAGTCCGGCTGCTCGCGGGCGAGGAAATCCGCCACATGCGACTCGCGCGTGCGCACCGAGTTCACATTCCAGGTGGTGATCTTAATCAACTGAAAACGACGTGCCGCAGCCGCAGGAGGATTTGGCGATCGGGTTTTTCACCGCAAAATGCGCGCCCATCAGGGAGTCCTTGAACTCCAGCTCCGCGCCTGCGAGCAATTCCAGGCTGCTGGGATCGACGAACACGGTAGCCCCCTGCGCCTGGATCACCAGATCGTCAGCGTGCTGCTCGGCGGTGAGGTTAAACCTGTACTGAAAGCCCGAACAGCCGCCAGCCATCACTTCCACGCGCAGGGCTTTCTGCGCCGGTTCGCTTTGCAGAATTTCGGCCACCCGCACCGCGGCGGCCGGAGAAAGCCGGAAAGTTTCAAGTGTTTCACTCATGCCTGCGTATATAGTGCGTCCGGGCCTTGGAGGTAAGGGTGGGGATGGGTTAAGGCTGAGCGTATGACGTTAGCCCCTTATGCGGTGCAGGCGGCGCGCTCGCGCGGCCGGCAATTCGCTGAAATCCACTCCGATGACCGCAGCCCCTACCAGCGCGACCGCGACCGCGTGGTTCACTGCTCGGCCTTCCGCAAGCTGCAGTACAAGACCCAGGTGTTTGTCACCCGCGAGGGCGATTTCTACCGCACCCGGCTGACCCACAGCCTGGAGGTGGCGCAGATCGCACGCAGCATCGCGCGCAAGCTGGGGCTGGATGAAGACCTGACCGAGTGCCTCGCTTTGGCGCATGATCTGGGGCATCCGCCCTTCGGCCATGCGGGCGAGCGCGGGCTGAACGAGGCGCTGGAAGCTTTTGGCGGGTTTGACCATAACGCGCAGAGCCTGCGTGTCGTCACCCTGCTGGAGCATCGCTACGCCGCGTTTGACGGGCTGAATCTGAGCTGGGAAACTCTGGAGGGCCTGGCCAAGCACAACGGCCCGCTGCGTAACCCCCCGGCCTATATCGCCGCGTTTGATGTGAAATACCCGCTGGACCTGTTGCGCCAGACCTCCGCCGAGGCGCAGGTGGCGGCCTTTGCCGATGACATCGCCTACAACACGCATGACATGGACGACGGCCTGCGCGCCGGGCTGTTCGGCTTTGCCGATATTGCCCATCTGCCGCTGATCGGCGACGCCCTGCGCGAATCCCAGGCGCTGACAGGTGAGACCAACCGCGTGCGCCATGAGCTGAGCCGCCGCATGATCAACGCCCTGGTGCATGATGTGCTGCGTGAAAGCGCCGCGCGGCTGGCGGCGCTGGCGCCCGCCGATGCCGATGCCATCCGTGATGCCGCCGCCCCGGTGGTCGGCTTCTCCCCCGCCCTGGCGGCGGCGCACCGCGAGATCAAGGCTTTCCTGTTTGAGCGGATGTACCGGCACTGGCGCGTCAACCGGATGACTCACAAAGCCCGGGTGGTGACCACGGAGCTGGGCAGGCTGCTGCTGGAGCGCCCGTATCTGCTGCCTGACGACTGGCGGGTGCGTGCGGGCGAGCCGGGCAGCGCGCAGGCCGCCACCGTGGTGCGCGACTATGTGGCGGGGATGACCGACCGCTACGCATTGGACGAATACGCAAGATTGACCAACCCGGCAGTGCCGGCCTGAAAGAGTGATGATGACCGAGAACATGTTCGCCCAGGCCCGCGCCTGGGTTCTGGAAGATCTCGCAGCCCTGCTGCCAGGGTTGCCCGGAGAGATTTTAGCCCGCATCGAGGTGACGCCAACCAAGGATGCCGCCCATGGCGACATGGCGAGCAACGCGGCGATGGTGGCGGCCAAACCGGCAGGCAAAAACCCGCGCGAGATCGCCGCCGCCCTGGCATCCAGCCTGGGCATGCGCCCTGGCATCGCCAAGGCGGAGCCGGCCGGGCCGGGGTTTCTCAACCTCACGCTGGAGCCCGCTTTGCTGCTGGCGCAGGTGCCGGTAATCCTGACGGCGGGCGAGGGGTACGGGCAGGGCGCCGGGCGCGGGCGCGTCAACGTGGAATATGTCTCCGCCAACCCCACCGGGCCGCTGCATGTCGGCCATTGCCGCGGCGCCGTGGTGGGCGATGCGCTGGCGAACCTGCTGGCCAAGGCGGGGTATGCGGTCACCAAGGAATTCTACGTCAACGATGCGGGGGCGCAGGTCATCGCGCTCGGCCGCTCGGTCTATGTCCGCTATCTGGAGGCGCTGGGCCTCTCGCCGCAGGCCTATATCGATACCGTTTCCGGCGGCATGCAATATGGCGGCGCGTATCTCATTCCCATCGGCGCCGCGCTGGCGGAGCGATATGGCGATGAGTTCGCCGAGACGCCGGAAGCCCATTGGCTGGATATTTTCCGCGACTTCGCCGTGGCCGAGATGCTGAAGCTGGTGCGCGAGGATCTGGCGGCGCTGGGCGTGGTGCATGATGTATTCTCCTCCGAGCGCGCAATGGTGGAAGCCGGCGGCGTGGGGCGCGCGCTGGACAGGCTGAAGGCCCGCGGCTTGCTCTATGAGGGCGTGCTGGAGCCGCCCAAGGGCAAAACGCCCGAAGACTGGGAGCCGCGCGAACAAACCCTGTTCCGCTCCACCGATTTTGGCGACGACGTTGACCGCCCGGTGATGAAATCGGACGGCAGCAACACCTATTTCGCCAATGATGCCGCCTACCATGCGGACAAAATGGCGCGCGGCTTCACCGCCATGATCGACGTGTGGGGCGCCGACCACGGCGGCTATGTGCGGCGCATGCAGGCGGCGGTGAAGGCTCTGGCCGGCGATACCCCAGCCCGGCTGGATGTGCTGCTGTGCCAGATCGTGCGCGTGATGAAGGACGGCGCCCCGGTGCGCATGAGCAAGCGGGCGGGCACCTTCGTGGAACTGCGCGACCTGATCGACGAGGTCGGCCCGGACGCGGTGCGCTTCATCATGCTCATGCGCAAATCCGACGCGCAGATGGATTTCGACCTCAACGCCGCGGTGGCGCAAACGCGCGACAACCCGGTGTTCTATGTGCAATACGCGCATGCGCGCTGCCGCTCCGTGCTTCGCGCGGCGGGCGCGGTGGATGCGCGGGCTGAGCTCTCCTCGCTCACCGCCCCCGAGGAGCTGGCGCTGATCCGCCGGCTCATCAGCTGGCCGCGCATGGTCGAGCAGGCGGCCGAAGCGCGCGAGCCGCACCGGATTGCGTTTTATCTGTATGAATTGGCGGGAGATTTCCATGCGTTGTGGAACGCCGGGCGCGATAATGCCGCCCTGCGCTTCATCCAGGCTGAATCCCCCGTGGAAACGGCGGCGCGGATCGCCCTTGTCGCGGCCACGGCCACCGTGCTGCGCTCCGGGTTGGCGGTGCTGGGTGTCACCCCGGTTGAGGAGATGAGATAGGCTTGAGCGATCCCGGCGACGAAGAATTCATCTACCAGACCCATCGGCCCGCGCAGCCGATGGACCAGGCCGTCCGCAAGATGGTGCTGGGGGCGGGCGGTGTTTCCGCATTGCTCATTTTGGTGGCGCTGCTGTGGGGCGGGGTGCGCGCCACGGGTTTTGGCCCGCCGCCGGTCATCAGCCCGCCGCCGGGGCCGCTGCGGGTCGCCCCGCTTGATCCCGGCGGTCTCACAGTGCCGGGGGCCGACCAGCAGATCATGTCCGGCGATGCCTCCGGCGCGCCGCCGCAACTGGCCCCTGCCACCCCGCCGCCCGATGTCGCGCAGCTGGACCAGGCCGCAGGCATCAACCAGCCGCCGCCAACCCCTGCGCCAACGCCCGCGCCAACACCGGCATCAACTTCTGCGCCAACGCCCGCATCAATACCTGCATCAACGCCTGCGCCGGCCGCTGCGGCGGCGAAGCCTGCCGCCCCCGCGCAGGTGCAACTCGCCGCCACGGCGGATGAAGCGGGCGCGCAAAGCGTATGGGATGGGCTGAAGCGCAAAATGCCCGATCTTCTGGCTGGCAAATCGCCGGTCATTCTTCCCGCCGTGGTCAACGGCAAGAGCGTTTGGCGCCTGCGTGTGGACGGGTTTGCCACCCCCGCCGCCGCTCAGGCATTTTGCGCCGCCGTGGCGGCAAAAGGGGCGGCCTGCACCGTCGCGCCGTTTTGAAGCCGGCGATCCTCGGCATTTCGGGCTTGCGTCTCCTGGCCGAAGAGCGGGCGCTGTTGCGCGCGCATCGCCCCCGGGGCGTCATCCTGTTCAGCCGCAACATCCATGACAAACAGCAATTATCTGAACTTACGGCACAATTGCGTGAAGCGCTGCCTCCTGGCGCGGTCCTGATGGTTGACCAGGAGGGTGGCCGCGTTGCCCGGCTGCGCCCGCCGCACTGGCCAGCGCTGCCCGCTGCCGGGACGTTGCAAACCCCCGAGGCCGCCTACGCCCACGGCCTCGCCCTTGGCGAAATGGTAAAAGCCGCGGGCTTCGATGTTGCCGCCGCCCCGGTGCTGGACCTTCGCCACCCCGGCGCCAGCGATATCATCGGCGACCGCGCCTTCTCGCCGGACCCGCGGGTGGTGGCGCAGCTGGGCGCGGAAATGGCGCGCGGCATTCTTGCGGCGGGGGTTATTCCGGTGATGAAGCACATCCCCGGCCACGGCCGCGCGCTGGTGGATAGCCACCTGGCCCTGCCGCGCGTCACCGCGGCGGATCTGAGCGCCGATTTCTACCCCTTCGCGCAGAACAAAAACCTGCCCTGGGCGATGACGGCGCATGTCATCTACGAACATCTCGACCCGCAACACCCGGCCACGGTCTCCGCCCGGGTGATCCGTGACATCATCCGTGGCGAAATCGGCTTCTCCGGCACGCTGGTGAGCGACGACCTGGCGATGCACGCGCTCTCCGGCAGCCCGGCCGGGCGCGCGCTGGCGGCGCTGGCGGCAGGGTGCTGCATCGCGCTGTACTGCCCCGGGGATATGGCGGGGAACACTCAAATTCTGGAAGCCCTGGACGCATGAGCACCGGCACTCTGGAGGTCATCCTCGCGCTGGTCATTTCCGTGGTGCTGCATGAGCTGGCGCATGGCGCGGTGGCGCGGCTGCTGGGCGACACCACGGCCCAGCGGGCAGGGCGGCTCACGCTCAATCCGTTGAAACATATAGACCCGTTCGGCAGCATCCTCTTCCCGCTGATTCTGGCGGTGGGCCAGCTCACCACCATCGGCCATGTCGCCTTCATGTATGGCTGGGCGAAGCCCGTGCCGGTCAACCCCATGGAATTGCGGCTGAACGGCGCGCGCCACCCGCGCCAGTTGATGGCGGTGGTGGCCTGCGCCGGCCCGCTGATGAACTTCGCCCTGGCGCTGCTCGGCGGCTTTTTGCTCAACATCGGCCACGGCGCCGATTTTTTTGTTTATTTTATTGAGATCAACCTCGTTCTCGGCTTTTTCAACCTGTTTCCCATGCCCCCGATGGATGGCGGGCGCATCGCCGTCGGCGTGTTGCCGCTGCCCGCCGCGCGCTGGCTGGCGGGGTTTGAGAGGCAGGGCATCATACTGGTTTTGCTGGTCATATTCATCCTGCCCCTGGTGCTGGCGCAGTTCGGCCTGCGGTTTGACCCGTTTCAGGAAGCCATGGGCCGCATACTGCCCTGGGCGGAGCAGATCATCCTGCACATAACAGGGCATGGCAGTGGAAACTGAATCCCTTGTTCTGCAGCTCGAGGGGTTTGAGGGCCCGCTGGATCTGCTGCTGGAGCTGGCGCGCGCGCAAAAGGTCGATCTGGCGAAAATCTCCATTTTGGCGCTGGTCGAACAATTTCTCGCGGTGATCGAGGGCGCGCGGAAAATCCGCCTGGAGCTGGCGGCTGACTGGCTGGTGATGGCCGCCTGGCTCACCTGGCTGAAGTCGCGCCTGCTGGTCCCGGCCCTGGGCGAGCCGGAGGACGCGGAAAACGCGGCCGAGACACTGGCCAGCCGCCTGCGCGATTTGCAGGCCGTGCGCGCCGCCGCCGCCTGGATGGGCCAGCGCCCGCAACTCGGCTGGGATTTCTTCCATCGCGGCACGCCCGAGGCGTTCACCGAGACCGACCGTTCAGGCCTGCGCCTGGAGATGAGCGGGCTGCTCAGCGCCTATCTTGCCGCGCGCCGCCGCGCCGGGGCAAAATTGCAGTACAAACCCCGGCCGATGGTGTATTTCTCGGTGCAGGACGCGCTCCAGCGCCTGGCCCGGCTGGTCGGCTCGCTGCCGGACTGGTCGAGCCTGGAGCAGTTTCTGCCCGAGGGGCTGGAGGACGGCATTCCCCGCCGCGCCGCCATCTCGGCCACGCTGATCGCAGGGCTGGAAATGGCCAAGGGCGGCAGTTTGCAATTGCGCCAGGAACAAATTTTTGGCCCAATTCTGTTGCGTAACACGGGCGAGAGTGAGGCCGTTGATGAATGAGACAGAGCAAAACCAGGCGCTGCGCCTGGCCGAGGCGGTGGTGTTCGCCGCCACCCAGCCGGTGACACCCCGTGTTCTGGCAAATCTGCTGCCCGAGGATGCGGAAGTGGACGCGGTGATGGCCGCGCTGGCCGCGCTCTATGCGCCGCGCGGGGTTAACCTGGTGCAGGTAGCGGGGGGCTGGCAGTTCCGCACCGCGCCGGATATCGCGCCAGCCTTGCGCAAGGTGGTGGAGCTGCCGCGCCGCCTGCCGCGCGTGGCGATGGAGACGCTGGCCATCGTCGCCTACCACCAGCCCGTCACCCGCACCGAGATCGAGGAGATCCGCGGCGCCTCGCTCTCCCAAACCACGCTGGACCTGCTGCTGGAGAACGGCCTGGTCACGCCCAGGGGGCGGCGCGAGACCCCGGGCCGGCCCACGCTCTGGTGCACCACGCCCGCCTTTCTGGCGCAATTTGGCCTCGACAGTCTGCGCGATCTGCCCCGGCGCGAGGAATTGCTCATCGACCCCTCCGGCCCGTCCACCGCGGCGGCACCGGCGGAGGCTGGAACCGGCGCATGACCCTGAAGCTGACCCGCGAATCCCTGCTGGACGGTACTTTGCGGGCCTATCGGGAGTCGCAGGCGCTGATCTGCCCGAACGATACCCCCCAGCGCACCGAGGCCGAGATGGCGGCACTGCTCGACGCCAGCCTCGCCCGGCACGACCCCGGCCAGGATTTATGGGTGTTTGGCTATGGCTCGCTCATCTGGAACCCGGCGTTTGAGTATGCCGAGGCCCGCCCGGCGCATCTGCACGGCTGGCACCGGCGTTTCTGCCTCAAAATGTTCATGGGCCGCGGCACGCGCGAGACCCCGGCGCTGGTCCTGGCGCTGGACCGCGGCGGCGCCTGCCGGGGGCTGGCATTTCGCATCAAAGCCCCCATGGTGCGCCAGGAGCTGGAAATTTTGTGGCAGCGCGAGATGTTCGGCGGCGCCTATCATGCGCGCTGGGTGATGCTGCGGGCCGGGGAAGAGCGCTTTCCGGCGCTTACCTTCGTCATCAACCCTGCCCATCCGCGCTACATAAAAGAGCTGAGCGTGGCGCAAACGGCGGCGATGATCGCAGCCGCGAAGGGCGATCTGGGCACTTGCCGGGAGTATCTGGAGAACACCATGGCGCATCTGCACGCGCTCGGGCTGGATGATGCCGGGCTGGCCCGCATCGCCGCCGCTTTGCCCAACCCTTAAGGCTCTGCTAGCAAGCGAACAATGTTTGGATTTTCCTGGGGCGAGATTGGTCTGATAATGGCGGTGGCACTGGTTGCCATCGGGCCGAAGGATTTGCCTGTGGCGATCCGCACTGTCACCGGCCTGATCAAGAAGGCGCGTGGCATGGCGGCCGAATTCCAGGGCCATGTTGATGAAATGATGCGCGAGGCCAATCTGGCCGATGTGAAGGGCGAGCTGAGCAAGCTCCGCAATTTTGACTTCAAGAGCGCCGCGGAACAAACGGTTGACCCCGATGGCACGCTGCGCGGGGAGCTGGCCAAGGCCACGGGCGATGTGACGGCTCCGGCCTATGTGCCGCCCGCCCCGGTGGTGGAGGAGACGCCCGAGTCGCCGGCTTTCATCCCGCCCGATGCGGCGCGCAAAAAGCCGGTCCCGGCCTTTATTCCGCCGGGCACGAAACGCTGGGGGTATTAAGTGGCCGAGATGGAAACGCCAGCCGCGGGGCCGGGTGACGAGATCAACGATCGGGAAATGCCGCTGATGGAGCACCTGAGCGAGCTGCGCAAGCGGCTGGTGTGGTCAGGGATCACCTTCATCGTCGCGTTTATCGTCTGCTACCATTTCGCCGCGCGGATCTATGAATTTCTGGCGGCCCCGCTGGCGCACGCGCTGGAGGCGCGCGGCGAGAAGCCGGAGCTGATCTACACCGCGCTGTTCGAGGCTTTTTTCACCTATGTGAAGGTCTCGGTGTTCGCCGCCGCGTTCATCTCCTTTCCCATGATCGCGGGGCAGCTCTGGCTGTTCGTCGCGCCGGGGCTCTACAAGCGCGAGAAGCGCGCGATGCTGCCGTTTCTCATCGTCACCCCCATTTTGTTCTTCATGGGCGGCGCGCTGGCCTATTATGTGTTCTTCCCCGTTGCGTGGAAATTTTTCCTCAGCTTCCAGACCAGCGGCGGCAATGGCGATGTGCAGATCGCCCTGCTGGCCAAGGTGAGCGATTATCTGAACGTGGTGATGAAGCTGATCTTCGCCTTCGGCCTCAGCTTCGAGCTGCCGGTGCTGCTCACCCTGCTCGGGCGCGTGGGCATCGTGAACGCCGCCGCCTTAAAAAAATACCGCCGCTACGCTTACGTCGGCTGTTTCATCGTGGCCGCCATCATGGCGCCGCCGGATGTGCCTTCGCAGTGCTTAATGGCCGGATTATTGATCTTTTTGTTCGAGATTTCGCTTTTCGCCGTGAAGATGGTGGAACCGAAAGTGCCGGTGGAGGCAACAGATGCATGATATAAAGGCGATCACCCAGGACCCGGCGGCGTTTGACGCGGCGCTGGCGCGGCGCGGGATTTTGCCGCTCTCGGGCGAGTTGATTGCACTGGACGGCGAGCGCCGCGCGGCCGTGGCGCAGTTGCAGGAGCTTCAGGCCGGCCGCAACGCGCTGGCCAAGCGCATCGGCGAGGCCAAGCGCGCCAAGCACGATACCAGCGCCCTGGAAGCCGAAGGCGGCGCCCTGCGCGGCCAGATGGAGACGCTGGAGGCCGAGGTGCCGCGCCTGGACCTGCTGATCCGCGAGACCTTATCCGCCATCCCCAATGTGCTCGACTCCGCCGTGCCCGAAGGCCGCGATGAGAACGCCAACATCGAAGTGAAAACCTGGGGCAAAAAACCCGAATTTTCCTTCCGCGCGCGGGAGCATTTCGAGATCGGCGAGGCCCTCGGGCTGATGGATTTCCAAGGCGCCGCCCGGCTGGCCGGCTCGCGTTTCACCGTGCTGCGCGGCGCGCTGGCCCGGCTGGAGCGCGCGCTCGGCCAGTTCATGCTCGATACCCACACCACGCAAAACGGCTACACTGAAACCGTGGTGCCGCTGCTGGTCAACGACAGTGCGATGTTTGGCACCGGCCAGCTGCCCAAATTCGCCGAGGATCTCTTCAAGACCACCGATGGCCGCTGGCTGATCCCCACCGCCGAGGTCTCGCTGACCAATCTGGCGGCCGGCGAAATTCTCCCCGCGGCGCAATTGCCCATCCGCGTCACCGCGCTCACCCCCTGTTTCCGCTCCGAGGCAGGCTCCGCCGGGCGCGATGTGCGTGGCATGCTGCGCCAGCACCAGTTCTCGAAAGTGGAGCTGGTCAGCATCACCCGGCCCGAGGAGTCCGAGGCCGAGCACGAGCGCATGACCGCCTGCGCCGAACGTATCCTCGAAGCTCTGGAGCTGCCCTACCGCCGCATGCTGCTCTGCGCGGGGGACACCGGGTTCTCCGCGGTGAAGACCTACGATCTGGAAGTCTGGCTGCCCGGGCCTGTGCCCGCGGACGGGCAACGGCCGGGGATGTATCGCGAGATTTCCTCCTGCTCCAACACCCGCGCCTTCCAGGCCCGGCGGATGAACGCGCGCTACCGCATGCCCGAGGGCAAGCCGGATTTCGTGCACACGCTCAACGGCTCGGGCGTCGCGGTGGGCCGCGCGCTCATCGCGGTGCTGGAAAACCACCAGAACGAGGATGGTTCGGTGAACGTCCCCGCCGTGCTGCGCCCCTACATGGGCGGGCTGGAGCGCATCGCCGCGCCCTAACGCACGCCAGGCGCCGGGTTACTCTTTGTCATCAACCCGCAAACTCCCCACCGGGACAAGCGCATTGTAACGGGCTATAGACCCTACGAGTTTGGTGGGGAGAGTGTGGCGTGGTTAACCCTGTGGCAGCGCCCAAGCGCGGCAAAAAACGCTGGATTTTCGCGGCGCTCGCGCTCCTTCTCGCAGGCTTCATCTGGTATCGCCACGCAGGCCCCGGCCCCGGCACGCATAAGCCCGGGCCGCAGGCGGTCGGCGTCGCCAAGGCTGTCAGCGGGGCAATGCCCGTGGTGCTCGACGAGCTTGGCACCGTCACGCCCACCGCGACCATCACCGTGCTGCCGCAGCTCAGCGGCTATCTCACCCAGGTCGCCTTCACCGAGGGTCAGAACGTCACCAAGGGTCAGTTTCTTGCCGAGATCGACCCCCGCCCGTACCAGATTCAGCTTGAGCAATACCAGGCCGCGCTGGCGAAGGACACGGCGGCCCTCGGCCAGGCGAAATCAGACCTCGCGCGCTACCAGATTCTGGCCCGCCAGGACTCCATCTCCGCGCAGCAGGTAACCGACCAGAGCTTTCTCGTCGCGCAGGACACCGCCGCCACCAAATCCGATCAGGCGAATATCGACCAGGCCCGCCTCAACCTCGCTTACTGCCACATCACCTCACCGGTGGCGGGCAAGGTCGGCCTGCGGCTGGTGGACCCCGGCAATTACGTCACCCCCGGCAGCAGCACCGGCATCGCGGTGGTCACCACCATGTCGCCGACCACGGTGATCTTCTCCGTCGCGCAGGCGGATCTGGCGCCGGTGCTGGTGCGGCTGGGGCAGGGGGCTACACTCCCGGCCATCGCCTACGCCAGCGATGATACCACCAGGCTGGAAAAGGGCGTCCTCACCGCGGTTGACAACCAGATGGACACCGCAACCGGCATGGTGAAGCTGCGCGCCAAATTCGCCAACACCGATGACACGCTCTTTCCCAATGAGTTCGTCAACATCCATCTGCTGGTGAACACTTTGCAAAACGCCACGCTGGTGCCGAGCCAGGCCGTGCAGACCGGCGCGCCGGGGACTTATGTTTATGCCGTCAACGCTGATGACACCGTGCGCGTGCAGCCCGTCACCACCGGCCCCTCTGATGGCACCAACACCGTCATCACCAAAGGCATCACCCCCGGCGAGGTGGTGGTGACCGACGGCGTGGACCGCCTGAGCGGCGGCGCCAAGGTCAGCGTGGCCGCGCCCGCCGCCGCCCCGTGAATCCCTCCAGGGTTTTCATCCTGCGGCCGGTGGCGACCTCGCTGCTGATGGTCGCCTTTGTGCTGACCGGGCTGGTCGCGTTCAAATACCTGCCCGTCTCGGCGCTGCCCGATGTCACCTACCCCACCATCCAGGTGCAGACCTTCTACCCAGGCGCCTCCCCGCAGGTGATGACCTCCTCCATCACCGCGCCGCTGGAGCGCCAGCTCGGCCAGATGGAAGGGCTGAACCAGATGTCCTCGGCCAGCTCCGCGGGGGCTTCGGTCATCACCTTGCAGTTCAACCTCTCGCTGAGCCTGGATGTCGCCGAGCAGGAGGTGCAGGCGGCAATCAACGCGGCGGGCAACCTGCTGCCCGCCGATCTTCCCGCCCCGCCGGTCTACGCCAAGGTCAATCCGGCCGACGCCCCGGTGCTCACCCTGGCGATCACCTCCAAAACCATGAAGCTGACGGATGTGGAAGCGCTCGCTAACTCGCGCCTGGCGGCGCGCATCTCGGAGGTCCCCGGCGTCGGCCTCGTAACGGTAAGCGGCGGCAACACACCCTCGGTGCGCATCGAGGTCAACCCGCGGGCGCTGGCCGCCTACGGCATCAGCCTGGACAATATCCGCACGCTCATCGGCAATCTCAACGTCAACACCCCCAAAGGCAGCTTCTCCGGCCCCACGCAGAGCTACACCATCAACGATAACGACCAGATCACCCATGCCGCCGAATATCAGAAGATCGTGGTGGCGTATAAAAACGGCACCCCGGTTTATCTGGGCGATGTCGCCAAGATCATCGCCGCGCCCGAGAACGCAGAGCTGGGCGCCTGGGCCAATCGCACGCCCGCCATCATCCTCAACGTGCAGCGCCAGCCCAACGCCAATGTCATCGCCACGGTGGACGCCATCAAGCGTGAGCTGCCCAGCCTCACCGCTGGCCTCCCGGCGGCGATGGTGGTCGGCGTCATGAGCGACGGCACAACCTCCATCCGCGCCTCGGTCAGCGATGCCGAGTTCGAGCTGGCCTTGAGCATCGGCCTCGTCATCGCCGTCATCTTCGTGTTCCTGCGCAACCTGCGGGCCACCATCATCCCCAGCATCTCCGTGCCGGTCTCGCTCATCGGCACGCTGGCCTTCATGTATCTTAGCCATTTCTCCATCGACAATCTCTCCCTGATGGCGCTGATCGTGGCGACCGGCTTCGTGGTGGATGATTCCATCGTGATGATCGAGAATATCTCGCGCTACATTGAAATGGGCGAACCCCCGTTGCAGGCGGCGCTGAAGGGCGCGGGCCAGATCGGCTTCACCATCATCTCGCTCACCGTCTCGCTCATCGCGGTGCTCATTCCGCTGCTGTTCATGGGCGATGTCGTGGGGCGGCTGTTCTCCGAATTTGCGGTGACTTTGGCGATCACCATCATCATCTCCGCCGTGGTCTCGCTCACCCTGGTGCCGATGCTCTGCGCGCGCCTGCTGCACAAAAAAGGCGAGGACACACCTTCACGTTTCGAGGCATGGAACGAGCGCCAGTTCAACCGCCTGCTCGCCGCCTACGCGCGCGGGCTGGAGCGCGTGCTGGCCCATGCGCGCCTCACCCTGGCGGTGGCCATCGGCACGCTGGTGCTCACAATCGTGCTCTACGCGCTCATCCCCAAGGGTTTTTTCCCGGTGCAGGATACCGGCGTCATCGCGGGCATCTCCCAAGGGGCGCAAACCACCTCCTATGCCGCCATGGCCCAGCACCAGCAGGCGCTGGCCGATGCGCTCCTGAAAGACAGGGACGTTGTCAGCCTCACCTCCTATATCGGCGTTGACGGCACCAATACCACGCTCAACCAGGGGCGCTTTCTCATCAACCTGAAGCCCAAGGGCGCGCGCAGCGCCCCGGCCGCGCAGATCATCGCGCGGCTGAGCCGCGAGGCCGCCGCCGTGCCGGGCATTTCGCTGTATCTGCAGCCGGTGCAAAGCCTCACGCTCAACACCATGGTCTCCCCGGCGCAGTATCAGCTTGTGCTGCAAAGCCCCTCGCAGGCCGCTTTTGCCCGCTACATCCCCCCGCTCATGGCCAAACTGCGCGCGCTGCCGCAGCTCACCGATGTCGCGAGCCAGCTCCAGGCCACGGGCAACTCCGTCTTTATCAACATAGACCGCACCAACGCCGCCCGCTTTGGCATCACCCCCGCCACGGTGGACAGCGCCTTGTACGACGCTTTCGGCCAGCGGATCATCTCCACCATCTTCACCCAGACCGACCAGTACCGCGTAATTCTCACGGTAGACCCCGCCAAGATGACGAGCATCGCCTCGCTGGGCAACATCTACCTGCCTTCCTCCTCGGCCACCGGCGGGCAGGTGCCGCTCTCGGCCATCGCCACCTTCACCAGCCAGCCCGAGCCCCTGGTGCTCGAGCATCTCGGCCAGTTCCCGGCCAGCACCATCTCCTTCAACCTTGCCCCCGGCGCCTCGCTCGGCGGCGCGGTCAACGCGATCACGCGGGCGGAAAAATCCCTCAACCTCCCGCCCTCGGTCACGGCAAATTTCACGGGCGCCGCCGAGGCGTTCCAGAGCTCGCTCAACAACGAGGTGTTCCTGCTGCTGGCGGCGCTCATCGCCGTTTATATCGTTCTCGGCGTGCTCTATGAGAGTTTCATCCACCCGGTCACCATCATCTCCACGCTGCCCTCGGCTGGCGTGGGGGCGCTGGTGTTCCTCTGGCTGGCGGGCGACGGGCTGGATGTCATCGGCATCATCGGCATCGTGCTGCTCATCGGCATCGTGAAGAAAAACGCGATCATGATGATCGACTTCGCCCTGCACGCCGAACGCAATGAGGGCAAATCCCCGCGCGATGCGATTTTTGAAGCCTGCATGCTGCGCTTCCGCCCCATTCTCATGACAACTCTGGCCGCCATGTTCTCCGGCCTGCCGCTCATGCTCGCGGGCGGCATGGGCTCGGAGCTGCGCCAGCCGCTGGGCCTGGCCATCATCGGCGGCCTCGCGGTCAGCCAGGTGCTCACCTTGTTCACCACGCCGGCCGTCTATCTGGCGTTTGACAATCTCTCCCGCCGCCTGAAACCGGCATGAACCTCTCGTCCATCTTCATCCGCCGCCCGGTCGCCACCACGCTGCTCACCCTGGGCATAGCGCTTTCCGGGGCGCTTGCCTTCTTCAAGCTTCCTGTCGCGCCGCTGCCGCCGATCTCATTTCCCACCATCCAGGTCCAGGCCAACATGGCCGGCGCCAGCCCAGACACCATGGCCGCCACCGTGGCCGAGCCGCTGGAGCGCCACCTGGGCACCATCGCCGATGTCACCGAGATGACCTCGCAATCAGGCGTCGGCGTCACGCGCATCGTCCTGCAATTCGGGCTGAACCGCAGCATCAACGGCGCGGCGCGCGATGTGGAGGCCGCCATCCAGGCCTCGCGGGCAGACCTGCCAAGCACCCTGCGCGCCAACCCGCAATACGAGAAGTTCAATCCCGCCGACGCGCCGGTCATGGTCCTGGCGCTCACCTCCAAAACCATGACCCCCGGCCAGCTCTACGACGCCGCCGATACCGTGCTGCAGCAGCAGTTTTCGCAGATCGAGGGCGTGGGTAACGTCGAACTCGGCGGCTCCGCGCTGCCCGCGGTGCGGGTGGAATTGCAACCGGGGCCGCTCGCGCGCTACGGCATCGGGCTGGAGGATGTGCGCGCCGCCCTGGCCGCGGCGAACGCGAACGCGCCAAAAGGATATTTCAACGCCGGCGGCATGCGCTACCAGATCTACACCAACGACCAAGCCAGCGTGGCCGCGCAATACCGCAATCTGGTCATCGCCTACCGCAACGGCCAGGCGGTGCGGCTCTCGGATGTCGCGCAGGTCACCAACTCGGTGGAGAACCTGCACAATGCCGGATACTACAACGGCCAGCACGCCGTGCTGGTCATCATCCACCCCAGCCCGGACGCCAATGTCATCCGCACCGTGGACCGGCTGCGCGCCATGCTCCCCACCCTGCGCGCGGCGCTGCCCCCGGCCATCCATTTCGGCATCGCGCTGGACCGCTCGCAATCCATCCGCGCCGCCCTGGCTGACACCGAGCGCACCCTCTTCATCGCGGTGCTGCTGGTGGTCGCGGTGGTGTTCGTGTTCCTGCGCTCGCCGCGCGCAACCCTCATCCCCGGCATCGCCGTGCCCATCTCCATCATCGGCACTTTCGGGCCGATGTACCTGCTCGGCTTCTCCATCGACAATCTCTCCCTCATGGCGCTCACCATCGCCACCGGCTTCGTGGTGGACGATGCGGTGGTGGTGGTGGAGAACACCATGCGCCATCTGGAAGAAGGCATGGCGCCGTATGAGGCCGCCCTGCGCGGCAGCGCCGAGGTGAGCTTCACCGTGCTGTCCATGAGCCTTTCGCTCATCGCGGTGTTCACGCCCATTCTGCTGATGCCGGGCCTGCTTGGCCGCCTGTTTCAGGAGTTCGCCGAAACCCTCTCTATCACCATCCTCATCTCGCTGCTCGTCTCGCTCACCGCCACGCCGATGCTCTGCGCCATGTTTTTGCGCCTGGAGCCGCCGGGCAAAACCCCAAACCGGCTGGTGCGCTGGCTGGAGAGCGCCTTCAACGCCACGCTGGAGGGCTACGCGCACTCGCTGCGCTGGGCCCTGCGCCACGCCAGGCTGGTCGGCGCCGTTCTGGTGCTCACCATCTTCCTCAACGTGCTCCTCTTCATCGTGGTGCCGAAGGGGTTTTTCCCCGAGCAGGACACAGGGCTGCTGATCGGCACGGTGCAGGCCGACCAGAGCATCTCCTTCCCGCTGATGAAGCAGAAACTCACAGAGCTGGAAGCCATCGTGCAGCATGACCCCGGAGTCGCCTCCGCCGCCGGCTTCACCGGCGGGCGCGCCACCAACAGCGGCTTTCTCTTCATCACCCTCAAGCCCATGGCTCAGCGCCACGCCTCGGCCACCGCCATCGTGGCGCGGCTGCGCAAGCCGCTGGCGCGCATCGCCGGGGTGCAGACCTTCCTGGTCCCCGCGCAGGATCTGCGCGTCGGCGGGCGCTCCAGCAATGCCGAATACCAATACACGCTCAAAAGCGACGCCCCCGATGCGCTGAACATCTGGATTCCCAAAATCATCGCGGCGCTGAAGCAGCAGAAAGACCTGGCGGATGTCAGCTCCGACCTGCAACAAGGCGGGCTGGAGACCAACATCACCATCAACCGCGCGCAGGCGGCACGCATGAACATCACCCCCAGCGAAATTGACAGCACCCTCTATGATGCCTTCGGCCAGCGCGCCGTCTCCACCATTTATAACGAGTTGAACCAGTATCAGGTGGTGATGGAACTGGCGCCGCAATACCAGAGCACCCCGGCTGATCTCTCGCGCATCTACATTTCCACCTCCGGCGGCGTGGCCAGCGGCACATCGCAGACCAACGCCCCCGCCGGCACCGTGCTCGCCAGCACGAAGGCCACCAGCGCCAGCGGCACGGTTGCCAGCGTGGCGCTGGATTCAGCCACCAACGCCGCCATCAACGCCATTGCCGCCAGCGGCCGGTCCGCCGCCTCGGCGGGCAGCGCCGTGAGCACCCATGCCGAAACCATGGTGCCGCTTTCCGCCATCGCCAGCTATGCGCCCGGCTCCACCGCCATCGCCGTGAACCATGATGGCGGGCGCGTCGCCGCCACCATCTCCTTCAACCTGCCCGCCGGAGTCGCACTCGGCACCGCCGCCGCCACCATCACCCGCACCATGAGCAATCTGGACGTGCCGCTCACCATCACCGGCAATTTCGCGGGCACCGCCGCGGCCTTCCAGTCCACAGCCAGCGCCGAGCCGCTGATCATCCTGGCGGCTCTGGCCGCGGTTTATATCGTGCTGGGCATTCTCTACGAGAGCACAATGCACCCGCTCACCATCCTCTCCACCATTCCCTCCGCCGGGGTGGGCGCCACCCTGTTTCTGCTGGTGCTCAACGTGCCGCTCACCATCATCGCGCTCATCGGCGTCATCCTGCTCATCGGCATCGTAAAGAAGAACGCCATCCTGATGATCGACTTCGCCCTGCAGCTGGAACGCGGCCAGGGCCTCTCGCCCGAGGATGCGATCTATCAGGCAGCCACCTTGCGCTTCCGCCCGATCATGATGACAACCTTCGCCGCCGCGCTGGGCGCCTTGCCGCTCGCCATCGGGCTTGGCCAGGGCGCTTCGCTGCGCCAGCCCCTGGGGCTCACCATCATCGGCGGCCTCATCGTCAGCCAGGCGCTCACCCTTTATACCACCCCCGTCGTCTATCTGTGGCTGGACCGGCTCGCCACCCGTCTGCGCGGCCGGCCAGACACCGCCGTGCCGCGCGCGGGCAGCATTGTGGAGGCACGATGAAACCGATGACCAGCAAATGGGCGTTCAGCCTCCTCGGCCTGCTTGGCCTCTCCGGCTGCATGGTGGGGCCGGACTACCACCGCCCGCAGCTGGTCATGCCCGCCAGCTACCAAGCCGCCGCCGGCTGGGTGCGCGCCACACCCGCCGACGCAGCCCCTAAAGGCAACTGGTGGCAGGCCTTTGGCGATCCGCAGCTCAACCGGCTGGAACCCCAGGTGGCGGTGCGCAACGCAACCCTGCTGGCTGATTATGACGCCTACCGGCAATCGCTGGAGATCGTGCAGGAGGCCCGCGGCGGGTTGTTCCCCAGCCTCGGCCTCACCGGCAGCGCGACGCGGGCCAAACAGGGCGCCGGCGGCCTTGGCGCCGGGCCGCGCACCTCCGGCACTTTTGAGGGCAGCGCCTCCTGGACGCCTGACATCTGGGGCAAGATCCGCCGTCAGGTCCAGGGGGATGTGGCGGCAGCCCAGATCAGCGCCGCGGACCTCGCCAACGCCACCTTGAGCGCCCAGGCCGCGCTGGCGGCTGATTATGTGGACCTGCGCGCCGCCGGCGCGGCAACCGCGCTCTACCAGGCCACCGTCGCGGCCGACACGCGCAGCCTGCAAATCGCCCAGAACCAGGCGGCGGCGGGCGTCGCCGCCCCCTCCGATGTCATCACCGCCCGCGCCCAGCTTGACGCCGCCCAGGCCCAGCTCATCAACGCCGGGGTGGCGCGCGCGCAATATGAGCACGCCATCGCCGTGCTGGCCGGGCAGACGCCCGAGTCTTTCAGCCTGCCCGCCGCCCCGCAGATCACCATGGTGCCGGTGGCCCCGCCCGGCGTTCCCAGCACTTTGCTCCAGCGCCGGCCGGATATTGCCGCCGCCGAGCGCGCGATGGCCGAGGCCAACGCCAAAATCGGCATCGCGGAGGGCGCCTATTACCCTGATTTAAGCCTCTCCGCGCTGGGCGGCTACGCGGCGGACCCCATCGGCGGGCTGTTCTCTGTCAGCAACAGCCTGTGGTCGCTGGGCGCTAGCGTCTCATCCACCCTGTTCGCGGGCGGCACCCGCAGCGCCAGCGTGCGCGCGGCGGAATTCGCCTATGACCAGAGCGTGCAGACCTACCGGCAAACCGTGCTGAGCGCCCTGCAGGGAGTGGAGAACGATCTCTCAGGTTTGCGGATTCTCGCGGCGCAGGCGCAGGTGGAGGCCCGCGCCGTGGCCGATGCGCAAAGCGCCCTGCGCATCGCCCTCAACCAGTATCAGGCCGGCACCGTGAATTACACCACGGTGGTGAGCGCCCAGGTCATCCTGCTGGGCGACCAGCAGGCTGCGCTTGCCGTGCAGCAAAACCGCCTGCTGGCCAGTGTTGCCCTGTTCCAGGACCTGGGCGGCGGATTTCAGGCATCTGCCCTGCCCGGGGCGGGGGCAATCCAGGCCCGTCTCCCCTTCGCGCCTTAATTCATTGTTTGTGGTCCGGGCAAAACTGGCGTATAAGGTGGCCACGGCGCTTTTCGTTTCTTGTTGTTGCGTGTTTTCTCTGCTTTTGCGGTCCGACGCTTCCCCAACAATCTGAAGAGTATTTTGGCCTGCATGTTGCGGGTCGCTGTTTGTTAGGAGATGCGACATGGCATCAGGTACAGTGAAGTGGTTTAACGCAACCAAGGGTTATGGTTTCATCCAGCCCGACGACGGCTCCAAGGATGTGTTCGTGCACATTTCAGCTGTTGAGCGTTCCAGCCTTGGCACCCTCAACGAGGGCCAGAAGATTCGCTACGAGATTCAGGCTGGCCAGCAGGGCAAGCTCTCGGCGGAAAATCTGCAGGCCGGCTAATCGCCGCTTGCCGGAGGAATGGGGCGGTGCAGTTTGCACCGCCTTTTTTTTGTCCGGCGCACAGGCTTCTCAACGCCCCGCATCTTTATTATAGTGGCTGGCGTTGTGCCTGATTTTTAAAGACTTTTGGCTAAACTCAGGGGGTATCGCCCCCGCCGCCCGGTCCCTGTTCCCGCTTGATCCCGGTCAATGCGGCTTTCTTCCATGCCGTTAATGCTTCGCACCTGTTTCCTGGTGCAGGGGAATGAATATGAACGAAACAGCCGAACATAATGAGCCCGCCCGCGCGCTGGAGCTTGTGGCCTTTCTCAGTGACCCGGACAACCGCGACCTTGTGCAGTCCCTGGTGTTCGACCTTGAATTGAAGAACGCCGTGGTCCGGCAAGGCGGCATCGGCGACGCGCTCGACTTTGTCAAAACCCTTCCATCCTGGCCGCACCAGATACTGGTTGATATATCCGATTCCCCCGCGCCGCTGAACGACATGACCCGCGTCGCCAACCTCGCCGAGCCCGGCACGCGCATCATTGTCGCTGGCGACCGTAACGATGTCGGCCTGTTCCGTGATCTCATGCAGCTCGGCGTCGCTGATTATCTGCTCAAGCCCTTCACCGCGGCCATGCTGCGCCGCGGCCTTAACCTGGGCGCGCATGCCGGCGAGCCCGTCCGCGCCCCGCGTGCCGGCAAAACCATCGCCGTGCTCGGCGCACGCGGCGGCGCCGGCGCCACCACCCTGGCCTGCAGCCTGGCCTGGCATCTGGCCCATGGATTCTCACGCCGGACGGTGGTGGTTGATCTGGACGTCTACAACGGCGCGGTGAACCTGGTGTTCAACCTGCCGCCCAGCCATGGCCTCGTGGCGGCGCTGCAGAACATCGCCGGGCTGGACCATCTGGGGCTGGAAAAAATCCTCACCTTGCGCGGGCCGCGGCTGTTCACGCTCACCGCCGATAACGACCTCATGGCCGCCGACCCCATCACCCCGGATAGTTTGAAGGAGCTGCTCGCCGTATTGGTCGAGCATTTCCATTTCGTGGTTCTCGATACCGCTTCGCGCAGCGGCGCGGTGGTCAACGCCGTGCTGGAGCAATGCGGCTTCCTCGTCATGCTGGCCGACCCCACGATCCTCGCCGTGCGTAATGCCGCGCGGATCATGCGCGGGCGCGAAACCGCCAGCGACGGCCAGCGCAGCATCCTGGTAAGTAATAACCTCTGCCCGAGAACCCAGGAAACCCTAACCGCCAGCGCCATGGAGTCGGCCCTGGGCCGCGCCATTGACCATACGCTGCCCTACACCACCGGGTTGACCAAGAGCCAGAACCTGGGCCGGGCGCAGGAATTCCTGCCCGCGGCCTACAGCAAGGCCGTGCTGGAAATCGCCACCGCCATCACCGGCGGCGGCCCCGAGAAACAGGGTGAACACCCTCCCTCCGTGTGGAAGCGCATGTTCAGTAACTGAACCCGGCGCCCCGCAAGGGGCCGCACCTGTTTTTAACGCTCAATCCCCGGGCTTGCCGCGGCAACGTGGCAGGCCCGGCGCGCGTCTGCCCACCGCCAAATCGTCAACTTGGATACGAAACATTAAACCTCACAGGGCATAGTCGGCTCCAGGACATGGGGCAGCTTGCGGCGAAGGCGCTATTGCGGGCTGCGTGAAACGAGCAAGGAGCCGTCGCGTGAAGAATCTGCCAATTATTGCAAAATTCCTCGTTATCCTGGGAATTTTCGGCGTTTTTGGTGTCGGCGGCGCGTTTTATACAACCGGGCAGCTGCAGGGCATCGCCACGGGCTACCGGCAGGTCATTGAAAAATCCGGCGCGGCGGCGAATCTGCTCACGCAATCAAATCGGGATATGAGCGCGATGCAGGCGGACATCGGCGTTCTGCTCATCACCAACACCACCAACGCCGGGTCCCGGCTTGTCTTGGACCATTCCGCTTTTGACACACATCTGGAGAGCGCCGCGCGTTTGCTCCCGGACGAGGCGCCAGCGCTGCAAATCCTGCAGAAGCAAGGCGACGACCTGATCAATACGACATGCGCCAAAACCATTACTGACGCCATCGCCGCCACGACGACCTATGAAGAGGTGACCACACAGCAGGAGTTCATCACTTCCTGCATGCCCGGCTTTCAGCCCGCCGCCGCCGCCATGACCGCGGAGCGCTCAAAGCTCCAGATCCAGGCCAGCAATGCCGCAGCCGCGCTGGACCAGAGTTCCAGCACAACCGTCATGCTCACATTCCTCATCATCATCGGTGGTTTGGTCTTGGCGGTCATCGCCGCCTTCTTCGCCATCAACAGCTGGCTCATCAACCCTCTGAAGCAACTGCAAGGCAATATGGAGCGCCTGGCCGGCGGCGACCTGCAAGTGGATGTAACCGGGCGTGACCGCAAGGATGAAGTCGGGAACATGGCGCACACCGTGCAAATCTTCAAGGAATCCGCTTTGCAGAAGCTCCTCCTTGAGGAAAAAGCCCGGGAAGCCGCGCACAAGGCCGAGCAGCAGCGCGCTGCCGATGAACAGGCCAGAACCGGCTTTCTCGAACAGCAGAAATTTGTTGTCGATTCGCTGGCGGCCGGGCTGGAACGCCTCGCCCTGGGCAATCTGCAATTCCGTCTGACCGCGAATTTCGCCGCTGAATACGAAAAACTGCGCGGCGATTTCAACCGCGCCATGGAAACGCTGGAGGCGACCATGGGCTCGATCGCCCAGAACACTCATGGTGTGCGCGCCGGCGCCGGGGAAATCCGCCAGGCCTCGGATGATCTCTCCCACCGCACGGAACAGCAGGCGGCCAGCCTGGAGGAAACCGCCGCGGCGCTGGATGAAATCACCGCCACGGTTCGTAAAACCTCTGAGGGTGCGAATGCGGCGCGCGATGTTGTCAATGCCGCGCGCGGTGATGCCGAGCGCTCCGGCGCCGTGGTGAGCGACACGGTTGGCGCGATGTCGGGGATCGAGACATCTTCCCGCCAGATCGGCAACATCATCGGCGTGATTGACGAAATCGCCTTTCAGACGAATTTACTGGCGCTCAACGCCGGTGTGGAGGCGGCGCGGGCAGGGGATGCCGGGCGCGGCTTTGCCGTGGTGGCCACCGAGGTTCGCGCCCTGGCGCAACGCTCGGCCGATGCCGCGAAAGAGATCAAAGCCCTCATCTCCGCCTCGGGGCAGCAAGTGGCCACCGGCGTGCGCCTGGTGGGCGAAACCGGCAAGGCGCTTGGGCGCATCGTGGAACAGGTGGAGCGGCTCAACAGCCTGGTGAATGAAATCGCCGCCTCGGCGCAGGAGCAGGCAACCGGCCTCGCGGAGGTGAACGCCGCCGTCAACCAAATGGATAAGGTCACCCAGCAGAACGCCGCCATGGTCGAGCAAACCACCGCCGCCAGCCACAGCCTCGTCGCCGAGGCCGAGGAGCTTGCCCGCCTGGTTGCCCAGTTCGAGACCAGCCATGCCGAGCTTCCGCCTCCGCCCCAGACGCAGCCCCAACCCGCAGCCCAGGAGACCGCGCGCCGGAAATCGCGCATCCCCGTCCACGCTCCATCCGGAAAATTCATTTCGGTATCTCATAATACCGAACCTTCCGCCCCCGCCGCCGAAGACTGGGACGAGTTCTAATCCCCGGGCCATCAAAATCAGGAAGCATCATGGAACACATTCACCCCGGCGCGGATACCCTGGCCCTCCCGCCAATTCTGGACCTTACAGCCGCCGCCGCCCTGCTGGAGAATTTGCTCACCCTGCGCGGGCGTCCCCTTAGCCTCAACGCGGGTGACGTGCAGCGTCTCGGCGCGCAATGCCTGCAGGTTTTGCTTGCCGCGCGCGCGGCCTGGGCGGCGGATGAGCAGGATCTCAGCCTGGCTGATTGCTCCGAGGATTTTCTCACCACTCTCAACCTGTTTGGCGTCGCTCCAAAAACACTAACATATTGCAAGGAACTGCCTTAATGAGCACGACCGTTCTCACAGTCGATGACTCCCGCGCGATGCGGGACATGTTGCGGCATTCGCTGCTTGCGGCGGGCTTTCGCGTATTGCAAGCCGAGGATGGCCTGCACGGGCTGGAAGTTTTGGAGACGGAACGGCCGGATGTCATTGTCACCGACATCAACATGCCGCGCATGGATGGGTTTGGCTTCATCGAGGCAGTCCGGCGCGATGAGACCCGCCGTTCGACGCCTGTTTTGGTCCTCACCACCGAGGTTGACGCCGAGAAAAAAAACCGCGCCCGCGCGGCTGGCGCCACCGGGTGGATCGTCAAACCCTTCGATCCCATCAAGCTGGTTGAAGCCATTCGCCGCGTCGCGGCCTGAACGCAGGAGTTAATCCATTGGACCCGATGGCAGCCATCCGCGAAACATTTTTCCAGGAGTGTGAGGAACAGCTCGCCGAGCTTGAAGCCGGGCTGATCCTGATGGAAAGCGGCGCCGCCGAGGCGGAAACCGTGAACGCGGTTTTCCGCGCGGTGCATTCCATCAAGGGTGGGGCGGGCATCTTTGCCTTGGATGCGCTGGTTCGCTTCGCCCATGTGTTCGAGACCGCGCTGGATCAGGTGCGTTCGGGCACGCTCGCCACCGGCCCCGGCGTCATGAACCTGCTGCTGCGCGCGGCCGATGTTCTGGCCGATCTGGTGCGCGCCGCGCGTGATAACGGCGCGGTGGATGAAACCCGCACCGCCGCTCTGGTCGTGGAATTCACCCAGATCAGCAATCTTGGCCACGAGCCGCCGCCCCCGCCAAAGTCACAGCCCGCGGCCGCCGCGCCCGTGCCCGCCTGGCAGATCAGCTTCACCCCAACCCCCCCGCTCTACGCCAAAGCCAACGAAACCGCCTTGCTGCTGCGCGAGTTGCGCCGGCTCGGCCCCATCGAGGTCACGGTGGATACAACCAACCTGCCCGAACTCTCCGAGATGGACCCTGAAGGCGCCTATCTCACCTGGAACATCACGCTGGAAGCTGACTGCGCCGAGCAGGCAATCCGCAACGTCTTCGAATTCGTCGAGGATGACTGCCATCTTGAGATCACCGCCGCCACCCCGGCCGAGCCATCGCTCAAACCGGGAGACGTCATCACCGGCGATAACGGCTTCTCTTTTGAATTCTTCCCCCCGCCGGTGTTTGATGAGGAAGAACCGCTCGCCCCGCCCGAGCCGGAGCATCACGAACCCCCGCCCGCACCCGTGGCAAAGCAAAGCCCCGTGGAGGTCATGGCCGCCAAGGCGGAGAGCGCCGCGGCAGTCAGCGCCACCATCCGTGTGGATCTCGACCGGGTGGACCGCATGATAGATCTCGTGGGCGAACTCGTCATCAACGAGGCGATGCTGAGTCAGCGCGTGCTGGAGGCGGGCATCGCGCGCGCCTCTGGCGTCGCCATGGCGTTGGAGGAGCTTGAGCATTTAACGCGCGAGATTCAGGACAGCGTGATGGCCATCCGCGCCCAGCCGGTGCGCTCTGTGTTCCAGCGCATGCCGCGCCTGGTGCGCGAGGTTGCGGCGCAAACCGGCAAGCAGGCGCGCCTTGTCACCGAGGGCGAAGGCACCGAGGTGGACAAAACCGTCATCGAGCGCATCGCCGATCCGTTGACCCACATGATCCGCAACGCCATCGACCATGGGCTGGAATCCCCCGAAAAGCGCCTCGCCGCCGGCAAACCGGCCGAAGGTCTGGTGCGCCTCACCGCGTTGCACCGCTCGGGGCGCATTGTGCTGGAAGTCTCCGACGATGGCGCCGGCATCAACCGCGCCCGCGTCAAGGAAAAAGCCATTGAGAACGGGCTGATCTCGCCGGACGCCGCGCTCACCGATGATGAGATCGACAATCTGATCTTCCTGCCGGGCTTCTCCACAGCCAGCACGGTTTCCGACATTTCGGGCCGTGGAGTCGGCATGGATGTGGTGCGCCAATCCGTGGCGGCGCTCGGCGGGCGCATCTCCATCTCCTCGCGCCCCGGCCATGGCTCCACCTTCACCCTTAGCCTGCCGCTCACCCTGGCGGTGCTGGACGGCATGGTCATCTCCGCGCGCGGCCACACGCTCATCATCCCGCTCGGCGCCATCGTTGAAACGCTCAAGCCCAAGGCGGCGGACGTATTCCCGCTCGATGGCGAGATCAACGTCATCCGCCTGCGCGGCGGTTATGTGCCGATGGTCGATGTCGCCGCCTCCCTTGGCTATAGCGATGAATTCGTCGAGCCGGACCAGTCGGTGGCCCTGCTGGTGGAAGGCGAGGGCGGCGTGCGCGCCGTGCTGCTGGCCGATGCCATCCACGGTCAGCGCCAGGTTGTCATCAAAAGCCTGGAGGCCAATTACCGCGCCGTTCCCGGCATCGCCGCCGCCACCGTCATGGGTGATGGCCGCGTGGCGCTAATCCTCGATGTCGATGCGGTGGTGAAAACCACGCGCAGTGAGCTTAGCCGTCCTGAACCATCCGTGCTGGAGGCGCATTAGACCATGGGTCAATCTACCAATAGTGATGCCAGCGTTCGTGAGTTGATCGCCTTTCGCGTCGGGCGTCAGGAATTTTGCATCAACGTCATGGCGGTGCGCGAAATCCGCGGCTGGACCGTGGCCACCGCGCTGCCCCGCAGCCCGCGCTATGTGCGCGGCGTCATCAACCTGCGCGGCGCCGTGCTGCCGATCGTGGAACTGGCCGTGCGCCTGGGTCTGCCGAGCAACGAGCCCAGCGCGCGCAACGTCATCATCGTGGTGCAGATCGCGCATCAGCAGATCGGCCTGCTGGTTGATGCGGTGTCAGACATTCTCACCGCCAAAGATTCCAACATCCAGCCCACGCCCGATGTCTCCTCCGATCTGGTGAAAACCTTCGTCAAGGGCCTGCTCCCCGTCGATGGCCGCATGATCAGCCTGATCTCGCTCGATCACGTTCTGCCTCAGGGCGAGATGGAAGCCGCGTGAGCCTGAACATGAACGCGCCAGGCAACGGCATGAAACCCTCAGCAGGCATCACCGAAACCGGTGAATTCCTGATGACCCAGCGCGACTTCACCGCCATTGCCGGCATGCTGATGTCCGAGGCCGGGATCTCCCTTTCTGGCAACAAGGCCAATCTGGTCTATTCGCGCCTCGCCAAACGCTTGCGGCTCCTGGGTCTGGGCAGTTTTTCCGAATATTGCCGCCTTGTTGAGAGTCCCTCCGGCGCGGGCGAGCGCCAGAACATGATCGCGGCGTTAACCACCAATGTCACCCGCTTCTATCGCGAGCCGCATCATTTCGAACATCTGAAAACAAAAATTCTCCCGGAGTTGATAACACGCGTCAAGCAGGGCCGCGCCGCGCGCCTGTGGTCGGCCGCCTGCTCCAGCGGGCAGGAGCCGTACTCCATCGCGCTCACCCTGCTATCCATGCTGCCCGATGCCGTGAAGTATGACATCCGCATCCTCGCAACCGACATTGACGCCAACATGCTGGCTCTTGGCGCCGCCGGGATTTACGAGAGTTCACTGCTGGATGCCGTGCCCGATCCGCTGCGAAGCCGCTGGTTTTCCTCCCCCAGGGAGGGCCGTCAGCAAATCGCCGATGAAGCCCGCGCGCTGGTGAAGTTCCGCAGGCTCAACCTCATCGGCAACTGGCCGATGCGCGGCACGTTCGACGTTATTTTCTGCCGCAACGTGGTAATTTATTTCGAAAACGATACGCAGGAAAAAATCTGGACGCGCATCGCGCCGCTGCTGGCTCCCGGCGGCGCCTTGTATATCGGCCATTCCGAGCGCGTGAGCGGCCCCGCCGAAGCCGGACTGCAAAGCGACGGCATCACCATCTACCGCCCCCGCGCCGCCAGGAGGGACCAGCCATGAGCGTTCGCGTTCTGGTCGTCGATGATTCCGCGACCATGCGCGGCCTCATCACCGCCACCTTGCGCGCTGACCCATTCATCGAGGTCGTCGGCCAGGCCGCGGACCCGCATGAGGCGCGCCAAGCCATCAAGGCGCTCGCGCCTGATGTCATTACGCTCGACATTGAAATGCCGAACATGAACGGCCTGGACTTTCTGGAAAAAATCATGCGCCTGCGGCCCACACCAGTCATCATGGTCTCCACCCTCACCCAGGCGGGCGCCGATGTGAACCTGCACGCGCTGGAAATCGGCGCGTTCGACTGTGTGGCGAAACCCTCCTCCTTCAACCAGAACAGTTTTGAGCAACTGGCCGAGAAGGTGAGGGCGGCGGCGTTGTCGCGCCGGCAGCCCAGGCTCGCGGCAAGGCCCGCGCGCCCCTCAACCGCCGCTTATACGCCAGACGGCCGGATCATCGCCATCGGCTCTTCCACTGGCGGCGTCGAGGCGCTGCTGACAATCCTGGGCAAATTCCCGGCCAACTGCCCGCCCACGGTCATCAGCCAGCACATGCCGGCCACCTTCACCAAAAGCTTTGCCGCGCGGCTGAACAAGCTCTGCGCCCCGGAGGTGAGCGAGGCCGCGGAAGGCGCGTTGCTGAAATCCGGGCAGATCTACCTCGCCCCCGGCAGCGCGCATCTGGAAATTTCCGGCATCGCGACACCGCGCATCCATCTTAGCGAGGCCGAGCGCGTCAATGGTCATCGCCCCTCGGTGGATGTGATGTTCCATTCCGTCCAGCGCTGTTTTCATGACCGTGCGATCGGCGTCATCCTCACCGGGTTGGGGCGCGACGGCGCAGAAGGCCTGCTCGCCTTGCGCCAGGCTGGTTGCGAAACCATCGGCCAGGACGAAGCCAGCTCCGTCGTCTACGGTATGCCCAAAGCCGCCTTCGAGATCGGCGGGGTCACGCTGCAACTCCCACTGGAGCGCATCGCCGAACGCTTGCTTTTAAGCACCAACGCCACATGCAGGAAAAAAATATCATGATTACGCTCCTGCATCCCTCCGCACCGGCCGCTGAGAAAAAGATTCATATCGTACAGGGCGAACAATATGTGGATGATAATCCCAACACAGTGCTCACCACCATCCTCGGCTCCTGCATCTCCGCCTGTATCTGGGACAAAACCATCGGCCTGGGCGGCATGAACCATTTTTTGCTGCCGGGGACTGATGCGGGGTCCCAACAACGCATGTTGGAGGGCGACGCCATGCGCTTTGGCGTGCATGCCATGGAGCTGCTGGTCAACGGCCTGCTCCGGCGCGGCGCCCAGCGCCACCGGCTGCAAGCAAAGCTTTTCGGCGGCGCGCGCATGATCAAGGGCCTCACCGATATCGGCGAGCTGAACGCAACCTTCGCCGAACGTTTTCTCAAGGCCGAGGGCATCGCCATTGCTGGCGGCAGCCTGCGCGGCGAGCAAGGGCGGCGCATCCAGTTCTGGCCTGTCACTGGCCGTGCCCGGCAGGTGCTGCTGGCGAAGGAAACCGCATCCATCATGCGGGCCGAAAGCACCCGCCCGGTGCCGCCCACGCCTCCGGGCCAGGGAACTGTGGAACTTTTTTAGCAGGAGAAACAGCATGGTTGAAAGCCGAACCTGCGAGGATGAACGCCATCACGCGCCACTGGCGGAAATCTTGGAAGCCCTGGGCGAGGAGTTTCATGAACTCGGGCGCTTCACGGACCAGTTCCAGGCCTCGCTCAGCCCCGCGCTGCTGCGCGTCGCCAACGATCCTGATTGCCACCGCAATGTCCAAACGCTGGACCTGCTTTCCCAGCGCCTCTCAGCCTTATCCAAATACGTTCTCACCATCGGCCGGCTTCTGCCCGAGGATTGGCGGGTGAATTCGCAGACCGCGCTGCATCACATCACCTTGTCAGACCTTGCCTACCGCCTGCAAGGCGCGCCAGTGCCTGATGAGCTCTCGCGCCAATCCGGCGAGTTGGAGATGTTCTAACCCGATTAAGCAACCCGCAATTTGTATGCGTTAATCCCATCAAGCCACATCCGCAGCACGGAGCCGCAGTGAATGAACGCCTTCAACAATCTTTCAATCCGCAACAAGGTTGTGGCGGCATTCGCTGCAATTCTGTTTTTCACCGTTGCTCTTGGCATTTTCTCCATCTCCAGGGTCACGCTGCTGAACGCTGAGGCACGGGCCCTGGCGGCAAACACCGCGCAGATTCAACCGCTTGGCGTCATGTCCAAGGATGCGCACCAACTGGTGGCCATCGCCGCCATCGCCGCGAACCAGAGTGATACCGGCATGGCCGCCATTTTGTTTAATCAGACCACCCAGGTGGAACGGGATTACCAGAACCAGTGGGCTGAATATCATGCAACCATGGACCCTGGCCGCGAAACCGCCGATGGCAACGCCTTCAACGCGGCGTTCATACGGCTCGAGAATTCCGTGCAGCAAGTATCCGCGTTGTACACGGCGGGTAACTCTGCCGGCGTCACAAATGTTTTCAACAGCGGCATAAAATCAGCGATGAACGATTTCACGGCCAGCATAAACGATGACTTCGCCTATAACGATACCCAGGCAGCCCAGCTTTCCGCCGCCGCGGATCACGCCGCAAAATCCAGCTCCTTCCTCATCGCCGTTGTTCTGGGCCTCATGGCGCTTGGCACGCTGTTGATCGGCGCTTTGGTCAACAAAAGCGTGTCCCTGCCGATCGGCCAGATGACCGCCGCCATGAACCAGCTGGCGCACCAGGAGCTGACGGTAACCATCCCCGGCATCGGCCGTTCCGACGAGATCGGCGCCATGGCCGATGCCGTGCAGGTATTCAAGGAGAATGCCCAGGAGCGCCTGAAACTTGAGGCCGCTGCCAAGGAGTTCCAAAATCAGCTGGACCGCAGGCTGCAAGAGATGGAAGCCGCCTTCGCCGCCGCCGGGCAGGACCAGAAATTGGTGGTGGAGGGATTGGCCGTGGCACTCTCGGGCCTCGCCGCTGGCGACCTCACCGCGCGATTCCAGCAACATGTTGCCCCTGCCTACGAAACCTTGAAGCATGATTTCAACAACGCGATGGAGAAACTGCTACAGACCCTTGGCTCCATTTCGCGCAACACGCATGGCGTGCGCGCCGGTGCGGGCGAGATCCGCCAGGCCTCGGATGATCTCTCCCACCGTACCGAGCAGCAGGCCGCCAGCCTGGAGGAGACCGCCGCCGCGCTTGATGAGATCACCGCCACGGTTCGCAAAACCTCCGAGGGCGCGAATGCGGCGCGCGAGGTCGCGGGCAACGCCCGTGCCGATGCCGAGCGCTCCGGCGCGGTGGTGAGCGACACGGTCACCGCGATGTCGGGGATTGAGACATCCTCCCGCCAGATCGGCAACATCATAGGGGTGATCGACGAGATCGCCTTTCAGACCAATCTGCTGGCGCTCAACGCCGGGGTGGAGGCGGCGCGGGCAGGGGACGCGGGGCGCGGTTTCGCCGTGGTGGCAACCGAGGTGCGCGCCCTGGCGCAACGCTCGGCCGACGCCGCCAAGGAGATCAAAACCCTCATCTCAGCCTCCGGCCAGCAGGTCGCCACCGGCGTGCGGCTGGTCGGCGAAACCGGCCAGGCGCTGGGGCGCATCGTGGCGCAGGTGGAGCAGCTGAACAGGCTGGTGAGCGAAATCGCCGCCTCCGCGCAGGAGCAGGCAACCGGCCTTGCGGAGGTGAACGCCGCCGTCAACCAGATGGATAAGGTCACCCAGCAGAACGCCGCCATGGTTGAGCAGACCACCGCCGCCAGCCACAGCCTCGCCGCCGAGGCCGAGGAACTCGCCCGCCTGGTCGCCCAGTTCCAGACCGGGCACATTGAAACCCGGCACGCCGAACCACCGCCAACCCGCAAATCTGCCGCGCCGGCCGGCCGCTTCGTGCCGCTGGCCCGCAAGGGCAAAATTCCCCAGTTGGCGGATCACGATATGGAGGAGTTCCAGCCATGAGTCAGATCTATCGCACCCCCGCCCAGCCTGAGCGCCGCAGCGAGCTTCTTTCAATCCGCCTCGGTGCCCAGGAATTCGCCATGGACATCCGCTCCATCCGTGAAATCCGCGGCTGGATCGCCTCCACCCACCTGCCGCACGCCCCCTCCTACATCAAGGGCATGATCAACCTGCGCGGCACCGTGCTGGTGGTGATCGACCTTGCCGAGCGCCTCGGCCTGCCGCCGCAGGAGCCCAATGCCGCCTCGGTGGTGGTTGTGGTGGAAGACGGCACGAACACCGCCGGCCTGCTGGTGGACGCGGTGTGCGATATCATAACGGTCACGGATGACATGCGCCAGGATATCCCTCAAACCGGCAGCAACAACCCGCGCGAATTCATTGAAGGGCTGATCATGCTCGATAGCCGCATCATCAGCACGCTCTCCATCCCCGCGCTCATGCCTGATAATACAATGCTGGAACAAATCCCCGCGGCGGAAATGGTTTAGCCAGCCGCCGCTTCAAGCCCCCAGGCGTTGCCGCCGCCGTATGGCAGACCGCACGCAACACGGCTAACTCACCGCGCAAAGATAGTGCGACAACATAACGCTCCAGCGCTTCCCGGCGTGCCAGGGCCTGCCAGGCCGTGGCTCTTGTGCTTTGGCGGATTGTGCTATCACTTAAGCCTAAAGGCGCCGTCTGGGCGCATAAGGAGTTTGCGTACGTGTTTTCCACCTCCCGGCTTCACCCGAAACTACTCGCGGCGGTCTCGCTGCTGAGCCTTTCAAGCTGCATGGTCGGCCCTAATTTCAAAGCCCCGCATCCCGCGGTCCCCACGGCCTATATCTCCAGCGGCCCGGCCACCGCTTATGTCACGGCTGGCTCGGTAAATCCCCAATGGTGGAACAGCTTTAACGACCCTGAGCTGAGCAGCCTGGAAACCCAGGCCGTGGCCCAGAACCTGGACCTGCAAATCGCCACCCAGCGCCTGATTGAAGCCCAGGCCCAGGCCCAGATCGAAGGCGCCGTGCTCTACCCCAATATCGGCGCCAACGCCTCCTATTCCCGCGAGGGGTTGAGCGACAAGGGCGTCGTCCAGGCGCTGGGCGGCGGCGGCGGCGCTGGCATTCCCGTTGCCGCCGTCCCCCCGTTCGACGTTTATCAGTACGGCCTCCAGGCAACGTATGACCTTGACCTCTGGGGCAAGAACCGCCGCACCGCCGAGGCCGCCGTCGCCGCTGCCGCCGGCTCGCTGGAGGCCCGCCGCGCCGCACTGCTCAATGTCGAAACCCAGGTCGCCAGCAACTACATCCAGCTGCGCGGCACCCAGGCGGTGCTGGCCATCACGCAAAAAAACCTGGATTCGGCCAACCAGCTGGTCAACCTCACGGTCGAGCGCCAGCAGGCCGGCCTCACCACCGCGCTCGATGTCGCCAATGCCCGCGCCACGGCAGCCCAGATCTCCGCGCAAATCCCCACGCTCACCGCCCAGCGTGACGCGCTGATCAACCAGCTCGGCCTGCTCCTGGGGCAAACCCCCAACAGCTTCCCGCCAGCGCTGCTGGCCGCCGCCCCCGTGCCGCTCACCCCGCCCAGCGTGCCCGCAGGCCTCCCGGCCAGCCTTCTGCGCCGCCGGCCCGATGTGCGCGAGGCCGAGGACAAGCTCCACACCGCCACCGCCGAGGTCGGCGTCGCCACGGCGGCGTTCTTCCCGGATTTCTCGCTCACCGGCTCCGTCTCGCTGCAGGCCCTGCAGCTCAAAAACCTGAACGGATTAAGCGCGCTCACCTACGCCGTCGGCCCCACGCTCACCATCCCGCTGTTTGAGGGCGGGCAACTCCACGGCCAGCTCAAACTCCGCAAGGCGCAGGAAAAAGAAGCCGCCATCGGCTACGCCAAAACCGTACTCACCGCGTTTTACCAGGTGGACAACGCCTTAAGCGCCTACACCCAGGAGCACACAACGCTCAACGCCCTCACCACTGACGCCGAGCAAAGCCATCTCGCCCTCAGCCTCGCCGAAGACCAGTACAAACAAGGCCTGGTGGACTACCTAACCGTGCTCACCGCGCAACAGGCGTATCTGACCGCCCAACAAGGCCAGGCCCTCGCGCGCGAAACCCTGGGCACAGACCTGGTAAGCCTCTACCAGGCGCTGGGCGGCGGCTGGGAGGGCTATGCCCCAGCAGGCAACTCTTAGCGCGGCTTAGCGGCGCACGCGGCAAGGTGAGTCTGGTTTTCCCAGGCTCACCCCACCTCATCATCCTCTTCCTCCAGCCCGAATTGCTGCGCCTCCTCGTCATACTCGAACAATTCCGCATACCGCCCCCAGGCGATCACCGTGCGCAGCGTCTCCTCGGCGTATTCGGGGGACATATGGTCCTCCAGCTCGTCGCGGAAGCGCACCGCCGAGGCCCGGTGGTTGGAGCGCTGGTTAATCACCGTGGTAATCGCCGAGATAAGCGGCACATGCGCGCGCAGTTGCGCCGCGAAGATCACCTTGCGGTCCTCGGTCTCCGCCTCGGCAAACTTGCGTCCCATCTCGCTCAGGATCAAATCGCCTTCCTCCAGCACGGCAAACCCCAGCATCCCCAGCGTCTCGCCCAGCGGCAGCAGCTCATCGGCCTCATATTGCAGCGCCGCCGCCAGGGCGGGCAAATCCGCGCGCCCGTCATAGGGCGGGTTATGCAGCGTCTCTATCAGGCCCGACATCAAATTCGTGCCCACCGGATGCAGCGGCGTGGCAAACCCTGTCGGCACCGCCGCCGGCACCGCCAAAACCTCCTTGGGCGCCCGGCGCGTCATGATCCCGTATATATCATCCACCAGCTGGCGGAACGCCGGGTCAAACCGGTTGCGCGGATGCGCAAAGGGCACCCGCAGCTCATGCGCCACCCGCCCCGGATTGGAGGAGAACACCAAAATCCGGTCGCACAACAAAACCGCCTCCTCGATGTTATGCGTCACGATCAGGATGGATTTCACCGGCAGCTTCTTGTCCACCCAAAGGTCGATCAAATCGGTGCGCAGCGTCTCCGCCGTCAGCACATCCAGCGCCGAGAACGGCTCATCCATCAGCAGCAGGTCCGGGTGCACCACCAGCGCGCGCGCCAGCCCCACCCGCTGGCGCATCCCGCCTGAAAGCTCCTTCGGGTAGGCCGTATCGTAGCCGCCCAGCCCGATCAGGTCGATCGCCGCCTCCGTGCGCTCCTCGCGCTCATCCTTGCGCACGCCCAGCGCCTCCAGCCCCAGCTCCACGTTTTCCTGCACCGTCAGCCACGGAAACAGCGCGAAGCTCTGGAACACCATGGCCACGCCCTCGGCCGGCCCGCGCAGTTCCTTGCCGCGCCACTTCACCTCGCCCGCCGTCGGCTTCAGCAACCCCGAGACAATGCGCAGCAACGTGGATTTCCCCGAGCCCGAGCGCCCGAGCAGCCCCACGATCTCGCCTTCCTCCAGCGTCAGCTCCACATCGTCCAGCACCACCAGGTCCGCGCTGGCCTCCTTGTGGTAGGACTGCCTGCAGTTGCGCACAGTCAGCAGCGGGCCTTCATAATTCTGGTCCATGATGCGTTACCCCAGGGTGGTGCGGCGTGTCGCGTAGGCATACAGCGGCCGCCAGAGAATGCGGTTAAATACGATAACAAATACCGACATCACAACAACCCCCAGCACCACGCGCGCCGTATCGCCGTTGTTCGTCGCCTGCGCGATATACGCGCCAAGCCCCTGCGCCACCAGTTTCTTGTTGCCCCAGCTCGCCACCTCGGCCACGATCGAGGCATTCCAAGCCCCGCCCGAGGCGGTGAGCGCCCCGGTGATGAAATACGGCAAAATACCGGGGATCATCACCTTGCGCCACCACAGCCAGCCGCGCACCCGGAAATTCGCCACCGCCTCCTTCATGTCGCCCGGAAACGCCGCCGCCCCCGCGATGACATTGAACAACACATACCATTGCGTGCCGATCAGCATCAGCGGCGAGAGCCAGATGCTCGCGTTCACATGAAAATACACAATCGCGATCACCACCGGCGGAAACAGCAGATTAGCCGGGAAGGCTGCGAGGAACTGCGCAATCGGCTGCGCGATGCGCGTGGCCCCCGGCCGCAGCCCAATCCACACGCCAATCGGCACCCACACCAGCGCCGCGATGCTCATCAGCACAATCACCCGCGTCAGCGTATAGGCGCCCATCAGCACCGCGGTCCCCAGATCACGCCAGTGCAGCGAGCCTGCGATAAACCCGACGATCTTCCACCCGGCATAAGCCGCCACCAGCGCGATCACCCCGAACCACACCCCATCGACAATGCGCGACGGCTCCCGGTTCTCGTCGATCTGCACCCGCACCCCGGCCCCCAGCCGCAGCCGGAACACCGCCTCCAGCGCATCGCCCACCCCATCGCCTATGGTGCGGAACAGCGCCGTGCGGCGCAGCAGCTTCAGCATCCATGGCTCCGGCGCGGAAACGCTGGCCGTCGTCTCAAAGCGGAACTTGCCAGACCACGCCACCAGCGGGCGGAAGATCAGCTGGTCATAGAGCAAAATCACCACGAGCATCGCCAAAATAGCGTAGCCGATGGCCTTAATATCCTTCTGCGCCAGCGCGGTGGCCACATAGGAGCCAATGCCCGGCAGCGCGAAGGTGGTATTGCCCACCGTCACCGCCTCGGAGGCAACCACAAAAAACCACCCGCCCGACATTGAGAGCATGGTGTTCCAGATCAGCCCCGGCATCGCGAAGGGCACATCCAGCCGCCAGAATTTCTGCCACGGCGAGAGCCGGAAGCTGCGCGCCACCTCCTGCAAATCGGTGGGCAGCGTGGTCAGCGCCTGATAAAAGCTGAACGCCATGTTCCACGCCTGGCTGGTGAAGATCACGAACACCGCCGCCAGCTCCGCGCCCATCACCTGGCCGGGGAACAGCGCCATGAAGAACGTCACCGTAAAGGTCAGAAACCCCAAAATCGGCACGGACTGCAAAATATCCAGGATCGGCACCAGCACCATCCCCGCGCGCCGGCTCTTCGCCGCCAGTGTGGCGTAGGTGAAGGTGAAAAAAAACGAGAAGAACAGCGCCGCGAACATCCGCGCCGTGGAGCGCAGCGCATAATACGGCAGATAGCTGGGGTCGAGATGGATCGGCGTATTCTGGATGGCCGTAATCGGCGTCGCGATCGTCCCGCGCCCCACATCCACCAGGCCGATCAGCAGCCCCATCACCAGCAGCAGCGCCACCCCGTCCCAGCGGTTGGGCAACCGGCGTCCGGCCAGGGCAGGGGGGGTATAATTGGTCATCGTGCCGCCTGGCGCTTTAAGGGTTGTTCCGCTGTTCCCCCTTAGCCACGTCGCGCTCTTTTGTCACCCGGAGAAGCCGTTGCGCTTTCATGAACTCCTCAGGCTTGGCCTCACCCCAACTCAGGCCGAGCGGCAGGTGTTCATCCCCAGCAGCCGGTAGGCCGGGCACCAGCCGATAATCCCGGTCGCCAGCGGCACAACGCCAACATAGCCCCAGCCCCCCACATAATGCACCGCCGCCGCCACAATCAGCGCCAGCCCCACCACAACGCGCAAAATCCGGTCAATCCCGCCAACATTCTTCATCATTTTCAAGTCTCCGTGCTGTGCCAAACCAACACCCGCCACCGCAACCGCCGGGGTTAACCCCTGGTCCAGGCTTACGTCACACCACCATTAAATGCCTGTCCGCAACAATTCGCAAGCAATCTCGTAAAACCAGTTTCCCGCGCCCGCAAAACCCCGGTATCATGCTGATAATCCAGGGCAAATCCGCCCTTCACCCCGGTATCATGCTGATAATCCAGGGCAAATCCGCCCTTCACAAAGTGAGACTGAAATGGCGGGCATCCGATGAACCAATCACGTCTCCGCACGGCGCTGAGCCTCACCGCCATCGCGCTCTGCCTCGCCCTCGCCCTCGCCATCCCGCCCGCCAGGGCCATGACCAACCAACAAGCCAAGCAGCTCTACGCACAAGCCGCCTCCGGCAATAATCCCGCGGCGCTCCAATCGCTGCAAGCCGCCGCCAACAATGGTGATGCTAACGCGCAATACGAACTGGGCTTCCTGTACGCCCAAGGCCAAGGCGTACCGCGGGATTATGCCCAGGCCGTCTCCTGGTGGCGCAAGGCCGCTGACCAGGGCAACGCCGACGCGCAAACCAACCTCGGCTTCCTGTACGCCAATGGCCAGGGCGTGCCGCAGGATTATGCGCAGGCGCTCTCTTGGTGGCGCAAGGCCGCCGACCAGGGCAATGCCACGGCGCAATTCAACCTGGGCTTCCAGTACGCCACCGGCCAGGGCGTACCGCAGGATTATGCCCAGGCCGCCTCCTGGTACCAAAAGGCCGCGGACCAGGGCAATGCCTTCGCGCAAACCAACCTCGGCATCATGTACGTGCAAGGCCAGGGCGTACAGCAGGATTATGCCCAGGCCGCCTCCTGGTTCCGCAAGGCCGCCGACCAGGGCAATGCCGGAGGACAAAATGGTCTGGGCAACATGTACGAGTACGGCCAGGGCGTGCCGCAGGATTATGCGCAGGCCCTCTCCTGGTGGCGCAAGGCTGCGGACCAAGGCAATGCCGACGGACAAACCAGCCTGGGCGCCATGTACCAACTCGGCCAGGGCGTGCCGCAGGATTATGCCGTTGCTTACGCCCTTTACAATTTGGCGGCGGCGGCGGGCGAGACGAAAGCCCAGGCAAACCGTGATCGTATCAGCCAGCAAATGTCGGAAGCGGATATTGAATCCGGCCAAAACCTGACCCGCATGATGCAAAGCCTCGGCGTCACAGCGGCGATCAACGCTTATGCCAACAAATAAACCGCAACCCACACCGGCCGGAAACACCCGCTCCCGGGCGTTTCATTCCTTTTCCGCACCAAACCCGCACAAATTGGGGTGCAAGTAAAAAATAATCTTTTACAAACAGTTTGTTAGGAGAATTTCCTCACAAACGCTCCACGTGAAGCATCCTCAGAAAAACAGCATTAGCCTGATGGTACTTAAAGCGATCAGGCTAATGCCCGGTGCTGCCAAACCCGCCAGCCCCGCGCGCCGTCTCGTCCAAATCCTCCACCTCGTGCCAAACCGCGCGATAAACCGGCGCCAATACCGCCTGCGCAATCCGCATCCCGCGCGTCACGGTAAAATCCTCCGCCCCCGCATTCAGCACGATCACACAAACCTCTCCCCGGTAATCCTCGTCGATGGTGCCTGGAGAATTTGGAATCACAACACCATGCTTCAGCGCCAGCCCCGAGCGTGGCCGCACCTGCAGCTCAAACCCCGGCGGCAGCGCGATGGCAAACCCCGTGGGGATCAGCGCCCGCCCGCCCGGCGCAATCTGCACCGCCTCACTCACCGCCGCCAGCAAATCCATCCCCGCCGCGCCCTTGGTCGCATATTCCGGCAGCGCCAGCCCAACACCATGCGCCAAACGGCGGATTTTCACCTCATACCCGGCAGTCATGCAAAAAATTTCCCTATCTTTTCAGCCAGAAGCCCGGCCACTTCCCGCTTGCTCAGCTTCGGCCAGGCCTGCGCGCCCTCGCCGCTGAGCAGCAACACCTCGTTTTCCTCGCCGCCCATAATCCCGGTGCCGCCAACATTGTTGGCCACAATCCAGTCACACCCCTTGCGCGCCCGCTTGGCCGCCGCATATTCGGCCAACTTCTCCGTCTCGGCGGCAAACCCCACCACCAGCCTTGGCCGCAGCGGCCCGGGCGCTGAGAGCCGCGCCAGAATATCAGGGTTTTCAGCCAGTTGCAGCGCCGGGGGCGCGCCGCCGTCCTTCTTCAGCTTCTGCTCCGCCGTGGCGGCCGCGCGCCAATCGCCCACCGCCGCCGCGCACACCGCGATATCCGCCGGCAGCGCCGCCTCCACCGCCGCCAGCATCTGCGCGGCGGTCTCCACATGCAGCGTTTGCACCCCCGCCGGGTCCGCGATGCCAACCGGCCCGCTCACCAGCGTCACCCGCGCGCCCAGCGCCGCCAGCGCCGCCGCGATGGCATGGCCCTGCTTGCCCGAGCTGCGGTTGGCGATGTAGCGCACCGGGTCAATCGGCTCATGCGTCGGCCCGGAGGTCACAACCGCATGCCGGCCGCTCAGCGGCCCCGCAACCCCAAGCGCCGCCTCAATTGCCGCCAGAATCACCGGCGGCTCCGCCAACCGCCCCGGCCCAAACTCACCGCAGGCCATCGGCCCCACATCGGGCGCCACCACCAGCACCCCGCGCGCCGCCAGCAGCGCCATATTCGCCCGCGTCGCCGGATGCTCCCACATGCGCACATTCATCGCAGGCGCCACCAGCACCCGCTTGTCAGTCGCCAGCAGCAGCGTGCTGGCCAGATCCCCCGCCAGCCCGGCCGCCATTTTCGCCAGAATATCCGCGCTCGCCGGGGCCACCACCACCAGATCCGCCGAACGGGACAGCTCAATATGCCCCATCTCGCTCTCATCGGTGAGAGAGAACAAATCCGTGTGGACCTTCTCCCCCGAGAGCGCCTGCAACGCCATCGGGGTAACAAATTTTTCCCCCGCCTGCGTCAGCACGCAGCGCACCCCGTAACCCGCCTTGCTCAGCAGCCGCACCAGCTCCAGCGCCTTGTACGCCGCGATCCCGCCGCTGACGATCAGCAGGATGCGCTTCACAGCCGCCAGCCTTGGTGAATCGCGGCAATCCCGCCCGAGAGGTTGCGATAGCTCACGCGCTCCAGCCCGGCGGCCTCCATCATCGCCTTCAGCGTCTCCTGGTCAGGGAACATGCGGATGCTCTCGGCCAGATACTGGTAGCTATGCGCATCCTTGGCGACGATCTGGCCGATTTTCGGCAGCGCCTGGAACGACCACGCATCATAGAGCTTCTCCAGCCCCGCGATCTGCAGCTTGGAGAACTCCAGCACCAGGAACTTGCCGCCGGGTTTGAGCACCCGCCGCGCCTCGGCGATCACCTTGTCCTTATTGGTGCAGTTGCGCAGGCCAAAGGCCATGGAAACCCGGTCCACCGAGGAATCGGGCAGGGAAATCGCCTCGGCATCAGTCACCATGAAGCTGATTTCCCCCAGCAGCCCGTTGGCGGTGGCGCGGTCGCGCCCCACGGCGAGCATGGCGGCGTTGATGTCTGACAAAATCGCCGGTCCGCCGCCCTTTTTCAGCCAGCCGAAGGTGATATCGCCGGTGCCCCCGGCCAGATCCAGCAGCGTGCGGTTGGGGCGCGGGTCAAGCGCCTGGATGAACTCGCGCTTCCACAGCCGGTGTACGCCAAGCGACATCAGATCGTTCATGATGTCGTATTTTCCGGCCACGGAATCGAAAACCTCGCGCACCAGTTCGCGCTTTTTCGCGCGCTCCACGGTGGTGAAGCCAAAATCTGCAGTCTCGGGGGTGTTGCTTGTCATGGTCCTAGTATAGCCATGTTTGCAAATGCCGGAACTCCCCGAAGTAGAAACCGTGATGCGCGGGCTGGACGCCAGGTTGACTGGCCATGTGATAACGCGCGCCAGCCTGCACCGGCCCGACCTGCGCTGGCCGATCCCCCCCGAGCTGCCCAAAACCCTGACCGGCGCGCGCGTGCTGGGGTTTCGCCGCCGGGGCAAGTTCCTGCTGATGCGGCTGGACCGGAGGGTTTCGGTGCTGATCCACCTTGGTATGTCCGGCCGGATGCTCTTCGACGCGCCGCCCGCCAAGCATGAGCATCTGACCCTGGAGATGGACGACGCAACGCGACTCGGCTTTGTCGACCCGCGCCGTTTTGGCGCCCTGGACCTGATCGCCACCAGCGCCGAGGATACCCACAAGCTCCTCTCCGCCATGGGGCCGGAGCCGCTGGGCAACGAATTCTCAGGCCCGGTGCTGGCGGCGGCGCTCAAGGGGAAGGCCACCACGATCAAAGCTGCGCTGCTGGACCAGGGCATCGTCGCAGGTATCGGGAATATCTATGCCAGCGAGGCGTTGTTCCGCGCCAGGATTTCGCCGCGCCGGCTGGCGGGGAGCTTGAGCAAACCGGCGGCGGAGCGGCTGGCAACGGCGGTGAAGGAGACTCTGCGCGATGCCATAGCCGCCGGGGGATCGAGCTTGCGCGATTACGTGCAGCCAAACGGCGAACTGGGATATTTCCAGCATGCCTGGAAAGTTTACGGCCGCGCCGGGGCGCCTTGCGAACGCTGCCCCGGCCCGCCGGACTGCATGGGAATCAGGCAGATTGTGCAGGCGGGGCGCAGTACGTTCTATTGTCCCGAAACGCAGAAATAATCATTCCGCCGCCATAATTTTTTCAAGATTGCCGACCACAACCTTGTTGCGCCCGCTGGCCTTGGCGCGGTAGAGGCCGTTGTCAGCGGTTTGCACCATGGCTTTCAATCCAGCTTCAAGGTCCAGCCGCGCCACGCCGATGCTGACGGTGAATTTGCGGTGCGGGAACTCGGAATTCGAGACCAGCGCGCGCACACGTTCGGCGACCAGAATGGCATCCGATAAATCCGTTGCGGGCAGGATGATGGCGAATTCCTCACCGCCGTAACGGGCCAGGAAATCATACGGGCGCAGGCTCGTCAGCAGCACCCGCGAGACTGACTGCAAAGCGGAATCGCCTGCCATATGGCCGAAAGTATCGTTATATTGCTTGAACATATCGATATCGACCATCAGCAGGGAGAGTGGCGAGCCGGTGCGGCGCGCGCGGGAGACCTCCTCATTCAGTTTCTGGTCGTAGGCGCGGCGGTTGGGGATTCCGGTGAGGGCATCAGTGATGCTCTGCTGGCCGAGCTGGGCATTGGCTGCGGAGAGGCCGATGACGGTACGGCGCATGTCCAGCAGTTCCATGACCTGGCGTGCCAGGGTTTGCAACGCGCTTGTTTGTTCCGGCGAGAGGGTGCGGCTGCGCCGGTCCAGCACGCTCAGGGAGCCAAGCACCGCGCCAGTGGGCGCAACCAGCGGCACGGCGGCGTAAAACCGCAGTTTCGCCGGAGCGATGAGGTTGGCGGCGCCGGCAAAACGCGGGTCTTGCAGTATGTCCGCCGCGGTGATGACCGGCTCCGGCTGGGCGATGGTTAGATCGCAGAAGGCCTGGCTGCGCGGCAGGTTCGAGCTTGTTTGCGCGAAGCTGCTGCTGCTGAAGCGCGCCTTGATCCATTGGCGGTCACGGTCAAAAAAAGAGATGAGTGCTACCGGCGTACCGCAGATGAAGGCCGCGAGGCGCGCGATATCGTCATAGGATTTCTCCCGCTCGCTATCCAGGATTTCATAGGCAGACAGCGCTTGCAAGCGCATGGATTCATCATCGTCCAGAACGGGGGCGCTGAATGGCGCATTAGCGGCTCCGGGACGGCGTAAGGCTAAAATTTCATTCACGGCACTAAACCTTTCCGTTGGATAGGCCGATGTTAGGTACGCAATGATTAAGAAAAGATAAAAATACGGGGAGTATGTTGTTAATGTTAACGCCTGAGCCGGTGGCGCATTCAGGGAGCCTCCGCGAACATTTTGAGGTTCATGAAACCGCTGTCCGTGTTCGCGGGCGCCTCGCGCCGGTAGCGGGTGAGGGCGGAGGCCAGCCGGGCGAAGCGAATGGCCTCGGAAAAATCGACGTTTTGTAAAAAATCGCCGAGCCAGCTGCACCAATCAAGATAATGCCGCGAGTTGGCGTTCAACATTTTACCGAAAAACACCGAAGTAGGGTCTTGGCCATGCCACTGCCCGCTGGTCATCGCCTCCAGATTTCCTGGCTTGGGGCCATGCAAATGCAGAATTGCCGCGCGGCTGGTGAACGGCCAATAGGGCTTGTAATTGAAGAGCGGATCAAGATGATCCCATAATCCGTGATAGGCTTCGTTCAGGGCGAGCTGATCGTCATAGCGGAGCATATCACCCGCGAAGATGCGGTGTTTTATCTGCTCTTCCAACGCCGGATAGGTTGCGCGCATGGCGGGAATATTCAACAGCATGACGCCGGAGTTGAAATAATTCCAGTTTTCGGGCAGCATTTCCGGCGCCGCGGCGAAAACCTTGGGGCGTAGCATCGAGAGATCAAACCGGCGCAGGAAGATGATGTCGCAATCGGTGTAGAGAACAAAGTCGTGCTCGCGCTCGATATCGGGAATTTCCAGGCGCAGCCAATGGCCTATGGAATAGGGCAGAAAGGTACCGGCGGCCTGCGCCTGGGTGAACATGTCCAGAAAGCGCGGCCTGACGGGGACGATGCGCACGCCGTGGCGCTGCATCCATTCCGTAAAAATTGTGGGAGAACCATGATAAAGCAGAATAGGCTCCAGCCCGCCGATGGCGCGTGCGCTCAAGACCATCAGGCGCGCGAGGGCGCCGGTTTCACCCAGGCCGCCCGCTTCATCGATGGCGAAATACCAGCGCATTACGTGAGCGCCTGCACCGCCTTCAAAACTTCATCGGCATGTCCTGGCACTTTCACCTTCGGCCAGATGTGCGCGATTTTGCCGTTGGCATCGACCAGAACGGTCGAACGCTCGATCCCCATGTATTTTTTGCCATACATGGATTTCTCCTGCCATGCGCCATAGGCGGCGATGACGGCGGCTTCGGGGTCGGCAGCCAGCGGGAAAGTGAGGCTGTATTTTTCAGCGAATTTTTCAAGCGCCTTCATGCTGTCCTTGGAGACGCCGATGATGGTCACGCCGGTTTTGCCAAGCTGGGGCAGTGCTTCCTGGAAGGCGCAAGCCTCCTTGGTGCAGCCTGGGGTATCCGCGCGCGGGTAGAAATACAGCACGAAGGGCTTGCCCTTGAGGCCGGCCAGGCTGACGCTGCGCCCGCCCGAGGCGGGGAGGGTGAAGTCGGGCGCGGCATCGCCGATGTTGAGGCTCATGTGAAAACTCCCTGGTTTATGTAGATTTCGAAACAATTTGTCACATTTTGAGCGGCCTGCGCCATGGTCTCCAGCATGGCCTCCCAACTGGGCGCGCGGGTGGCCCGCAGCAGCGGAATTTGCATCGCGGGGGGGACGGTGTGGGCGCGATCCGGCAGGCCGGTGATGCGGTTGATGCCCTGCACGCTGCGCCAGAGATGGTCAGCGGCGAGGAGCTCTTGCGCGTGCGCCTGCGGCAGGTGCCCGGCCGCGGCCAGGGCGCGCAGGGCCGCGGCGGTGTTGGGCTGGAACAAAGCGGGCGCGTGCGGGCCGTGGATGAGTTGCAGCGCGGCGGCGATGAAGTTCAGCTCCAGCATGCCGCCGGGGATTGTTTTGATGTCAAACGGGCCGCGAGGCGGTAGCTCGGCGGCGATGCGATCGCGCATGGCGAGGGTATCGGCGCGGATTTTGGCCGGGGAATCGGGGCGCGAGAGGGCGGTGACGATCTCGGCCGTGACCTTGGCGGCAAAGCCCGGCGTGGCGGCGAGCACGCGCGCGCGGGTGAGGGCCAGGCGCTCCCAGGTCCAGGCGTCGTTCGCCTGATAGCGGCGGAAGGAGGTGAGCGAGACGGCAACCGGGCCGTGGTTGCCCGAAGGGCGCAGGCGCATGTCCACATGGTAGAGCGGCCCCTCCGGCCCGCGGGCGGTGAGCGCGGTGGTGAGCGCGTTGGCCAGGCGCACGAAATAGGGGGTGGGGGCGGTTTCCATCGGGGCGTGATCGTAGATCAGCATCAGGTCGAGGTCGGAGCCTGCGAGCATCTCGCCGCTGCCGGCCTTGCCCATGGCGGCCACGGCGAAGGCGCCGCGCGGCACCTTGCCATAGCGGGCCTGATGCTGAGCCAGCACGCGCGGCAGCAGGGCGCCAAGGGCGGCGGCGGCGAGGTTGCTACGCAGGCGGCCGGAGGAGTCGGCGTCCAGACGGCCCTCCAGCGTGGCCACCGAGAGGTGAAACTCCTCGCGCCGGACGAAGTGGCGGGTAAGGGCCACCGCGTCCTCCAGATCGTCCGCGTCGCGCAGCAGGTGGCGCAGCACCGGTTTGGGGGCGGCGAAGCGGGCGGTGGGGGAGAGCAGCGCCTCCAGGGCGTGCGGGTCCTCGGCCAGATGCTCGGCCAGGGCCGGGGCGGCGCCCAGCACCGCGGCCATGCGCCGCAGCACCGCCGGGTTACGCTGGAAGAGCGAGAGAAGTTGCACACCGGCGCGCTGGCGGGAGAGTAAAGTGTCAAAATGCGCGAAGACCTTGTCCGGCTCGGGCTGTTCGCCCAGCACGGCGAGCAGCGGGGGCAGGATATTGTCCAGCAGTTCGCGCGCACGCTCCGAGCGCAGGGCCGGGACCTGGCCGCCAGCCCAGGCGCGCAGGCGCTCGGCGATGTGTTGATCGTCGTTGAAACCAAGGCCGTGTATCCGCGCGGTGAAGCTGGCGGGCGGCGGGCCTTCGGCTCCCGGGTCTAGGCGGCTGTGGGGCGAGGCGTCCTCGCCGGCATCGAAAAAGGCCAGGAAGTGGCGGTGTACGCGGGCCAGCAGGCGGGGAAAGCTGGTGCGGAAGTCAGGTGCGCCGAGGAAGGTGATGAAGGCGCTCAGCGCGTCTTCGGTTGCGGGCAGGGTGTGGGTCTGGCGGTCTGCGACCATTTGCAGCCGGTGTTCCACACGGCGCAGCACGCGGTAGTCAGCGGCCAGGGTGCGCGCCACGGCGGCGGGCAGGTGGCCGGCCTTCGCCAGGGCGGGGAGGGCATCGAGCGTGGCCAGGATGCGCAGTTGCTTGTCCTGCCCGCCCCAGACCAGGCTGAGGGTCTGCACGATGAACTCGATTTCGCGGATGCCGCCCTGGCCGCGTTTGACATCGCGCCCCAGGATGCCGGGCCTGTTATGCCCGGCGTCGATCTGGCGCTTCATGTCGTGGATGTCGGCGATGGCCGCGAAGTCCAGATTCTTGCGCCAGATGAAGGGGCGGATGGCGGCGAGGAATGCCTCGCCCATTGCGATGTCGCCCGCGATGGGGCGAGCCTTGGAGAAGGCGGCGCGCTCCCATGTGCGGCCCTGGCTCTCGTAATAGGCAAGTGCCGCGGGCAGGGCCATGACCGGCGGGGTGGCCGAGGGGTCCGGGCGCAGACGCAGATCGACCCGGAAGACGTAGCCATCGGCGTCGCGGGTGGCGAGCAGGCTGGTGAAGTCGCGCGCGAGGCGGGCCATGATGGGGGGGGCGTCTTCATCGTAGACCGGCGATTGCGGGTCGAAGAAGAGCACCAGGTCAATGTCAGAGGAGTAATTGAGCTCGCGCGCGCCGAGCTTGCCGAGCGCCAGCATGGTGAAGCCGGAGTCGCGCTCGGGGTCTTGCGGGTGCGGCAAGGCGATCTGCCCGGCCTCGTGCAGGGCCAGCAACAGGTGGCGGATGGCGGCGCGGCAGGCGGCTTCGGCGAATTCGGAGAGTGCGGCGGTGATTTTGGGGAGGTGCCAGAGGCCGCCGATGTCAGCGATGGCGATGGCGAGGGCGGCTTGGCGCTTGGCCTCGCGCAGCTGGGCCGCGAGCTGGCGGCGGCTGGCGGCGAGCGGCAGGGCGCGCAGGTTTTCCAGCGCGCGGGCCAGGGCGGCATCCGGCCCGGATTTGAGCGTGCGGATCAGGCAGTCCGACTCGCGGCAGGCCATATCCGCCAGATAGGGGGCGTTGCCGCCCAGGCAGTTGAGCACCTCGCGCCCGGCGGGGCTCAGCGCGAAGCGGCGCTGGGCAGGGCCGAGGGCAGCGAAATCCTCGTGCAGCCGGGCGGCGGCGGCGGGATCAGCGGGGCTGGGAAATTGCGGGTTGTGGGGTAGGGCGTGCATCTGGCAAGCAGCACAAGATGAAACGGCGCGCAGGTCAAGCAGGGCGGATTGTGGGGAAGGCGGTGCATCAGCTCGGCCGTATCGCCATGCTTGCGGCGACGCTGGTGCTGGTGAGTGTGCTGCTGGCCGGGTTCCGGCTCTCGCAAGGGCCGATTCTGCTGCCGGAACTGGCCTCCCGCCTGGCCACGGCGGTCTCGGGCCATGGCATCAGCGTGGAGATGGCCCAGGCGGAACTGACGTGGGCGGGCTACCGGCAGGGCGGCGGGGTGCCGTTTTATCTGCGGCTGGGCAATATCGCCGTGCGCAACGGGCTGGGGGATTTGCTGGTGAGCATCCCGGCCGCGCGGCTGGAGCTGATCCCCTCGGCGCTGACGCAGGCGAAGGCGCCGCTGCTGGTGGAAGCGGCGCAGGCGCGGTTCACGGGGTCGAGCGTGCCGGTCTCGCTGCAGGCGGCGATCTGGCCCGGCGCGATGCTGAACATTGCCCGCGCGCAGGTTGGCGTGACGCTGGGGCCGGGGCATCTGGGCGCCGGTGTGAACAGCCTGCCCATTGATTCGGGCGGCTTTAACCTGAAAATCACGCCGGGGGCGGCTGAACTCTCCGGCGGCTATCTGGACCTGAGCCGCAGCGGCGCCAGCAAACCGCACATCAGCTTCAGCGGCGCGGCAAAGCTGGGCAGCCTGTGGAATATCAACCTCTCCGCCAGCACCGATGCGGTGCAGGCAGGCGATATCGCAACCTACTGGCCGCCGGCGTTGATTCCGCTGACGCGCAAATGGGTGATCCGCAACATCACCGCCGGCGCCGCGCGCAATGCCAGTTTCGTGTTCACCCTGGCGGCGCCGCCCGATCTGGGGCGGCTGCGGCTGACCGGCGTGACCGGCAGTTTCCAAGCCCAGGATTTGACGCTGCGCTGGCTCGACGGGGTGACGCCACTCACCGCCCTGAACGGGCGCATGGTGTTCCAGGATTTGAACAACGCGGAGGTTACCGCTGATTCAGCGCGGCTGGGGGGGATGGTGGTCACCCATGGGCAGATGGCGCTCTCAAATATGAGCGTGCCCGCGCCGACGACGGGGCAGGTGAGTGTGAGCCTTACGGGGAGTGTGGCGGACGCCATTGCCGTGCTCAACGCGCCGCCGCTCAACCTGCTGCGGCAGGCGCCGCCGCCGTTGGTGCTGGCGACGGGGAATGCGGACGTGCAGGTTACGGCGCGGATACCCTTCATTAAAGACCTGCGGCTGGAGGATACCGGGTTGCTGGTTACCGCCGATCTGAGCCAGACGGCGTTTGGCTCCGGCGTGCCGGGGCTGGCGTTTTCTCAGGGCAGCGGGCGGCTGGTGGCCACGGCGCAGGGGCTGAGCGCGAAGGCGGCGCTGCAATTTGCCGGGCAGCCGGCAAAGCTCGATGTGCAGGTTGGGTTTGGCGGTAAGGGCGGCAGCGAGGACATGACCCTGAGCGGCCTGGCCGGGCCTGTGCTGCTGCGCCGCCTGGGGCTGGACGCCAGCGCGGGCGTGGCCGGAGGCGCGGTGCCTTACAGCCTGCGCATCACCGGCGCGGCCACCGGGGCGCAGGCTATGCACCTGCAGGCGGATATGACCCCTGCGGCGTTGCGCGTGCCGCATCTGGGCTGGAGCAAGCCCGCCGGGGCGGCGGGGCGGCTGGAGCTGAGCGGCACTCTGCGTAATGGCCAGTTCGCAGGCCTGAGCAGCATCGACGCCACCGCGCCGGGGCTGAACATCCAAGGCCAGGAGCAAAACGGGCAGATGGATTTTTCCACGGCGAACATCGGCCGGACAGTGGCAACCGGCGTGTTGCGCCCGCCCACCGCCGCCGATGCCGCCTGGGGTGCCAGTTTCTCCGGCCCGATGCTGGATTTGCGCATGCAAGGCGGCAAGGCGGCGCAGCAAGGCAGCGCCACCAGCGCCACCAATGCATTGAGTGCAAACGCAGCCGCCAGCGGCCCGTTATGGCGCGCGCAGATGAATTTCGAGCATCTGGCCCTGGCGCCTACCCCGGCGCCGGTGCTCGATGGCTTCAGCTTCAGCGGCAGCGGGCAGGGCGGCACATTGCAGCAAGGCCAGGGCAGCGCGGGCGGGGCGGTTTTCAACATTGCGCCTATGAGCGCGCGGCGCTGGCATGCCACGGTGGGCGCGCCCGACGCCGGGCTGCTGCTGCGCGCGATGGATGTGTATAAGGGCTTGCAGGGCGGCGCGCTGACGCTGGATGCCGATTATGGCGGCGGCACGCCGCTGGCGGGCAAGGCCGTGATGACGGATTTCCGCCTATTGAAGGCGCCGGCGTTCACCAAGATTATGCAGGCGCTGACAGTTTACGGCGCGCCGGCGGCGGCTTCCGGGCCGGGGCTTTCCTTCGCCAGGGCGGTGGTGCCTTTCAGCATCGCCGGGCAGACGCTGACCTTGCAGGGCGCAAGAGCCTTTTCGGCCTCGCTGGGGTTCACGGCGTCAGGGAAGATCGGCCTCGATGACGGAAGCCTGGATGTCGATACCACGGTCATCCCTGCTTATGAGATCAATGCGCTGCTCGGGAAAATTCCGGTGGTGGGCGGGTTGTTCACGGCGGAGAAAGGCGGCGGATTGATCGCGGCGCGGGTGAAGATCGCCGGGACGATGAATGCGCCGCAGGTGGAGCTGAACCCGCTCTCGGCGCTGACGCCAGGATTTTTGCGCGGGATTTTTGGATTAGGCGGCCAGGGCGGAGATTAGAGCCGGATGCAGACTCCAGATTGGCCCGCAATGCAGGTCAATCCGGAGTTGTCGCACGCAAAACCCGGTTCAGGCTGTTTCGTCGATCTTCACGGCGGGGCCGGATGGTGCGGGGAGCTTGCCGACCACGACCATGCCGGGGCGCAGGAGCCGGCCATGGAGCTGCCAGGTCTGGGTCCATGCCTGCAAAATGGTGCCTGGCGGGTGCTCGGTGGTTTCCTGCTCGGCCATCGCCTGATGCATGTTGGCATCGAAGGTGGAGCCGGTGGGGTCGTGCCGGGTGATGCCGTTGCGCTCCAGCAGGGCGAGGAAGGAGCGCTCGATGCCCTCGAACCCTTCCCGCATTTTGGTGACGATTTCGGCCTCGCCTTCCTGGCGCTTGGGCAGGCTGTCAATGCCGCGTTTCAGGTTTTCGGCGGCTTCCACAACGTCCTTGGCGAATTTCTGCACCGCGTAGAGGCGGGCATCCTCGACCTCGCGCTTGGTGCGGGCGCGCAGATTGGCCATCTCAGCCTCGGAGCGCAGCCATTTGTCCTTCATTTCCTGCAACGCGGCTTCAAGCTCGGCGATGCGGGTTGCAGGGTCCTGGGCGGCGGGCGCTTGCGCGGCGGAAGCCTCGGCTGCTTGGGTTACGGGCTCACTGGCGGGGGTTGGTTCTTGATGCTCGGTCATGGCCTGGAATTAGGCGATACGGGGCGCGGAAACAAGGCTTCAATCACGCTGCCAGACCTTCCAGGCGCCGCTGGCGGGAGCGCCGGTGGCGCGCTGCGCGACGATATCCGCCAGCCGCAGCGCCGCGATGGCGTGCGCGGTGACCGTGGCGGTATCCTCGCCGCTGCCCGCCCAGCGCGGCGCGACGCCGACGGTGACCGGCGTGTTGCCGGGCAGCAGCGGCGGCAATTGCGTGCAGAATTTGGCCGCGCGCTCGCCGCCGGTCAGGTGGTCCATGTTGTCGCACCACAGGGCGATGGTGGTGGCATCAATCCGGCCGAGAAGATCCGTGGGACGGATGATGTCGCGCAGTTCCTCGGCCATGCGCATGGCGATGGCGCCGTGCAGCGGCGCCGGGGCGCCCAAGAAACCGAGATAGAGCAATGTGCCGGGCTGCCCCTCGACATCGAGACGGTCAAACCGGCGCGACATTTCCTCAGCGAAGGTGCGGTGCGACCAGAGGCCGGTTTCAGCGTCCAGCATGGTGCTGAGGCGCAGCGCCGGGTCGCCGGTGCGGCCCGCGTGGCTATCGGGCAAGCTCAGCTCGGGCGCCTCCAGATCAAACAGGAGGCCATAGGTGCCGCTAACGCTGCCGCCTGCGATGCGCGGCGCGAGTGAGAGGCGGCAGTTGCTGGTGCAACCATCCGGCCGGGTGAGTTGCACCCGGCCATGCCATGCGACGCATTCCATGCAGATGGTGGCGATGATGGAGCGGAATTGCGCGGCGCTGAGGCTTTCCTCGCCGGGCGGGCCGGTGAGCAGGCTGGCCATTTCCGTGCCCAGCAGTTGCGCCGCGGGCTGGCCCAGAGCCTTGCCGGGGGCAAAGGCGGTGAAGCGGCCGAGCGCGTCGGTCTCGAAGGCCAGGTCGGTCAGCATGCCGGCGATGGCGAGCCAGCCGGTGCCAGGCCCAGAGGCCAGCACGAGGGGGGTTGCGCCGGAATTTTGCGGAGGTGTCATGCGCGCATGAATAGCCGGGCGCGGTTGAAGGGAAGGTTAATAAACCGGCGGCGCGTTGACATCGCGGCGGCGCGCCACGATGGTCCGCCGCAGGTTCAGACTTCAGCCAAGGATACGACATGAGCGCCGCATCGCACGAGCAACTGCAACAGATCATCGCCAGCACCTGGGAGCGCCGGGGCGAACTCTCCCCCGCGACCACCGGCGCCGGGCGCGAGGCGGTGGAGGCGGTGCTGGACCTGCTGGATGCGGGCGCGGTGCGCGTGGCCGAGCCGGGGGCGGACGGCTGGGTGGTGCATCAATGGCTCAAGCAGGCGGTGCTGCTCTCCTTCCGGCTGAACGCCAACAAGCTGATGGGCGGGGTTGGCGGCGCGGATGTGTTCGACAAGGTGGCGATGAAATTCGCCGGCTGGGATGCGCGGGCGTTTGCTGAGTCGGGCGTGCGCGCGGTGCCGGGCGCCGTGGTGCGCCGCTCGGCCTATATCGCGCCCGGCGTGGTGCTGATGCCGTGTTTCGTGAATGTGGGCGCGCGGGTGGACGAGGGGACGATGATCGATACCTGGTCAACCGTGGGGTCCTGCGCGCAGGTCGGCAAAAACTGCCATATCAGCGGCGGCGTGGGCATTGGCGGCGTGCTGGAGCCGTTGCAGGCGGGGCCGGTGGTGATCGAGGATGATTGTTTCATCGGCGCGCGCTCGGAAGTGGCGGAAGGCGTGGTCGTGGGGCGCGGGGCGGTGATTTCGATGGGCGTGTTCCTGGGCGCCTCCACCAAGATCGTCGATCGCGAATCGGGCGAGGTGTTCTCGGGCTATGTGCCGCCGTATTCGGTGGTGGTGCCGGGCACGCTGCCAGGCCGGGCGATGGCCGATGGCGCGCCGGGGCCGGGGCTGGCCTGTGCGGTGATCGTGAAGCGGGTGGACGCGCAGACGCGCAGCAAGACCTCCATCAACGATCTGCTGCGCGCGTAAGCACGGGGCATGGACGTTCTCGCCTTCGCGCAGAGCCTGTTGCGCTGCCAATCCGTCACCCCGGCGGATGGCGGTACGCAGGGGCTGCTGGCAGCGCGGCTGGAGGCGCTGGGCTTTGCGGTGACGCGGCTGCGCTACGGCGAAATCGAAAATCTGTTCGCCGAGCGGCCCGGCGCGGGGGCGCATCTGTGCTTCGCCGGGCATACCGATGTGGTGCCGCCGGGCGAGGGCTGGCGGCATGATCCGTTCGGCGGGGTGGTCGAGGACGGGATGCTGTACGGCCGGGGGGCGGTGGACATGAAGGGGGCGATTGCCGCCTTCGTCGCGGCGGCGGCGCGGGCGCCGGGGCATGTCTCGCTGCTGATTACCGGCGATGAGGAGGGCGTTGCCACCGATGGCACCGTGCGCGTGCTGGAATGGATGGCGGCGAACGGCAAAATCCCGGATTTTTGCGTGGTGGGCGAGCCGACGAGCCGGGCCGTGCTGGGCGATGTGGTGAAGATCGGCCGCCGGGGCAGCATGAACGCGCGCATCACCGTGACCGGGCGGCAGGGGCATGTGGCGTATCCGCATCTGGCGGATAATCCGGTCCACCGGCTGATTGCGGCGCTGGGCGCGATGACGGCGGCGCCGCTGGATACGGGAAACGAGTGGTTCGAGCCTTCCAGCCTGCAGGTGACCTCGGTGGATGTGGGCAATGCGGCGAGCAATGTGATCCCCGCCACGGCGAGCGCGCGGCTGAACATACGCTTTAACAACCTGCACGCCAGCGCCGGGCTGACCGCCTGGCTGCGCGGGATTTTGGCTGCGTTCGCCCCGGCGGCGCAATTGCAGGTGCAGGTTTCGGGCGAGGCGTTCCTGACGCAGGCAGGGCCGCATACCGAGGCGCTGACCCGCGCGATTGAGAAAGTGACGGGCGTGACGCCTGAGCGCAACACCGGCGGCGGGACATCGGATGCGCGCTTCATCGCGCGGTATTGCCCGGTGGCGGAATTCGGCCTGGTGGGGGTGAGCATGCACCGCACGGATGAGGCTGTGGAAGTGGCGGCGTTGAGCCGGCTGGCGGATGTGTATCAAACCCTGATCGAGGATTTTTGCCGATGATTTTGCGCGGTCTGTTCATGCTCGCGCGTGGGAAGAAAGCCGGGATCAACGAGTTCAGCGGCTCCATGGACGCCTTCACCGCCTCGCTGGCGCCGTTGATCGCGTTTCCACTGGTCGGCGCTGGCATTTCCGCGCTGAGCGGGCAGTGGGCGTTCGCGCTGCTGGGGTTGTTCTCGCGGATTTGCGCGGTGCTGGTGCTGCCGGTGATCGTTTTTGAATTTGCCCGGTGGAGCGGCCGCGAGGCGCTGTGGCTGCGCACCGCCACGGTGCTGAACTGGGCGTTCTGGATGCTGCTGCCGGTGCTATTCGTGGCGGCGTTCGCGGCGGCGGTGCTCATGGAGTTCGGCCTTGCCATGCTGCCCGCAGAGATCGGGGTGCTCGCCTTGGCCGGGGGGTATCTGCTCTGGTACCACTGGTTCATCATGCGCGCCGGGCTGGGGCTGAACGGCTTGCAGGCGCTGGGGCTCCTACTGTTCAGCAGCCTGGTGGTCGCGGCCGTTTCCGCGGCGCCGGTTCTGGTGTTTCCGCAGTTGTACACGCAGGCCATCCAGCTTTAGAGGGCGTGAATCGCCCTCGGAAATAGAGTGCGATCGTTTGAGGCTCGCTCGGGCTGAGCGAACCGAAAGCGTGAATCGCCCTCGGAAATAGAGTGCGATCGTTTGAGGCTCGCTCAGGCTGAGCGAACCGAAAGCGTGAATCGCCCTCGGAAATAGAGTGCGATCGTTTGAGGCTCGCTCAGGCTGAGCGAACCGAAAGCGTGAATCGCCCTCGAAAAGATGCCGCTGTTTTGGCTTGACGCCGGGGCGCGGGGGAGAAGAATAAAGACGCTGCCAGGAGGGTCTCCGCCATGAAATCCGATTTGTTCCAGCGTCTTGCCGCGTGGCGGCAGCATTTGCATGCGTATCCGGAGCTCTCATGCCAGGAGCGCGCGACCGCCGCGTTTGTTTGCGAAAAATTGGCGGAGATGGGCATTCCGTTTGCCGCGGGGATCGGCGGGCATGGCGTGGTGGCGACGCTCACGCGCGGGGTGTCCAACCGCTCAGCCGGGTTGCGGGCGGATATGGATGCGCTGCCGGTCCTGGAGGCGCCGGGGCGGGTTTATGGCTCACGCAATCCGGGCGTGATGCACGCCTGCGGGCATGATGGGCATACCGTCTCGCTGCTTGGCGCGGCGGCGCTGCTTTTGGAGGATCCATCGTGGTCGGGCACGGTGCAGTGTATCTTTCAACCCGCCGAGGAGGGGCTGGGCGGCGCGCAGGCGATGCTCGACGATGGGCTGCTGGAGAGATTCCCGTGCGAGCGGATATTTGGCTACCATAACTGGCCGGGGCTGGAGGCGGGGGTGGTGATGGTGCATGGCGGGCCGGTGATGGCCGCGGCTGCGAGTTTCAGCATCACGCTGAGCGGGGTGGCGGGCCATGCGGCGATGCCGCATGACTGCGCGGACCCGGTGCAGGGGGTGGCGCATCTGATCATCGCGCTGAACGCCATCGTGGCGCGCAATGTGGACCCGCAGGAGGCGGCGGTGATCTCCACCTGCACGCTCAAGGCCGGGGAGGCGAATAATCTGATTGCGCCTGAGGCATCGCTGGGCGGGACGATCCGCGCGTTGACGCCGAAGATGATGCATTTTTTGCAGGCGCGCGTGCGCGAGGTGGCGCAGTATACCGCGCGGGCGCATGATTTGACCGCGCGGGTGGAGATCACCGGCGAAGTGCCGGCCACCATCAACCATGCGGCGGAGGCGGCGCTGGCGGCGCAGGCCGCGGCCGATGCGGGGCTGAGCCTGCGCGGGGATATGAAGCCCAGCATGGCGGGCGAGGATTTTGGCCGGTTTTTGGAGGTGATGCCGGGGGCTTATGCGTGGATCGGCAACGGCGCCTCGGCCGGGCTGCATAACGAGGCCTATGACTACAACGACGAGATCCTGCCCGTGGCGGCGCGCTATTACGCCGCCGTGGCGCGGGCGGCGCTGGCCTGAATGCTGGAATGGCAGGAACCCGCGATTGTGCTGGAGAGCGCCGCTTATGGCGAGGGCGACGCGCTGGTGAGCGTGGTGAGCGTGCGCGGGCTGTGGCGGGGGCTGGCCAAGGGCGGGGCGGCGCGCGGCAAGGCGGGGATGTGGCAGCCAGGCAATATGCTCTCGGCGCGCTGGGTGGCGCGCACGGCCGAGCAACTGGGGACGCTGACGGGCGAGATGGTGCACCCCGCCGCTGCGCTGGCGATGGGGGAGCGTGAGTCCCTGGCGGTGCTGAATGCGGCCTGCGCGCTGGCGGCCGGCGCGCTGGCGGAGCGCGAGGCGTGCCCGGCGGTGTTCGCCGGGCTGGCGCGGGTGCTGGCGGGGATTGATATTGCGGGCGTGCCGCTGCCCGAGCTGGTGCGCTGGGAAGTTTTGCTGCTGCGCGAGTTGGGGTTCGGGCTGGATTTTTCCACCCAGGCGGGCGGGAATGACCGGCTGGCCTATGTCTCGCCGCGCACCGGGCGGGCGGTGAGCCTGAGCCAGGCGGGGGAATGGGTGGACCGGCTGTTTCCCCTGCCGCAATTCATGCTTGGCGAGGGGGAGGCGAGCCTGGCGGATTGCCTGGCGGGGCTGCGCATCACGGGGCATTTCTTTGCGCGCGATGTGTTCGGGGCGCGCCATCGCCCTCTTCCAACGGCGCGCCAGCGTCTCTATGAGCTGATCGCTGATCGGCTGGCCGAGGGAGAGTAGAATTATGCTGGATGAGGTTTCGGGCCATATCGAAGACGCGCCGCTGAGCAATGCGCTCTCGGAGCGGTATCTGGCCTATGCGCTGTCCACCATCATGTCGCGCTCGCTGCCCGATGCGCGCGACGGGCTGAAGCCGGTGCACCGGCGGCTGATCTATGCGATGCACCAGCTGAAGCTGGACCCGCGCTCGGGATTTAAGAAATGCGCCCGCGTGGTGGGCGATGTGATGGGCAAGTTTCACCCGCATGGGGACAGCTCGATCTATGAGGCGCTGGTGCGCCTGGCGCAGGAGTTCTCCTCGCGGTTTCCGCTGATCGAGGGGCAGGGGAATTTTGGCAATATCGACGGCGATAACGCGGCGGCGATGCGCTACACGGAATCGCGGCTGACCGGGGTCGCGGAGTTTTTGCTGCGCGGGATCGATGAGAACGCGGTGGATTTCCGCCCGACTTATGACGGCGAGGAGAGCGAGCCGGTGGTGCTGCCGGGCGCGTTCCCCAACCTGCTGGCCAATGGCGCGGCGGGGATCGCGGTGGGGATGGCGACCTCGATCCCGCCGCATAACGCCGGGGAGGTGTGCGCGGCGGCGGTGCATCTGGTGCGAAACCCCGAGGCGAGCACGCAGGAATTGCTGAAGCATCTGCGCGGGCCGGATTTTCCCACGGGCGGAGAGCTGGTGGAGGACGAGGCGACGCTGCTGGCCGCCTATGAGAGCGGGCGCGGCTCGTTGCGCACCCGCGCGCGCTGGACCAAGGAGGCGCAGAAGAACGGCACATGGGTGATCGTGGTCACCGAAATTCCGTATCAGGTACAAAAATCGCGGTTGATCGAGCAGGTGGCGCTGCTGTTGCAGGAGAAGAAGCTGCCGCTGCTGGGGGATATTCGCGATGAGAGCGCGGAGCATATCCGCCTGGTGCTGGAGCCCAAGGCGCGCACGGTGGATGCGGAGATGCTGATGGCATCGCTCTTTCGCGCCACCGCGCTGGAGACCCGCTTCGCGCTCAACATGAATGTGCTGGATGGCGGGCGCACGCCGCGCGTGATGGGGCTGAAGGCGCTGCTGCGCTGCTGGCTGGACCACCGGCACGAGGTGCTGGTGCGCCGCTCCGGGCACCGGCTGGAGGCCATTGCAAGGCGGCTGGAGATTCTGGACGGGTATCTCGTGGTTTATCTCAACCTGGATGAGGTGATCCGCATCATCCGCACCGAGGACCAGCCCCGGCCGGTTCTGATGAAGGCGTTCAGCCTGAGCGAGACGCAGGCCGAAGCGATTTTGAACATGCGGCTGCGCGCGCTGCGCCGGCTGGAGGAGCAGGAGATCCGGGGCGAGCACAAAAAGCTGAGCGCGGAGCAGAAGGGCTTGCAGGCGCTGCTGGGCGATGCGGGCAAGCGCTGGGACAAGATCGTGACTGAGATTAACGAGGTGCGGGAAACCTTTGGCGCGGGCGCCCTGGGTGGGCGGCGCACCACGATAAGCGCCGCGGCGCCGGTGGTGGAGATTGTGGCCGAGGCGCTGGTGGAGCGCGAGGCGATTACGGTGATCCTCTCGCAAAAGGGCTGGATCCGCGCGCAGAAGGGGCATCTGGCCGATGATGCGGAGCTGAAGTTCAAGGAAGGCGACAGGCTCGAGTGCCTGCTGCGCTGCGAGTCGACGGACCGGGTTGCGCTGCTGGCCACCAACGGGCGGGTTTATACGCTCAAAGCCTCCGATCTGCCGCGCGGGCGGGGGGATGGGCAGGCGATCCGCCTGCTGATCGACCTGGCCAATGAGGACGGGGTGTTGCGGCTGTTCCTGCCGGATGTGAACGGGAAATATCTGGTGGCCTCATCGGCCGGGCGGGGGTTTGTGGTGCCGGGGGCGGAGCTTGGCTCCGAACGGCGGGCGGGCAAGACGATTCTGGCGTTGCGGCCGGGCGAGGAATGGGCGGCCTGCGTACCGGCCAAGGGTGACCATGTGGCGGTGATCGGCAGCAACCGCAAGCTGCTGGTGTTTCCGCTGATTGAGGTGCCGGAGATGCCCAAGGGGGCAGGCGTGGCGCTGCAAAAATACAAGGACGGCAGTTTGAGCGATGTGAAGGTGTTCACCCTCGCCGAGGGGCTGAGCTGGCGGCTGGGCGAGAAGATACGCACGGAGCCGAAGCTGACCGAATGGCTGGGCGTGCGCGCGCAGGTGGGCCGGATGCCGCCCAACGGCTTCCCGAAATCAGGAAAATTTGGTGGTGAGACGCTCTGAAGGCGCCGCATGAGATGAGATGGAACCGCGCCGCGATTGCATCTCATCTCATCGGGCTTAGAGCCTGATTGGTTGAGCGAACCTCAAACGATCGCGCGCTAGACCCTGAGCGCTGAGCCCGATGGCGGGGCGGGTTGTTTGGTGATCTGGCCGAGGCGGATCAGCACCTGATAGTATTTGGGGTCTATGAGGTACTGGCACAGGTCGAGCAGCCGGAGCAGAGAGCTGCCGGCCAGCGCCTGGTCAGCCGGGTTGGAAATGTTGTTGGTGAGCAGGGCGGGGATTGCAGCCCGCAGGAAGACCATGCTCGCCGCGAAATAAATGGGGGGAATGTTGGCGCGTGTATGAGCCTCGCCGATTTCCTGCTGGCGGCGCACGAAAGCCGGTCCGTAATCACCCTCGAACAGGCTCTCCAGCCAGGCCTGATGGGTTTTCCTGAGCATATCGACCCGGTTCTGGATGTAGGGGGCCATTTGCGGGTCAGCCAGCAGGACTTTGTAGAAACGCTCGGTGAGGGAGGGCAGGAGCGGGTGCATCAGGCTCCGCAGGGATTTGATGATCTCCTGGTCTTGCGCCGTGAAGCCGACATCCTGGCAAAAGACGTGCAGGGTCTGATCCGTTGGCGCGGGCTCATCCGCGCGAGCAGGGTGGAGCAGATATGTTTCATCCAGGATCAGGGGCGGTTCTTCCGCGAATTCCGGTTCGGCAATGGGTTCGGCAATGGGTTCGGCAATGGGTTCTGGCGCCCCAACGGTCTCGGCTGCCGGTTGCGCAACGGTTTTCACGGCGCGCCGGGCCTCCAGAATTTCCGTGAATGCGCCGGCATGAGCCAGGATATCCTGTGCGGCCGCGCTGGCATCCTGAAACAACAGGCCAAGCTTCGTGGATTTAGCGGCGATGGCGCACAGCACCGCATCGCGCCCGGCACGGATAATGAGCACAGGGCCTTGCCTGCCGCTGACCATCACTTGTTCCAGGCTCCCGCGGGTGAGTTCCAGCGCCGTCCGCTCGCCCAGCGAGAGGGTGGCGGCAATGAGGGCGCTGACGCGGTCTTCATCCATGCCCGCGGCGAGGGCCGAGGCGATGATGAAACCGTCCGTGGAGATGAGCGCGGATGCCTGGATGCCGGCGGTGCGGCTGTTCAGGGCCGAGAGGATGGCGATTATTTGATCTTCACGCATGAGCACCTCCAGCAGGTTTGCTGCCACCACAGCAATAACGCAAACTTCCCCGGCAGACACCCCGCCAGCGGAGATTTTATGCGCCACACCGGCAATTTTATCAGCCGTTTCCACAACGGTACGTTGCGTATTCCGCTGCACGATACACGGCAACTCAGATTTTCCATCCCCCAGCCCGGCGCGCGCGGGCGGCGGCGTGCCAGGCTGTTCAAATATTTGTGTTGCATGGTTTCATTTATGAAATGCATTTGCGGCGCGCCCGCCCTGGTGAAGCATTGTGGCGTCTCATTAAAAAATATCGTTGTCTGCTCGTATTGCGCCAAAACCAAAAGCTTTTAATCTCTGCGGCGTGCTCAATTTTTGGAGGCATTCATGCGTGAAGACCAGATAAAAGCCATTCTGACGGATCTGAATGGGGATTCTGTTGATATTGAAGCTTCCGCCTTGATTTCCACCGATGGCCTGATCATTTCCTCGGCGCTTTCGCCGGGTATGGATGAAGAGCGGATCAGCACCATGGTTGGCGCCATGCTCTCATTGGGCGAACAGACCACCGCTGAACTATCCTGCGGGAATCTGGAACAAGTGATGATCAGCGGCGCGCAGGGGTATGTGCTCATTGTTCATGCCGGCAACGATGCCGTGCTGTGCGCCATCGCCAGCAAGGCGATCAAGCTTGGCCTGCTCTTCATTGATGCCAACCGCGCCGCCAAGGCCGCCGCCGCGATCCTGACATAGCCGCCTTCCGGGGCTGGCACCATTGGGTGGAGGGCCATTGGGCCCTGGGCGCTGGGTGTGGGTTCGCGGGCACTGGCGGTAACGGGTTCAGCCCCTGGCGAGCGCCTGGATGCGTTCCACCATCGCGGCGACGCCGTTGCCGCGGTTGGTGGAGAGCGCGCCGATCAACCCGAGATCGTGCAGGAATTGCGCCGGGGTGGCGAGGATTTCAGCGCGCGGCCGGCCGGAGTAGACGCGCAGCACCAGCGCCACCAGGCCGGAGACGATGGCGGCATCGGACGCGCCGGTGAAGTATAATTTCTCCCCGTTATCCGCCGCCGCCAGCCAGACCTGGCTCTGGCAGCCCTTCACGCGGTGCGCCTCGTCCTGCCATTCGGCCGGGTAGGGGGGCAGCTTGCGGCCCAGCTCGATGATGAACTGGTAGCGGTCCATCCAATCGTCGAACAACGCCAGATCCTCCCCGATGGCGGCGATGGCGTCCGCCGCGCTGAGGTCTTCGGGTTGGTAGAAAGCAGTCATAGCCAGCCTTTCTTGCGGAACCATGCCAGCGATAGCACGGCCGAGAGGATCATCACCCCCCAGGCGTAGACATAGCCATGGCGCCAGGCGATTTCAGGGATGCGGATGATCAAGCTTTGGATTTTAGTGGATGCGGTGGCTGGGGGACCTGGATTCGAACCAAGGCTGCCCGGGTCAGAGCCAGGAGTTCTACCGCTAAACTATCCCCCAACGGTCACAGCGAGGCCCGATTAGCACCGGTGGGCGCGGGCTGCAACATCTGGGGCGGGGGGATTGTCATAAATTTAATCGGGTGGTGGCGCGCGGGTCTGCTTTCCCGCTTGCCCATCACCCCAATAAGGCGCGACTATACAAGCGATATGGCCAGCACGTCCTCAGCATTGAACGCCCCGGCAGGCGCCCTTCCCAAACGGGGCGGGCGGCGGCCGGTATTTGCGGGAATCGACCTGGGGACGAACAATTGCCGCATGCTGCTGGGCACGCCGGCAGGCCAAGGGTTCCAGGTGCTCGATAGTTTCTCGCGAGTCGTGCGGCTTGGCGAGGGGCTGTATGAGACCGGCCGGCTCTCCGCCGAGGCAATGGAGCGCGCGATTGCCAGTTTGAGCATTTGCGCCGAGCGGGCGAGACGCTGGGCCGTGGATTCGGGAGCGGGCCCGCTGCGGCTGCGCGCGATTGCCACCGAAGCCTGCCGCCAGGCTGAAAACGGCGCGGAGTTCATCGCCCTGGCGCGCGCACGCACGGGGCTGCCGCTTGAGATCATCAACACCCGCGAGGAAGCCGAGCTGGCGATGGAGAGCTGCGCCTCGCTCATCGCCAAGGCGGAGCGGCGGGCGTTGCTGTTCGATATCGGGGGCGGCTCCACGGAGGTTGCGTGGGTGCGGGTGAACTGCAACGGCGCCGCACCGGAGTTGATCGGCTATCTCTCGTTGCCGGTGGGGGTTGTCACCCTCTCGGAGCGTTGCACACATGCCTGCTACACTGAGGAAGGGTTCGCCGCGGTGGTGGAAAGTGTGGCCGCGATGCTGCGGCCCTTCGAGGCGGTGCACCGGATCGGCCAGGAAATCCGCCAGGGCGGGGTGCTTATGGTGGGAACATCAGGCACCGTGACCACGCTGGCCGGGGTGTCGTTGAAGCTGGAGCGCTACCGGCGCGGGCTGGTGGACGGCTTCTTCATGAACCGTGGCGCCGTGGAGGCCGCGCTGGCCGAGGCCAAGGCGCTCGGGCGGGAGGGGTTGAGCCGCCATCCGTGCATCGGCGCGGACCGGGTTGATTTCGTGTTGCCGGGTTGCGCGATTTTTGCCGCCATCCACGAACTGTGGCAGATACCCGATCTCGTGGTGGCTGACAGAGGATTACGCGAGGGTATGTTAATGCGGCTGATGCGCAATGTGCGACCGGAACGGCGCGGCTACGGCCTGGCATGACCGAAAATCCATCGGTACCGCCGCGCCGCGAGGCGGTGCGGCTGAAACACGCGCGCAAGCACAGCACCTCATCGCAGGCCTGGCTCAACCGGCAGCTTAACGACCCCTATGTGCAGGCCGCCAAGGCGCAGGGCTATCGCTCGCGCGCGGCGTTCAAGCTGATCGAGCTGGATGAGAAATATCATCTCATGAGCAAAGGCGCGCGCGTGGTGGACCTTGGCGCGGCGCCGGGCGGGTGGTCTCAGGTTGCGTTGCAGCGGGGGGCTTTAAAGGTGGTGGGGATTGACCTGCTGCCGATCATCCCGGTGGAGGGCGCGCAGTTCATCGAGGGCGATTTCATGGCCGATGGCATGGAGGAGCAGCTGACCGGGATGCTGGGCGGCAGGGCGGATCTGGTGCTCTCGGACATGGCGCCGAACACGACGGGGCATGTGGCGACCGACCATATCCGCATCATGGCGCTGGCCGATACGGCGCTGGCCTTCGCCATGCAGATTCTGGAACCCGGCGGTGCGTTCGTCGCCAAATTGTTCCAGGGCGGGGCCGAGCGGGACATGCTGAACACGCTGAAGCTGCGTTTTAAGACGGTGCGCCACGCCAAGCCACCGGCAAGCCGCAAGGATTCCAAGGAAATGTATGTGGTGGCGATGGGGTTCCGGCCGGAATAGCGGCCAGGATTAGCCGCCGCGCCTATTGCACCGCGGCGCCGCGCCGCTTAATGAGGGCCGCCAAGGTCTTTATCTGCAGGCGCGGCCGCCCCACCAGCCCCGCGCCTGATATTTGTGAAAGCGTGGCCATGGCATCCGATCATATTTCGCTCCCTGATTTTTCCGCCCGCATCTCCGAGGCTCTGGCCTTCGATGACGTATTGCTGGTGCCGGCATATTCCAGAATATTACCCACAAAGGCCGGCACGGCGACACGGCTGACGCGCAATATCGCGCTGAATATCCCGCTGGTGTCCGCCGCGATGGACACGGTGACCGAAGCGGCAATGGCGATTGCCATGGCGCAGCAGGGCGGTATCGGGGTGATCCATAAGAATTTCACCATCGATGAGCAGGCGGCCCAGGTGCGCCGGGTGAAGAAATTCGAGAGCGGCATGGTGGTGAACCCGCTTACCATCTACCCCGACCAGACCCTGGCCGATGCCCGCGCGCTGATGGCGGCGCATAATATCTCGGGCTTCCCCGTGGTGGAGCGCGACGGCAAGCTGGTTGGGATTCTCACGCATCGCGATGTGCGCTTCGCGACCGACCCCAGCGCCAAGATTTATGAGCTGATGACGCGCGAAAATCTGGCCGTGGTGCGGGCCGGGGTTTCGCCCGAGGAGGCGCGCGCGCTGCTGCACAAGCGCCGGCTCGAGAAACTGCTGGTGGTGGATGACGAATACCGCTGCATCGGGCTGATGACGGTGAAGGATATGGACAAGGCGCAGGCGCACCCGCTGGCCAACAAGGATGAGTTGGGCCGCCTGCGCGTGGCCGCCGCCACCGGCGTTGGCGAGGATGGCGCCGAGCGCGCCGCCGCGCTGGTTGAGGCCGGGGTGGATGTGGTGGTGGTGGATACCGCCCATGGCCATTCCGATGGGGTTTTGCAGGCGGTCTCGCGGATCAAGAAGGCGTCCAACGCGGTGCAGATCATCGCGGGGAATGTGGCGACGCCCGATGGCGCGCGGGCGCTGATCGATGCCGGGGCGGATGGGGTGAAGATCGGCATCGGGCCGGGGAGCATCTGCACGACGCGGGTGGTGGCAGGCGTTGGCGTGCCGCAGTTCTCGGCGGTGCTGGAGACGGCGGCGGCCTGCCGGGCGCTGGGCGTGCCAGCGATTGCCGATGGCGGGATTCGCGCCTCGGGCGACATGGTGAAGGCGCTGGCCGCCGGGGCGGATGCGGTGATGGTGGGCTCGATGCTCGCCGGGACCGATGAGGCGCCGGGTGAAGTGTTTTTATATCAAGGCCGTAGCTATAAATCCTACCGCGGCATGGGAAGTCTGGGCGCGATGGCGCGCGGTTCGGCGGACCGGTATTTCCAGCAGGAGATCAAGGATCAGCTGAAGCTGGTGCCGGAGGGCATCGAGGGCCGGGTTGGCTATAAGGGGCCGATGGCGGCGGTGGTGCATCAGCTTGTCGGCGGGTTGCGCGCGGGCATGGGCTATACCGGGGCTGCCGATATCAACGCGCTGCAGACCGCAACCACCTTCCGCCGGATTACCGGGGCGGGCCTGCGCGAGAGCCATGTGCATGATGTGGCGATTACGCGAGAGGCGCCGAACTACCGGCAGGAGGGATGACCCCCGCCGGACAACTGGCCGCCGCGATTGATCTGCTGGCGGCGATCGAGGCGGATGGCCGCCCGGCCGATGCCATCGCGAATCATTTTTTCCGCACGCGGCGGTTCATCGGCGCGGGAGACCGGCGCGAGGTGAGCACGCTGGTGTGGGGGGTGCTGCGCGCGCGCCGGCATCTGGGCTGGTGGTTGCAGCATTTCGGCGCGCCGGAGACACCGCGGCTGCTGCTGGCGGTGCAGGCGATCTTCTCGGGCATGAGCGTGCATAAAATCTCGATGGCCTTTGCCGCCGGGCGCTACGGCCCGCCGCCGCTACAGCCCGAAGAGAGCATTATATTAGAGAAATTCGCCGGGCATACGCTGGAACACCCCAACATGCCCGAGGCGGTGAAATATGAGATCCCGGACTGGCTGCTGCCCCGGCTGCAGGCGCAGTTCGGCCCGGCGCTGGAGGCGGAGATGGCGGCGCTGAACCAGCCGGCACCGCTTGATTTGCGTGTGAACAGCCTGAAGACCACGCGCGAGGCGGCGATTGCGGCGCTGGCGCGCGAGGGTTTGCAGGCGCGGCCCGCGCAGTTCAGCCCCTGGGGGCTGCGGCTGGCCGGGCGGCAGTCCATCACGCAGGGCAAGGCGTTTCAGGACGGGCTGGTGGAAATCCAGGACGAGGGCAGCCAGCTCATCGCGCTGCAGATGGACGCCAAACCGGGCATGCGGGTGGTGGATTATTGCGCCGGCGCGGGCGGCAAGACGCTCGCCATCGCCATGACCATGGAGAACAAGGGGCATATCGTCGCGTGCGATACCTCGGCGCCGCGGCTGGAGGGGGCGATCAAGCGCCTGCGCCGGGCGGGCGTGCATAATGCCGAGCAGCATCTGCTGGGCGAGCCGGGCGATAAATGGACCAAGCGCCAGGCCGGGAAGTTTGACCGCGTGCTGGTCGATGCGCCGTGCACCGGCACCGGCACCTGGCGGCGCAACCCGGATGCGCGCGCGCGCCTGAGCGAGACGGACCTCAAGGAGCTGGTGGCCAAGCAGGCGATGATCCTGGATCAGGCGCAAAAATTGACCAAACCGGGTGGAAAACTGGTATACGCGACCTGTTCGCTGCTCAGCGATGAGAACGAGGCACAGGTGGAGGCGTTTTTGGCGCGATACCCGATGTTCAAGCCGGTGGAGATAGAGGCGCCGGAGGCGTTGCGCGGGAAATACCTGCGGCTTTCGCCGCGCGCGCATGGGACGGACGGGTTTTTCGCCGCTGTGCTGGCGCGCGATCCGTGATTGCGATCCGCCGCGCGCGCGCAGCCGATGCGCCCGGGATCGCGGCGGTGCATGTGGCGACTTGGCGCAATACCTATGCGACACTGTTGCCGGAGGCATTCCTGGCCGGGCTCTCGGCCGAACGGCTGAGCCTGCATTATGAACGCAGCATCCGCATGGGGCATGGCGTGTTTGTGGCGGTGCGGAGCGCGGAGCAGGGGACGCCGCTGGTGGTGGGGTTTTCCACCGCGCGGCCCTGCCAGGGCGAGGCGCTGGGTGAGGGCGAGGTGGAGACACTTTATGTCGCCGATGACTGGCAGAACCGGGGGCTGGGCGGCCAATTGCTGCGCGCCGCGGCGAAATATCTGGCGGCGCTGGGCTGCCGTTCGGTGTTCATCTGGGTGCTGCACGGCAACCCGGCGATTTTTTTCTACGAGCGGCTGGGCGGACGGCGGCTGGCCAACGGCGCCACGCATGTCGCCGGTGCGGCGGTGCCGCAGGTCGCCTATGCGTGGGACCCGATTGAAACGCTGTTGGACGTGGACGCCTGATACGCGTTTTGGGCGCGCGATTTTATCGGTTTAAATGGCCCCGAGTGATTCCAATTCGGCCGAGATTGCTCTAGCAGCACAGCATGCACACACAAAAAATTCTGATCCTCGATTTTGGTAGCCAGGTTACGCAGCTGATCGCCCGCAGGGTGCGCGAAAGCGGAGTTTATTGCGAGATACTCCCCTTCAACGCCGATCCGGCGCGAATCGCCGCGTTTGGCGCCAGCGGCATTATCCTCTCCGGCGGCCCGGCCAGCGTGGCCGACGAGGGCTCGCCCCGCGCGCCGGCGTATGTGTTCTCCGCCGGGGTGCCGGTGCTGGGCATCTGCTACGGGCAGATGGTGATGTGCGCGCAGCTGGGCGGCGATGTGAAGGGCGCCGAGATCCGCGAGTTCGGCCGCGCCTATGTGGATGTGGTGGAGGATTGCACCCTTTTTGACGGCGCCTGGGTGAAGGGCGCGCGCGAGCAGGTGTGGATGAGCCATGGCGACCATATTTCCGCGCCGCCGCCGGGGTTTCGCACCGTCGCGGTCTCCGAGGGAGCGCCGTTCGCGATGATCGCGGATGATGCGCGGCGGTTCTACGGGCTGATGTTCCACCCCGAGGTGGTGCATACCCCGCATGGCGCGCAGCTGCTGCGCAATTTCACGCATAAGGTCTGCGGGCTGGCGGGTGACTGGACGATGGCCGGGTTCCGGCAGGCGGAAATCGCGAAAATCCGCGCGCAGGTGGGCACCGGCAAGGTGATCTGCGGACTCTCCGGCGGGGTGGACAGCTCAGTCGCGGCGGCGTTGATCCATGAGGCGATCGGCGATCAGCTTACCTGTATTTTCGTGGACCACGGGCTGCTGCGCGGCGGCGAGGCCGAGGAAGTGGTGCGGGTGTTCGGCGAGCAGTTCAACATCAGGCTGATCCACCGCGATGCCTCGGCGCTGTTCCTTGGCCAGCTCGCCGGGGTGACCGACCCCGAGCAGAAGCGCAAGATCATCGGCCGGTTGTTCATCGAGGTGTTCGATGAGGAAGCAACCAAGCTCGGTGGAGCGGATTTTCTGGCGCAGGGCACGCTGTATCCGGACGTGATCGAGTCCGTGAGCGCGCTGGGCGGGCCTTCGGTCACCATCAAATCGCATCATAACGTCGGCGGGCTGCCGGAGTTCATGAAGCTCAAGCTGGTGGAGCCGCTGCGCGAATTGTTCAAGGACGAGGTGCGCGAGTTGGGCCGCGAGCTGGGCTTGCCGGAAAATATCGTGGGGCGGCATCCCTTCCCCGGGCCGGGGCTGGCGATACGCATTTTGGGCGCGGTGAGCCGCCCGAGCGTGGAGATTTTGCAGAAGGCGGATGCGATCTATCTGGAGGAGATCCGCGCCGCCGGGCTTTATGATGCGATCTGGCAGGCGTTTGCCGTGCTGCTGCCGGTGAAGTCAGTCGGGGTGATGGGCGACGGGCGGACCTATGACCAGGTGTGCGCGCTGCGCGCGGTGACCAGCACGGATGGGATGACGGCGGATATCTATCCGTTCGACATGGCGTTTCTCTCGCGGGTTTCGAACCGGATTGTGAACGAGGTGCGCGGGATCAACCGCGTGACCTATGATATCACCAGCAAGCCGCCCGGCACGATCGAGTGGGAATGATTTGGGGCTTTTCGGCGGCATCCGCGGACAATCGAAAAAGCTGGCTTACCAGCTGAAGTAAATAAAAACATCTGGCAGGATCCGGCGCCGTCATTTTGGAGGCAGCACTCCGATTTGACGGCATCTCTGACGGTAATTTCCCGCTTCTTCACCGGCTGGCCGGGCAGGCCGGGCGCATCTTCAAGATCAACGCGCTGCCGGTCATCATCGGCGATGTGATAGAGGCCGCGCGAAGCACGCGCGTGGCCGGGAATGAGTGCCAAAGAGCGCCGGAAAAGCAGCGCCGTTTAATTCTGAAGGTCACATTTTTGTGCTCAGTTATTTTTTGCAAGGCAGAAAAACTTGGCTATAACAACGGGATGCTTGAAACTTCCGCCCATCCCCGCCGGTATCATTTTCTTTCCGGCCTGCCCCGTTCGGGGAGTACGCTGCTGGCGGCGATTTTGCGTCAGAATCCCCGGTTTTCTGCAGGAATGAGCAGCCCGGTGGCGGGTCTGGTACAAGCCCTGCTGCACGAGATGAGCGGGCAGAACGAATTTTCCGTATTCATCAACAATGCCCAGCGGCAACGCATTCTACGCGGGGTGGCGGAGCACTATTACGCAGGCACCTCCGCAGCCGTGGCGTTTGACACCAACCGGTCCTGGTGCGGCAAGCTGCCGGTACTCGCGGCCTTGTTCCCAGACAGCAAGGTGATTGCCTGCGTGCGGGATCTGCCCTGGATCTTCGACAGTATCGAGCGTCTGGTGCGCCGGAACGCCTTTGAGCCCTCGTCCCTCTTTCACTACCAGAGCGGGGGTACGGTATATACCCGAGTCAACGGACTAGCCGGACCAGAAGGGCTGGTGGGGTACGCCTATGATGCGCTGAAAGAAGCGTATTATGGGGAGCTGGCGGCGGGGCGGCTGATGCTGGTGCAATATGAGAGTCTGGTCAGCCACCCGGAACGGACGCTCCAGGCCTTGTATGCCTTTCTGGAAGAGCCCCCCTATACCCACGATCTGGGGCATGTGGTTTTTGAAGCCGAAGCCTACGACCGCAAAGCTGGCAGCCCCGGACTGCACGAGATTCGTCCCCGGGTAGAAGCGGTGGAGCGCACTACGATTTTGCCCCCGGAGCTGTTTCAAAAATTTCGGGGGGACGCCTTCTGGAAAGACCCCTCCCGGATCCGCAAAGATATCCCTGTGCTGTGAAACTGGGGATCGGAAGAATTTTAAATCAAACGACAACGCACACCTCCCGCGTGCGCCATAACCTCAAAGGTAAGCAGGCACCATGAAGCGTATTCACAAACCAATCCGGGAAAGCGGCCTGATGACCCCGCATGTGGTTTTGGAATTAGAGAGAGCGCCGCACAAGGGGTGTGTTACGGAGCGCTGGGAGATTCAGGGGCGGCGGCTGTTGGTGTTGGCGCTGGCCCTGGCCTTGGGCGGGGGGCCGGAGGCGGCGATGCCTGCTTGGGCTGCGACGATCGCGCTTACGAATAAAACAGGAAATGCCGGTAATGCCGGAGGGAACGCGAACATCTCGACGCCGGGTATAGGTGGAGCCAGCACCTACACGGGTACAGGCGCGTATGGGAATGCCGGTGGGAGCGGAGGCAGTTCCAGGTTAGCCGGAGTTGCGGGTGGCCCTGGCGGCGGCGGCTATGGTGCGGGGGGCACGGGCGGTGCGGGGGGCACGGGCGCGGGAGGCACGAGCGCGGGGGGCGGAGGTGGTTCTGGAAGTACTCCGGCCTATGGAGGACTGACGCCGTCTGATCAAACCAGCGTAGCGAGTGGTGTTTCGATTGCCGGTGGCGCCGGTGGCGCTGCCGGCACCGGTGGTGCTGGCAGCTCTGCGGGCTTCGGCACCTTCACAGGCGCCGGCGGTACTGGCGGCGCGGGGGGGGACGGGGTGAGCGGCACGGGATTCGCCCTCACGAATAACGGGACAATCTCCGGCGGTGCCGGCGGCTTCGGCGGCACCGCCGGCGGCGGCAGCACCTTCGGCGGCTTCGGCGGCGCCGGCGGCGCCGGCGGCTCCGGTGCGAGCGGCACGGGTTTTACCCTCACGAATAGCGGCACAATCGCCGGCGGCTACGGCGGCCACGGCGGCTACGGCGGCAACAGCGTCGGCGGCGCCGGCGGCTCGGGTGGCATTGGCGGCACTGGTGGATCCGGGGTGAGCGGCACGGGTTTTACTCTCACGAATAGCGGGACAATCTCCGGCGGCAACGGCGGCAAAGGCGGCAACGGCGGCAACGGCGGCTATGGCAGCTATGGCGGCTTCGGCGGCCTCGGCGGCACTGGTGGATCCGGGGTGAGCGGCACGGGTTTCACCCTCGCGAATAACGCGACGATCATCGGCGGTGCCGGTGGCAAGGGCGGCACCGGCGGCCCCGGCAACACCGGTGGCAACGCCGGTACGGGTGGATCCGGGGTGAGCGGCACGAGTTTCACTCTCACGAATAGCGGGACGATCACCGGCGGCCTCGGCGGCTTCGGCGGCGCTGGCGGCCCCGTCGGCTTCGGCGGCATTGGCGGCTTCGGCGGCACCGGTGGCGCTGGTGGATCCGGGGTGAGTGGCACGGGTTTCATCCTCACGAATAGCGGGACGATCAACGGCGGCTACGGCTTCAGCTGTGGCATCGGAAGTACTAACAGCCTCTGCGGCCAAAGCGGCGGCCACGGCGGCGCGGGTGTGGTTTCTACGGGCAACTCCACGGTTACCAACGCGGGCACAATCGGAGGCGGCCGGTATTACGGTAGCTCGGTATACGCGAACGCTATGGACCTGTCGGGCGGCGGCAACACGCTGATCCTCGAAAACGGTTATGTTTTCACGGGCAATGTGGTGAGCACCAGCGGTACGGCTGGAGGCGGTGACACCCTGGAACTGGGAGGTAATGCCAACGCCACTTTGAATACCAGCACGATTGGATCAGGGGCCGTGTTCCAGGGCTTCACCAACTATGTGGTGAACGGCTCACCGAGTACGATTTGGACACTGACCGGTACCACGACGGCGGTTACCCCTTGGCAGATCAATGGCGGCACGCTCGCCATCAGTAGTGACACGAACCTGGGCGCCAGCACGGGCGGGTTGGCTTTCGCGGGCGGTACCCTGCTCACGACGGCCAATATCAGCGCTACCCGCGCCATCACTCTCTTCGCTGGCGGTGGCACCATCAATAACGGCGGCAACACCGATACCCTCTCCGGCGTGATATCTGGTGCGGGCGGCATGACCTTTACTGGCGCCGGAACCACGACCCTCACCGGCACCAACACCTACAGCGGCGGCACGGCCGTCAGCAACGGCACCCTGGACATCGCCAGTGGCGGTGCGCTGGGAGGCGGCGCGTTGACCATCGCCAGCGGCGCCACGGCCAATATGGCCAACGCGACGCAGACCATTACGGATTTGAATGGCGCAGGCGCCCTCAACCTCAATGGCGGCACCCTCACCACGACGGGCAGTGGCACGGATACCTTCTCCGGCGTTATCGGTGAAGCGCCGGGAACCACCGGCGCCCTCGTTATGAACGGCACCGGGTCTCTGACCCTCTCCGGCGCCAACACCTACAGCGGCGGCACGACGATCAATGGTGGCGGCACTCTGAGCATCGGCGCGGGCGGCAATGCTGGCACCGGCATCATCACCATCAACGGCGGCACGCTCGCCAGCAATGCCAGTGCCTCATCCATCGCTCTGGCGAATGCTCTGACCATCGGCAGCAACGGCGGCATACTGATGGGGACCAGCCAGAGCAGTCTCAATCCCACGACCGCCAATGCGCTGAGCTTAACAGGAAATATCTCCGGCAGCGGCGTCCTTCAAACCAATGGTACGATCATCGACAATGGGTCCGGTGGAAGCACTGGCGGGGCCATCGTTGCCGGAGGCCTTCTGGAAGTGGGTGACGCCAGTCATGCGAACGCCTCTCTCAGCGGTCCGGTGACAGTGGACGGAGGGGCTGTCCTGCGCGGCAACGGCACCATAAATGGCAATGTCATCAACCAGGGCACTGTCTACCCCGGCGGCAGCATCGGCACGCTCACCGTCAACGGCAACTATACCCAGGCAGCGAACGGCGCCCTGGACATTACGGTCACCCCCAGCGATCAGACGCCAGGCGTTACCTACGATCAGCTCGCGGTAACCGGCACGGCGACCCTGGCCGGCAGCTTAGACATCCTGCAGAAATCCGGCGCTTCCGGAACCTACACGGCTGGCGCGCAGTATGACATCGTGCATGCCGCCCAGGGGCTTTCCGGTACTTTCAGCAGCACCAGTTATAACCCGAATTTCGCGAGCTATATCACCCCGGAAATAACGTATGGCAGCCACGATGCCTACCTAAAGCTGACGGCAACTCCCAGCAGCAATGCACGCATCTTCAAAAGCGGGCAGGGTGTGGTCAGTAGCGCCTTTTTCAACAACGCCAGCACCTTTACCGCCATCAACAGCCTGATGGATGGCGCTGAACAGGTAGATGGAAATACGGTGCGCTTCACCGGCAGCCGCCAAGGCGCCTGGGGTAAAGGCTTCGGTGGTTTTGGCCATGGCAATGGCGCGGGCGTGGACGACTATGGCGGCATCGCCGGATATGGCGCCGCGGTCAACCGCCATCTGGTGCTCGGTGGCGCGCTCACGAGGATTGGTGCGAGAGCATCCTCAGCTCAGCAGGCCGTGGACAGCCAGTCCTTTGGCGCCTTCGGCTATGCCATCGATACCCAGGGCCACTTGCGCCTGTCCGCAACCCTGGGGGCAGGATATCTGCATCAGAGCAGCACCCGCTTTCTCTATCCCAGCAACGTCATTGGCACGGGGGCTACCGATGGCTGGTATACGGCGGCCGGGATCCAGGCGCAGTACCTAATCCCGCTAAACAAGGCTTTTCTGATGCCCTACGGGCGGATCAGCTATCTGCATAACCAGCTTGCGGGCTTTACCGAAAAGGGAGCCGTTGGTGGTGGCGTTGATCTGAACATCCGTTACGGCATCCTCTCCACCAGCGTGGCGGCCTTCTCCAGTGGTCTGCGCATGGGCTACGACCTGCGTACTGCGGCTGCCACGATCATCCCCTGGGTGTCGGTGGGAGGCACGGGCTATGCCGGAACACTGCATGTCACCCAGGCGGAAACCGTTGGCCTGCTGGCCGGTTCAGAAAATGGCATGGCCGCCCCGGACGCGGCGCTGAACACCGGCGCCGGACTTACCATCGCGGGCCGGCACGAGCCTTTGACCCTCAAAGTCGCCTACAACGGCCAGTTCGCCGGAAACGTGCACTTCAATACTTTTGACGTGCTGGCGAATTATCGCTGGTAAGGGGTACCCATGGCGCTTAGTCTGGGTTCCCCTCAGGGCTGCGGCTTGGCAATGGGGAGGGGTTTTTGCCTAAACTGACAAATCTGACGATTCGATCTGAAGTAACGAACGGCCCATTTGTCCGCTCGTTACTTCGGGCCACGCATGAACGCGTGCCATGACGAGCTGAATGCCGAATTTGACCAGAACATTGGCAACCCGCTGCGATGATAGCCGTTCACACAACGCCTGAGTGACGGGCGCGTTGCTGACGGAAATATTGCAACGGAAAATCGCCCCGCTTTCTGAAGCGAAGCCAACGACATCAAGCGCTGGGACAAGCTTTGCGCGCCGCTCTATGGGGCCACTCGTGCCAGTTCCCCATCTGACACATCGGGCCATCCATATACCCATTTGCAAGGGGAACTATATCTTTGACTCCCTGTCAGCCGATTTCCCTTCGAATCCCCGGCTCGGGGTGCGCGAGGGGGTTGTGCGACCAGAGTCGAACCATAGGGCTTCGGGAACAGGGTTGTAGAAGCATGAAGCACTTGCTACGCGATGCAGCATGAAAGCGGAACAATAGTGCTTCGCGCCACCTGAGGATAAGGGCAAAGTGATATGGTCGACATTATTGGACTGCTCATCATAGTCGGAATCTGTGCCGCTGCCTTCCAAGAAGTTGGCATCAAGGGGGTGATAGTGGGGCTGATCGGCGGCGGTTTAGGTTTTGCCATAGGCTCGATCGCTAACATCGGATGGTCGATTTTTGGCGCCGTTCTTGGCGGTTTGATCGGAGGTTATTACGTCTACGAACAAAAAAACTCGTGATGTATGTGCTACAATAGCCGGATAGATCATCATGGGGAGTTAAGTATATAGTTCCCTTTGCAAGCCCCTGTCCGGGCCTAACCTTTGGCCGCGCCTTTCTGATCTCTGTTGCCGAATCTCCGTTTTTTAGGGCCGTACAATCCCCATAATCGCGGAAATAAGCCCTCCCAGCAGACCAACCGCGATTAAAGGGCATAAGGTCAGTTCACAAACAAAACCAACCCAATAGGCAATCGGGGACTGATGCCGAAACAAAATTCCTCGCCCCGTGTAAACATGACTTGGTGGGGTCAGCAGCTTACCTTGAGGAAGCCACCACAACGCAAGTACCGGCAGCATCAGAACACTTAGGATGATGACGCCTCCGATGAGCAGGAGGGGGGCAATCTCTAAAGCTTTCAGCATCAATCCCTCTCGGAATGGGTTTCTTCTCTATCCTGAACCGGGCATCTTGTCAGATCGATCAACGGCTCACTCAGTCTTTCGCATTTTCTTTTATGACTACCATGTTGGACGTGCTGCGGAAAAGAATCAAAAAAACCGTGGGTGATTTCTCTTGGCGCCTTGGTTTCCCGCGCGCCGGTGGTGCCGGTGAGGCGCCGATTCAGGCCATCCCAAGGTTCACGTAATTGTCTGGAATTGACTTGTTTGACCATTTGACGGTATTTTTTATCCGTCGCTCTCCCATCGATCGACAGTGCGGCAGGTGGGTAAATGGTGCCTTTTGTTGTTCAATTTCGATCGATGGCTATAGGAGAAAATTTCCGGCAGTCAGAATTTCCTAATGAAATCAATGGCCGAATTTTGGTGGTATGGTTGATGGGAAATGTGGCGTGGCGTGAGAAGTTTTGTGGATAAAAACAGTCCCTTACGGGGCTTTCTGACAATTGAATGGGAATAGGCGCGCCACATGGAAAACACCGCGAACGCGGCGCAGGTTGACTACTGGAACGCGCTGGCCGGGCAGACCTGGGCACGCTTTCAGGCGCAGCTGGACCGCCAGATAGACCCGCTGGGGCGCGAGGCGATACGGGTTTTGGCGCCCCGCGCCGGCGAGCGGATTCTTGATATCGGCTGCGGCTGCGGCCAGACCACGATGGAGCTGGCGCAACGCGCCGGGGCGGCTGGCTATGTGAAGGGGGCTGATATTTCAGCGCCGATGCTCGAGATCGCAAAGGCGCGGCCGGTGTTGCCGGGGGCGGTGGCGCCAGTGTTCGAGCAGGCGGATGCCCAGGTGGCCAGCTTTGGCGATGGCACGTTCGATGCCGCGTTCAGCCGCTTCGGGGTGATGTTCTTCGCCGATCCGGTGGCGGCTTTCGCCAATATCCGCAAGGCCTTGCGCGTGGGCGGGCGGCTGGCGTTCGTGTGCTGGCGGCCGTTTGCGGAGAATGTGTGGATGCGCGCGCCGCAGCAGGCGGCGGCTCCCTTCATGCCCGAAAGCCCGCCCGCGGACCCCACGGCGCCCGGCCCGTTCGCCTTTGCCGACTCGCAGCGGCTGCGCGGGATTCTGGGCGATGCCGGGTTCAAGGATGTCGCGATTGAGACATTCGACTGCCTGATCGGCGGCGGGGATCTGGAGCAGAGCCTGGAGCTTTCGCTGCGCGTCGGCCCGCTGGGCGGTGCGCTGCGCGAGCATCCGGAACTGGTTAGCAAGGTCAGCGATGCGGTGAAGGCCGTGCTGGCGCGATATTTGACCCCCCAGGGCGTGCTGATGCCGGCCGCAACCTGGATCGTGCGGGCGCGGGCGTAAGCGGAGAGTTTGAGACAATGACATTGCAGATTGCGGTTATCCCGGTCACGCCGTTTCAGCAGAATTGCACGTTAATCTGGAACGCAGAGAATTTGCGGGGCGCGGTGGTGGACCCCGGCGGCGATGTGGCGCAGCTGCTCGCGGCGATTAAGCAGGCGGGCATCACGGTCACGGATATTTTCCTCACGCACGGGCATCTCGACCATGCCGGGGGGGCCACGGAGCTGGCGGCGGCGCTGGGGGTGAAGATCACCGGGCCGGGGGTTGAGGATAAATTCCTGCTCGATGGCATCGCCGCTCAGGCGAAGAGCTTTGGCTTTCACGCGCAGAACTGCACGCCCGACACATGGCTGCGCGAGGGCGACCGGGTGAACATGGGCGGTGAGGAATTCGAGGTGCTGCACTGCCCGGGGCATACGCCGGGACATATGGTGTTCATCAACCATGAAGCGAATTTCGGCATGGTGGGCGATGTGCTGTTTCGCAACTCCGTCGGGCGCACAGATTTCCCCTATGGCGATACCGATACCCTGCTGGCCGCGATTACGGCCAAGCTGCTGGTGCTGCCGGATGATTTCACCTTCATCTGCGGCCATGGCCCGAACTCGACCATCGGCGCGGAGAAGCGCAGCAATCCGTTCCTGCGGTAGGGCTTCGTTACGGCAGGTCTATGTCCATCCAGGACAGATGTCCGCCCTTGCCCGCGCCGGTATCAAGAAACACAGCGCACCCGCCAGCCCGCCCGGCGCGGATGTAGGGGCGGCCGTCAGCGCTGCGCTGGTCGTGGCCGCAATAGAGCGTGATGCCCGGCGGAATATCATCCACCCAACGCAACAGGCGCTCAGGCCTGCCCGCAGCTGTGGCGCGCCCGGTCGTCTGGCCGTAAAGGGCGCGGGCAAGCAGCGGCTCCGGGCGGCCCGGCGGGAAAAGCGGCGGGGGCTGGCCCAGCATGCCGGGGTGGAACCCGCCGTGGACGAAAATGGCGGATGGGGTGACGATCCAGGCTGGCGCCTGGGAAATGACCTCCAGTGCGCGCGCGCGCATGGAAGCGGGCAGCTCGGCCAGGGTGCGGGCGACGGCGGGGCCATGCACCTTGTCGCCACGCAAGGCGCGGGCGAGCTTGAAATCATGATTGCCGAGCAGGAACAGGCCGCGGCCTTCATCAAGCAGGCGGAACATCACGGCAAGAGCGCCGGGGGTGTCGGGTCCGTCGTCAACCAGGTCTCCCAGTTGCACGATGAAGCGATCCGTCTCCGCGGCAATGGCGAAGGCCCTGGAGTCGCCATGCACATCGCCCACCACGCGCAGGCGCGGCGGCAGCGGCTTCATTTTCCCCTTAATGCTGCATAAGCGGCCAATGCCCGCGTCCTTCCTTCCGCCAGTGAGACTATGGGATATGGATAGCTTGCTCCCAGTTTAACACCGGCGCCAAGGAGAATTTGCGGCGGAACCTCCCAGGGGTCGTGGATGGCGCCATCCGGCAGGCGGGCCAGCTCGGGCACATAGCGGCGAACGTAAGCGCCGGTGGGGTCGAACTTCTGGCCCTGCAGCACGGGGTTGAAGATGCGGAAATAGGGTGCGGCATCGGCGCCGCAGCCCGCCACCCACTGCCAGGAGGCGGCATTGGCGGCTTCATCGGCATCGCAGAGCGTATCCCAGAACCAGGCCTCGCCTAGCTGCCAGGGGAGCAGCAGGTGCTTCACCAGGTAGGAGGCGCATATCATGCGCACGCGGTTGTGCATCCAGCCGGTCTGCCATAGCTCGCGCATGCCGGCGTCGACGATGGGGATGCCGGTTTGTCCGCGCTGCCATGCGCGTAGGGCGGGGGCGTTTGCAGCCCAGGGGAAGTCCGCGAATTCGGCGCGGATGGGCCGGGTGCGCAAATCGCGGTGCTGCCAGAGCAGGTTGATGGAGAATTCGCGCCAGAGCAGCTCCTTCAGGAAGGTTTTCACGCCAGGCCCCTCACCCAGGGCGGCGGCGCGGTGCCAGACGAAGCGCGGCGAGATTTCGCCGAAATGCACATGCGGGGAGAGGCGCGAGGTGCCGGGCAGGGCGGGAATGTCGCGCGCCGTGGCGTAATCGCGCACGGGCTTGGCCAGGAACTCATCCAGCCGGGCATGGGCGCCGGCCTCGCCGGGGGTCCAGCTGGCGCGCAGGCCCGCGGCCCAGTCAGGCTTTTCGGGGAGCAGGGACCAATCGGCCAGAGCATCGCCCGCGATGCCGGGCACACCTGGGATATGCGACGGGGTCGGGCAGCACACCTCCGGCACCCCGGCGCTGAAGCAGGCATTGGCGAAGGGGGTGTAGACGCCGTAAGCCCCGCCGGTTTTGGTTTGTATCCGCTCCGGGGCGAACAGGCTGGTGGAGAGGTGGCGATGGAAGCCAACGTTATGCGCGCGCAAGGCGGCGTCCACGGCGCGGCCGGCATCGCGCAGGGCGGGCTCGAAACTGCGGGCGGCATGCACGGCGGTGGCGCCGGTTTGCGCGGCCAGTTCGGGGATGATGACGGCCGGATCGCCCCGGCGGAGCACCAGCGTGGCGCCGCGCTGGGCGAAATCAGCCTGCAGGCGGGTGAGCGAATGGTGCAGCCACCAGCGGCTGGCGGCGCCCATCTGTTCATCGAGGATATAAACCGGCAGCACCGGGCCGCCCCCGGCGAGGGCAGCGGCCAGGGCCGGGTTGTCATGCAGCCGCAGGTCGTTGCGCAGCCATAGGAGGGCGGGCTTCATGCCACCTCGGCCATGCGGCCAAGCTGTTCCAGCGCGAAGGAGAAGAGCTGGTCCTGCCCGAGCAGGAACACGCGCAGGCCGCGCGGGAAGAGGCGGGAAATGGCGTGATCGTGCACATCCAGCCCGCCGCCATGCGCGCCGAAGGCGGGCAGCATGAGCCGGTTGACCCCGGTGACGAAACACGGCCGGCTGACGCGCTTGGCGCGGGCATCGATGCTGGCTTTTGGCTGGAAATAGCCCGAGACCTCGAACTCGCGCGGCCCAAGCTGCGGCCCGGCGGCGTGGCGGAAGGTGAACGCGCCCTCGCGGTAAAGCGGGACGCAGACGCCCGGCAGGCCAGCGGCCGCATCGGGTTTATCGGACACCCAGATGAAGCTCGCCTCGCGGGCCATCACCTCGATATGCGCGCGCTCGTCCTTGGCCAGCAGGCTGCTGGCGCCGCGGCCGGGGAAATCGCCGCCGAGGATGACCACCTTCGCCGGGCGATACAGGCGCAAAAGCCGGTTGAGCCGCTCCAGCGTGGCCTTGGCGCCCTGCGGCACGGGCGGGCGCGGCGCGCCTGGCGCGGGTGAGGCGAGATGCAGATCAGCCACGATGAGAATACGCCGCGCAGGCCAGAAGGCAGCGCCGGCGGGGTCGAGCATAAAGCGTTCATCGCGCAGGTGAATGGGGGCAGCAGTCATGCGCTGCAACAAGCATATTCTGCCCTTTTGGGCTACGGATAAATTACCGGCTCAGGCAATTTCAGCGCGGCTCCCCGCCGGGCGGCTCAGGCTTGCGCCTTGGCCTTGGCGGCGGGTTTGGCTTTCGGTTTGGCCGGGGTTTTCGCTTTCGCGGGGGGCTTGGGCTTTGCGGCCTTCACCGCCGGTTCGGCCTTGGCTTTTGCGGCCTTCACCGCTGGTTCGGCCTTGGCTTTTGCCTTGGCCGCGGGTTTTTTCGCGGCGCCTTTTTTGCCCTTGGGTACGATGACCTTGCCCTTTTCGGCCAACAGCGCCACCGCCTGGTCCAGGGTGACATCCGCCAACTCCACGTCGCGCGGCAGGTTGGCAACCACATTGCCCCATTGCGCATAAGGGCCGAAGCGGCCCTTGCGGGCGGCCACGGGGGCGCCATCCTTCGGGTGATCGCCCAGGCTGCGGATGGAATCCTGTTTTTTGCCGATCAGGTCCATGGCCCGGTTGAGGCCGATGTGGAGCACGTCGTCGTCACGGTCGAGCGAGGCGAAAATGGCGCCCATTTTCACATAGGGGCCAAAGCGGCCGACGCCAGCCTCGATTTTCTGGCCGGATTCGGGGTGCAGGCCGACCAGACGCGGGAGCGAGAGCAGACCCAGCGCATCATCCAGCGTCAGCGCCTCGGGGTCCATGCCCTTGGTCAGCGAGGAGCGCTTGGGCTTGGCCTTCTTATCCGCCGGGTCGGGTTCGCCCTGCTGCACATAAAGCCCGTAAGGGCCGCGTTTTAAGGTAATATCTTCGCCGGTCCCGGGGTGTTTGCCGAGCAGGCGCATGCCATCCTTCAGGCTCTCATCCGGGTTGTCGCCACCGTCGATGGCGAGTTTGCGGGTGTACTGGCAGGTGGGATAATTCGAGCAGCCGATGAAGCTGCCGAAGCGCCCGAGCTTCAGGCCGATGCGCCCGGTGTTGCAGGCGGGGCAGGAGCGCGGGTCGCTGCCGTCCTCGCGGACGGGGAAGAAATGCGGGCCGAGGTCAGCGTCCAGCGCGTCGATGACGTCGGAGATTTTCAGATCCTTGGTCTGGGCCACGGCGGCGGAAAAATCGTCCCAGAAGGCGCGCAGCACGTCGCGCCAGCGCATCTTGCCCTCGGCGATTTCGTCGAGCTGTTCCTCCAGCGCGGCGGTGAAGCCGGTGTCCACGTAACGCGAGAAGAAGCTGGTGAGGAAGGCGGTGACGAGGCGGCCGCGATCCTCGGGGATGAAGCGGCGCGCTTCCAGGCGGACATAATTACGGTCGCGCAGAACGGTGAGGATGGAGGCGTAGGTGGAGGGGCGGCCGATGCCCAGCTCCTCCATCTTTTTCACCAGCGAGGCCTCGGAATAGCGCGGCGGCGGCTGGGTGAAGTGCTGGGTGGCGTCCACCTTGCTGGTTTTCAGCGGGTCGCCCTTGCCGATCGGCGGCAGCAGGCGGGAGTCATCATCCTCGGCCGAGGCGTCGTCCTGGTCTTCGTGGTAGAGTTTCAGGAAGCCGTCGAAGGCCAGCACGGAGCCGGTGGCGCGCAGGGTCTGGCCCTTGCCGTCGGTCATGTCCACGGCGGTCTGGTCCAGCTCGGCGGCGGCCATCTGGCAGGCCATGGCGCGCTTGTAGATCAGCTCGTAAAGCTTGGCCTGCTCAGCGCTCAGCATGCGGCCGACACGCTCGGGCTTCAGGGCGATGTCGGTGGGGCGGATGGCCTCATGGGCCTCCTGCGCGTTTTTCGCCTTGGAGATGTATTCGCGCGGCGCCACGGGGACGTAATCGGGGCCGAAATCGGATTTGATCTGGCCGCGGATGGCGGTGACGGCCTCCTTGGCGAGCTGCACGCCGTCAGTTCGCATGTAGGTGATGAGACCCACGGTTTCACCGCCGATGTCGATGCCCTCATAGAGCTGCTGCGCGAGGCGCATGGTCTGCTGCGAGGAGAAGCCCAGCTTGCGGCTGGCCTCCTGCTGCAAGGTGGAGGTGATGAAGGGCGGCGGCGGGTTGCGCCGGGTGCGTTTTTTGTCGACCTGGGCGACGCTGAAGCTGCCGGATTTAACCGCCTCCCTGGCCGCCAGCGCCTTGGCTTCGTCGTTGAGGTCGAATTGTTCGAGCTTCTTGCCCTGGTAATGCGTGAGGCGGGCAGGGAAGGGCGCGCCGGCCGGGGTGAGCATGCCGGCCTCGATGGTCCAGTATTCGCGGGATTTGAAGACCTCGATCTCGGCCTCGCGCTCGCAGATGAGGCGCAATGAGACCGATTGCACCCGCCCGGCGGATTTGCTGCCCGGCAGCTTGCGCCAGAGCACCGGCGAGAGGGTGAAGCCGACCAGATAATCCAGCGCGCGCCGGGCCATGTAGGCCTCGATGAGCGGCTGATCCAGCTCGCGCGGCTGGGCCATCGCGGTTTTCACCGCGGATTTGGTGATCTCGTTGAAGGTGACGCGCAGCACGTTGACGCCCTTGAGCGCGTTCTTGTCCTCCAGCATTGCGCGCACATGCCAGGAGATGGCCTCGCCCTCACGATCAGGGTCGGTTGCCAGGTACAGCGTTTTGGCGCCCTTCAGCGCACGGGCGATCTCGCCCATGTGCTTGTTGCCGCGCTCGTCGGCCTCCCAGGACATGGCGAAATCCTCGTCGGGGCGCACCGAGCCGTCTTTGGGCGGCAGGTCGCGCACATGGCCGAACGAGGCCAGGACTTTATAGGAATCGCCGAGATATTTGTTGATTGTCTTGGCTTTGGAGGGGGATTCGACGACGACGATATCAGTCAAGAACCGTTCCAATCATAGGTCGGCGAAGCGCGCGACACGGTTACCGGCAAGGGTTTCCACCCTCCCCGCGAGTTCAAGCTCAAGTAGAACCGCCGTGACGGCGGCACCCGACAACTGGCAGCGCCGGGCGATCTCGTCAACTCCGACCGGATCGGCGCCGATCAGCGGCGGGATCTCCAGGCGCGCGCGGGCGAGTTCGCGGGCGTCCTCGGCGGGGTCTATCCAGGCGGGCGGCGGCTCGGCGAAACCGGAAGGTGCGCCGTGCTGGAACATCGGGTCACGGCCCAGGCCCTGGCGGGCGGGGTGGTCTGGCAGGTTGGCCAGAACATCGGCGGCGGATTCCGTGAGGTGGGCGCCCTGGCGGATGAGGCCGTTGGCGCCATGGGAGCGTGGGTCCAGCGGGGAGCCGGGGACGCCGAACAGCTCACGCCCGGCCTCCAGCGCCATGCGCGCGGTGAGCAGTGAGCCGGAGCGGGCCGCCGCCTCGATGACCACGAGGCCCAGCACCAGCCCGGCGATGATGCGGTTGCGCTTGGGGAAATGGCGGGCGATG
>JAJZCG010000050.1 GCA_021846225.1 Pseudomonadota bacterium | reverse complement strand
CGCCGATGGGGGCGATGGCGGCGGCCACGCGCAGGCCGGAGCCAAAAGCCGGCAGCCCGGCCGGCAGGCGGATGTGGCGCAGCACGGCCAGGGGCGAGGCGTTCATGGTGCGCGCCAGATCCAGCCAGCCGGGCGGCGTGCGGCGCAGGCCGTCGGCAAAATTGGCGGTGACGGGGAAAAAGATCACCAGCATGGCCATGATGATTTTCGCCATCAAGCCAAAGCCGAACCACAGCACCATCAACGGCGCCAGCGCGAACACCGGGATCGCCTGGCTGACCACCAGCACCGGCATCAGCCAGCGCTGCAACACCGGGGAAAACACGATCCCAAGCGCCGCGATGCCACCCAGCACCGTGCCGCAGAGCAGGCCGAGCAGGATTTCCGCCAGCGTGACCAGCGTATTGCCCAGCAACAGGCCGCGCTGCGTCCATAGCGCCGCGGCGACATCGCCCGGCGGCGGCAGCATGAAGGGCGGCACGGACGAATAGCGGGCCGCCAGCCACCACAGGGCGAGGAACACCAGAAAGGTGGTGGCCGGGCGAATGCCCCTCATGGCCCGGCCGCCTCGGTGAGGGTGCGCATCAGCGCGCCCTGGGTCTGCAGCAGGGCGATATCATCGGCCGCGCGCGGCGGCGGGCCGGGCACATGCAGCGGCGCACCCAGCCGCGCCGGGGCGCCGGAGAGCACAAACAGCGCATGGCCAAGGCGGCAGGCTTCCAGCGGGTCATGCGTGATCAGCAGCACCGTGCGCCCGGCCAGAAGCTCGGCCGCCAGATTCTGGATTCTGAGCCGGGTGATGCTGTCCAGCGCGGAAAACGGCTCGTCCATCAGCACGATCGGCCGGTCCTCATAGAGCGTGCGGGCCAGCGCCACACGCTGGCGCATACCGCCCGAGAGCGTCTGCGGCAGCGCATTTGCCTGTCCCCCCAGCCCGACCCGCTCCAGCAGATGCAAGGCCCGCTCAGGCTCCGGCTTCGCCCCGCGCAACGTGGCACCCAGCATCACATTGCGCAGCGCGCTGGCCCAAGGCAGCAAAAAATCCTGCTGCGCCATATAGGCGATCCGCCCGGCCAGCGGCGCACCGTCGCTCGCCACCACCTGCCCCGTGGCGGGCGCCTCCAGCCCCGCGATGATGCGCAGCAGCGTGGTCTTGCCCACGCCGCTCGGCCCCAGCAGGGCGGTGAATTTTCGCGCCGCGACCTCGAACCCCAGCCCCTCGAAAACGGTGACGCCGCCAAATTGAAGCGACAGATCGCGCACCAGAATCCCGGGAGGCGTCTCCACCTTAGGCCTTGATCTCCACCGCGTAGGTATCCAACGGCAAGGATTTCTTGATCAGCCCGGCGGCGAACATGAAATCGCGGTAGCGGGTATAGCGCACGGCATCCAGGGCCGCGGGATCGGCCGCGAAAGCGCCCGGCAGCGCGTGCCAGGAGGCGATGTCGAGCTTGTCGTTCAGGCTCGGATTTTCCTTCAGGAACTGCGCCAGCACCGCATCGCCGTGCAGGGCCAGATACGCCGCCCCCTCCTTCACCGCGGCGAGGAAACGCGGCAGCGCCGGGCTGTCCAGCGCCTTCAGATTGGCAAGCATGATCAGCTCATCCGAGGGCGGCACACCGTAATCCTCGGGCAGAAAGATCACCGGGTTCAGCCCGGCCTGAGCCAGCTGAATATCCTCATAAGTGCGGTAGGTGCCAATCACGGCATCCACCGCGTGGCTTTGCAGCGAGCTGACCAGGTTGAAATTGACATTGACCAGCGTGACATCGCTCAACCCCAGGCCAACGGATTTCAGCATGGTGCCGATCAGCACCTCCTCCACCCCGGCGATGGAATAGCCGATCTTCTTGCCCTTGAGGTCATGCAGGGTGGTAATGCCCCGGCCGCCCAGCGCGGTCAGCGTGTTCAGGGGCTTGTCGATCAGCGTGCCGATGCGGCGCACGGGCAGGCCCTGGTCCACCAGCAGGTAAAGCTGGGTCTGGTAGCTGAGCGCCACATCCGCCTTGCCGGCGGCGAGCAGGCGCGGCGGCAAATCCGGGTCGGTGGGCGCGATCAGCGCCACATCCAGCCCCGCGCGGGCATAGGCGCCAATGTATTTGGCGGCGAACAGCGGCCCATGGTCCGGGTTGACGAACCAATCCAGCAAAACGGTGAATTTTTGCGGCCCTCCGGCGCGGGCAAGCGGGCCGGCCAAAGTGGCGCTCGCGGCGGCGGCGGACAACAGGGTACGGCGGTGTAGACTCATATGCACTCCCTTCGCTGGCATTACCCAGACAGGTTCAGCGGGTTTGATCTCAGCCAGCGGATTGCGGGCACCCCGGTGGCCGATGTTTTTAGGATTCCGCGCGCCGCGTCAAGCCGCCTGAGCAAATTGCCCTTTTACAGAAATCCGGCACGGACGTATGCTGGCCGCGCTTCTCGCGCCAATTGGGAGCCGCCACCATGACACTCGAACAAACCGTCGCACGGCACTACGCGCGCGGCTCGCTGGAGCGGGAAATCTTCGACGCCCTGGCCGCCGCGGGCAAGAACCTCAACCATCTGGTCCCCGCCGATCTCTCCCCGGTTGATGAATTCCACATCGGCGGGCGGCAGGCGACCGTGGATTTCGCCACTGAACTCGGGTTCAAGCCGGGCATGCTCCTGCTCGACATTGGCGCGGGGCTCGGCGGCGCGTCCCGCCATTTCGCCTATGAGTACAACTGCCGGGTGACCGGGATCGACATCACCGCGGACTATGTCCACCTCGCCAAAACCTTGGCGCGGCGTGCCGGGCTGGAGAGCGAAGTCGCCTATCTGAACGCCAGCGCGCTCGATCTGCCCTTCGCGCCCGCCAGCTTCGATGGCGCCTACATGCTGCACACCGGCATGAACATACGGGAAAAATCGCGGCTGTTCCAACAGGTCCGGCGCGTGCTCAAGCCCGGCGCGCTGTTTGGCATCTACGATGTCATGCTCGAAACCGGTGACGCGGCGCTGAGCTTTCCATTGCCCTGGGCGGCAACGTCCGGCGCCAGCTTCGTGGAAACGCCCGCCACTTACCGGCGCTTGCTGGAGGGCGCGGGCTTCGCCCTCCGCAACGAGCGCAACCGGCGCGCATTCGCGGTTGATTTCTTCCGGCAGTTGCGCGCCCGTGCGGCCCAGGCCGGGGAGCCGCCACGGCTTGGGCTCAACCTGCTGATGGGCGAGAGCGCGCCGCAAAAAATCGCCAATATGATCGACAATCTGGAGCGCGGCCTGATCGCGCCGGTGGAGATGATCAGCGTCGCGGTTTGAACGCTCTCATTAAAAATAGAGGGCGATTCAGACCTCAGATTAGCCCGCAAAGCAGGTCAATCTGAGGTCATCGCACTCTCATTAAAGATAGAGGGCGATTCAGACCTCAGATTAGCCCGCAAAGCAGGTCAATCTGAGGTCATCGCACTCTAAAACCGCCCCACGAGCATCGCCAGCCCGATTGCCAGCCCAACCTCGCGGTTGGATTTGAACAATTGCAGACACAGCGCGGGGTCGTTGATGTCGAGCCGCAGGATCTGGCGGAGCAGCAACGCCCCCGGCAGCGCCAGCAGCAGAATGCCGTAGATATTGAGCCCCGCCAGCGCCATCGCCAGGGCCAGCAGCGCGGCCATCGCGCCGTAACACACCCACAACAGCCCGCGCGTGTTATGCGCAAACAGCCGGGCGGTGGATTTCACGCCGATCAGCGCGTCATCCTCACGGTCCTGATGCGCGTAGATGGTATCATACCCCAAAATCCACAGAATCGCGGCGGCATAGAGGCAGAGCGAGGACCAGGACCAAAAAACCCCGCTCGCGGCGGCATAGCCCATGGGGGCTGCCCAGCCGAAGGTGAAGCCCAGCACCACCTGGGGCCACCATGTCACGCGTTTGGCCAGCGGATAGAGGATCACCGGGGCGAGGCTGATGACCCCCAGAATCCGCGCCGGAAAATCCAGCAGGCTCAAAATCAGCAGCCCCATAGCGCCGAGCAGCACAAGGAACACCAGCGCATCGAGGGGTTTGAGCGCGCCCGAGGCCAGCGGGCGGGTGCGCGTGCGCTCCACCTGCGCGTCCATCCTGCGGTCCCATAAATCATTCACCACGCAACCTGCCCCGCGCATCACCACGGCGCCAAGCGCGAACAGGAACAACAGCCACAGCGCCAGCCCCGCGCCGCGCGCGCCCAGGATGATCGACCACAGGCCGGGCAAAAACAGCAGCCACGCGCCGATCGGGCGGTCGAACCGGGCGAGAATCGCATAGGGGCGCATCCAGGGCGGCAGGCGGCTGACCCAGCCTCCGGCGCGTATATCGGTAAATCCGTTCATGGGTGTTAATGTGCCCGTCATGAGCACCACGTCAATTCGCCTGTATACCGAGGCCGCGCTGCATGAAGCGGCGCAAATCCCGCTGCCGGAGGCGCAGTCCCACTACCTCGCCAATGTCATGCGGCTGGCCCCGGGTGACACTTTGCGCCTGTTCAACGGCGCCGCCGGTGAGTGGCGCGCCTCTGTCACAAAAGTTTCGCGCAAGGCGGTGGCGCTGGAGGTATTGGCCCAAACCCGCGCGCCGGAGCCCGAGCCTGACTGCTGGCTCTGCTTCGCGCTGCTGAAACGCCAGAAAACCGACCTCGTGGTGGAAAAGGCGACCGAACTCGGCGCCAGCGTCATCCAGCCGATTCTCACCGCGCGCACCCAGGCGGACCATGTGAACCTGGACCGGCTGCGCGCCATCGCCACCGAGGCCGCCGAACAATGCGAACGCCTGATCGTGCCCGAGATCCGCGCACCCCTGCATGTGGAAAAACTCATGGCCACCTGGCCCGAACGCCGCCTCTTCATCGCCGATGAGCGCCGCAGCGCCGCCGTGCTCGCCCCCAGCCCCGGCCCCAGCGCGCTGATGATCGGCCCCGAGGGTGGCTTTACCGATGCGGAGCTTGAAGGTATCGCACGGACACCCCTTGTTACACGCGTATCATTGGGGCGCCGCATCCTGCGGGCCGAAACCGCCGCTATTGCAGGGCTCGCACTTCTGCTCGCGGCGGAAGCATAAAAGGGAGCTTAAGTTTGTCGAACCCCGGAGACGCCGATGACCGGCCGATTACCGATATCCGCGATCTGGCGGCCTATTTTTCCGCAGGCGCCAAGCCGCCGGCGCAATGGACCATCGGCACCGAGCATGAGGCCTTCGGCTTCGGCCTGAGCGATTTCGCGCCGCCAAGCTATGAGCAGAAGGGCGGCATCAGGGAACTGCTGGCGGCCTTCCAGGCTGGCGGGGAGCTGAGCCCAATTCTCGACCACGGCAACACCATCGGCCTGAAGGGCGAGGGCGGCGCCTCGCTCTCGCTGGAGCCGGGCGGCCAGTTCGAGCTTTCCGGCGCCATGCTGGCGGATCTGCACGCCACCAAGGCGGAGCTTGATGACCACATGGCCCGGCTGCGCGCCATCGCCCCCGGGCTTGGCCTCGGCTTCGCGCCGCTGGGCTTCCACCCCACCGCCACCCGCGCGGACATGCCCTTCATGCCCAAGGGCCGCTACAAAATCATGCGCGCCTACATGCCCAAGGTCGGCACCCGCGGGCTGGACATGATGCTGCGCACCTGCACCGTGCAGGTGAACCTGGATTTCTGCTCCGAGGCCAACATGGTGAGCAAAATGCGCGTCGCCAGCGCCTTGCAGCCCTTAGCCACCGCGCTGTTCGCCAATTCGCCGTTCTATGAGGGCAAGCCCAACGGGCTGCTCTCCAACCGCGCCCAGGTATGGACCGATACCGACAACGCCCGCGCGGGCATACCCGCCATGGTGTTCGAGCACGGATTCGGCTTTGAGGCCTATGCCAACTGGCTGCTCGATGTGCCGATGTACTTCGTCTACCGCGACGGCGAATTCATCGACGCCGCCGGCGCCTCCTTCCGTGACTTCATGGCAGGCAAGCTGCCCGCCCTGCCCGGCGTGCATGCCACACTGGGCGACTTCGCCGACCATTGCACCACCGCCTTCCCCGATGTCCGGCTGAAGAAATACATCGAAACCCGCGGCGCCGACTCCGGCCGGCCGGATATGATGCTGGCGCAATCGGCGCTCTGGACCGGACTTTTCTACGATCCCGCCGCCCTGGCCGCCGCCGAGGCACTGGTGAAGCCCCTCTCCTACGGGGATATACTGGCCCTGCGCGCGGCCGTGCCGGTCAGCGGCATCAACACCAGATACGGCAAGGGCACCCTGCGCGGCCTCGCGGGTGAGGTCGTGGCAATCGCCCGCGACGGGCTGAAGAACCGCGCCCGCAAAAACGCCGCCGGAGAGGATGAACAGGCTTATCTGGCGCCGCTGGCTGAAATCGCCGCCGGCGCGCCAACCCAGGCTGAGCACTGGCTGGAGCGCTACCATGGCGCCTGGAACGGCGACATCACCCGGATTTTCGCCGAAGCCGCGTTCTAACCAGCCAAAGCCGGGGATAAGCCCCCGGCTTTGTTCAACCCCTTACTGCGCGGAGGCGATCTTGGTGATCTGCCCCTGCATGGCTTTCAGCAGCGCGCTCACCTGCCCGCCGTTGTCGGTCACCACCGAGGCATAATCATTACGGGTGGTAATCCGCAGGCTGGTCCCGGCCACGATCACATCGACGATCTTAGGCTGGCCGTTCACCTCGTCCACCGCCCAGCCCACGTCGGCCGGCGCCTTGCCGGGGCTGGTGATGGTGGTGTGCACCACCATGTCGTTGCCCATCGGCGTCGCCCCGTCCACCACAAAGCTGAGGCCCTGATAGGCTTTGATCTGATAGGTGATGTTGTAGGACAGCAGCTGATGAAACAGGTTGAGGAACTGCGTGTGCTGATCGGGCGTGGCAACGTTGAGATAGCGCCCCAGCACATAATTGCCCACCTGATCGACCGCGACGATGTTATTGACCAGCTCGCGCAGTTCATCGGCCTTTTGCGCGCCGCTGGCGTTGCTGTTCACAACCGAAACCAGCTGCTGGCCGGATTGGGTGATGAAAGCCTTGGCGGCATCGGCCGGCACCAACGCGGCCTGGGCAAAGCTGGGCATGGCGGCCAGCACGGGAGCGCAGGCGATTGCACCCAGAAGCAAACGGCGAAGATACATAATTAAGTCCTTATGATTAGTGTCTGCGGCTACTGATGCGCCCAGGGATTGGGCACCGGCGTATCGCGCTCGTTAATTAGCTGCAACTCTGAGTCACGACTTTGGCGATAAAGGCTCCGAAATGTGGCATAAGGGTCGAGCGCGGTGGCCTTCACCTGGTCAATCGGCCCAATGAACGCAGCGCGCGTGTTGATGAGGTGCAACCCGGTCTGTGCATAACCGAAATCGGTGAGCGCGCCGCTCGCGGGGGCGAGTTCCATCGGTGTCGCAAAATATTCGACAGGGAGGTTCCAGATATCGCGCGCGCCGGAGGGGCCAAACACCGGCAGATACAGATACGGCCCGGCGGGCACGCCCCAGACGGCCAGCGTCATGCCAAAATCGGTATCCGTCTCAGGATAACCCAGCGCCGCCGCGGGGTCGAAAATGCCGCCGATGCCAATGGTGGAGTTGAGCAGGAAGCGCACGAACGCCGTGCCCGCGTCTGTCGGCTTGCCTTCCAGCATAAAGTTCGCCCAGCGTGCGGGCTCGCCGATATTGGTGATGAAATCGCCCACATGGTTGCGGATCGGCTGCGTGGTGATATCCACATACCCCTGCGCCAACGGCTTGAAGGCGTAGGTGTCGATCTTGTCGTTCACCGTGTAGAAAACCCGGTTGGTTGGCTCCAGCGGATCGTTCTGCTGCTGGTAGGCCTGGTAATCGGCCGCATCCGTCCGCGGCGGCGGGGTGGCGCAGCCCGCCAGCAGAACCGGGAGCAGCAGCCCCGGCGCCGCCAGGCTGAATACCCGGCTCAACCTTCGTTTCACGGTCATCTTCATACTGTTCAACCCCAATTAACCCAGCCACCCAGGCTGGGCGGCACCATATATGTGTTGCTCAATAACGCGGCTTCAACCCAGATACCACAACCAGAAACACATGCCCCTCCATCTCCGGGAACCTGACGCAATCCGTGCCCGCGAAGCGTATGCAGCCCTTGCGAAAATCCGGCGGTGCTGTCACGGAACCAGCATGACCCATTCCCCGCTCCCTGCCACTCTGCAACGCTGGGCCGCCGGCGCGCGCATCGCTCCCCTGCCCGCCCGCGAGGGCGCGGCCCCGCCGGCCATTTCCTTCGAATTCTTCCCGCCCAAAACCCCGGCGCTGGAGACCCAGCTCTGGGCCTGCATTGAACGCCTGGCGACTTTGCGGCCGCAATTCGTCTCTGTCACCTACGGCGCCGGCGGCTCCACGCAGGAGCGCACCCATGCCACGGTGCTGCGCATCGTCAAGGAAACCAGCCTCACCCCGGCCGCGCACCTCACCTGCGTTGGCGCCACACGCGAGGAGGTGGACGAAGTCGCCCGCCGCTACTGGGCGGCAGGGGTTAAGCACATCGTCGCCCTGCGCGGCGATGCGCCCAACGGCGAAGCCTACACCCCGCACCCCGGCGGCTACGCCTTCGCGTCCGATCTCGTCGCCGGGCTGCGCCGCATCGCCGATTTCGAGATCACCGTGGCCGCCTACCCCGAGGTTCACCCCCAGGCGCTCAGCCCGCAGGCCGACCTGGACAACCTCAAGCGCAAGCTTGACGCCGGGGCCACCCGCGCCATCACCCAGGTGTTCTTCAACAACGACATCTACCTGAACTTCCTCGACAAGGCTCTTGCCGCCGGGATCACGGCGCCGATCGTCCCCGGCATCATGCCCGTTTCCAACTTCAGGCAGGCCGCCAGCTTCTGCGCGGCGTGCGGCACCTCCGTGCCGAAATGGATGGCCGAGCTGTTCGAGGGCCTCGATGACGACATCGAGACCCGCCGCATGGTCGCCGCCGCCACCACGGCCGAGCAGGTGCGCATCCTCCAGGCCAACGGCATTGACGAATTCCACTTCTACACCCTCAACCGCCCGGATCTGGTCTATGCCATCGCGCGGATTCTGGGTGTAAAACCTGTAGCGGCATGATGAATTATCTGGACGGGCTGAACCCGGCGCAGCGCGATGCCGTGGAGACCACCGAAGGCCCGGTGCTGGTGCTGGCCGGTGCCGGCACCGGCAAAACGCGCGTGCTCACCACCAGATTCGCGCATATCCTGCTCAGCCGCCGCGCCTACCCCAACCAGATCCTCACCGTCACCTTCACCAACAAGGCGGCGCGCGAAATGCGCGAGCGCGTCGGCAAAATCCTCGGCCAGCCTGCCGAGGGGCTGTGGCTTGGCACCTTCCACGCACTGGGCGCGCGCATGCTGCGCCGCTTCGCCGAACGCGTTGGCTTGACGAGCAATTTCTCCATCCTGGACTCCGACGATCAGATGCGCCTGCTCAAGCAGCTGATGGAAGCCGCGCGGGTTGATGTAAAACGCTGGCCCGCGAACGCGCTGATGGCGCAGATCCAGAAATGGAAAGACAAGGGCTTCATGCCGGGCGAAATTCCCGCGGCCGATTCAACGGATTTCGCGAACGGCAAGGCCGAGGCCCTGTACCGCGATTATCAGGACCGGCTGAAGGCGCTGAACGCCGCCGATTTTGGCGATCTGCTGCTGCTCACCGTCAATTTGCTGAAAAAAGACACGGAAGTTCTCGCCACCTATCAGAACATGTTCAAATACATTCTGGTGGATGAATACCAGGACACCAACCTGGTGCAGTATTACTGGCTGCGCCTGCTCGCGCAATCGCACAAAAACATCTGCTGCGTGGGCGATGACGACCAGAGCATCTACTCCTGGCGCGGCGCCGAGATCGAGAACATCCTGAAATTCGAACGCGATTTTCCGGGCGCGAAAACCGTGCGGCTGGAAGCCAACTACCGCTCCACCGCGCCGATTCTCGCCGCCGCCTCGCATCTCATCGCGCATAACGCCGGGCGGCTGGGCAAAACCCTGCACGCCGGGCGGGCCGATGCCACGGGCGAGAATGTGGAAGTGGTGGCGCTGTGGGATTCCGAGGAGGAAGCCCGCGTGATCAGCGGGCGCGTGGCGGCCTATCGCCGCGCCGGACAATCCCTGGCCGAGATGGCCATTCTGGTGCGCGCCGGTTTCCAGACCCGCGCTTTCGAAGAACGCATGATCCTGCTGGGGATTCCCTATCGCATCGTCGGCGGCTTGCGGTTCTACGAACGTGCGGAAATCCGCGATGCGGTGGCCTATTTGCGCGTGCTGGCCCAACCGGCTGACGATTTGGCTTTCGAGCGCATCGTCAACCTGCCCAAGCGCGGCATCGGCGATAGCTCGCTGCACGCCATGCATGACAAATCGCGCACCGCCCAGGTCTCGCTCTACGCCGCCACGGCGCTGCTGGCGCAGGAAGGCGGCTTCAAGGGCAAGCTGCGCGAAACCGTGCGCGCGCTGCTGCAAAGTTTTGACCATTGGCGCGCCATGCTCGAACGTGAGGGCCATGTCGTCACGCTCGAGACCATGCTCGACGAATCGGGCTACATCGCCATGTGGAAGGCCGATAAATCGCCCGATGCGCCGGGCCGGCTGGAGAACCTGAAAGAGCTCATCCGCGCCCTGGCTGATTTCGAATCCTTGCAGGCATTCCTTGAGCATGTCTCACTGGTGATGGAGAACGAGGAAAACAGCGACGATGCGAAACTCTCCATGATGACCCTGCACGGCGCCAAGGGGTTGGAGTTTGACACCGTGTTCCTCCCCGGCTGGGAGGAGGGCGTGTTCCCCAACCAGCGCGCGCTGGACGAGGGCGGCAACAAAAGCCTGGAGGAAGAACGCCGCCTGGCCTACGTCGGCATCACCCGCGCGCGCCACCGCGCCATCATCACCCACGCCGGGCGCCGGCGCACCTATGCCGGCTGGCAGGACTCCATCCCCAGCCGGTTCATCGAAGAACTGCCCGAGGCTTTCATCACCCACACCGGCTCGGCGGCGGCCGGCCAGCAGCCGCGCTGGGGCGCGCCGGTCAGCTTTCCGGTGCAGGCCCGCGCCCCGGCAAAACCACCGGCCAGCGCGAAAATCCCAGCCGGCGCGCGGGTCTTCCACCAGAAATTCGGCTATGGAATCGTGCTGGCCGCCGAGGGCGACCGGCTGGACATCGACTTCGAGACATCAGGAGAAAAACGCGTGCTGAGCAATTTCGTGGAACGGCATGATGCCTGAGCAACTGGACTGCATCGCCCTCACCGTCCCGGCTGACGCGCTGGATTTTTTCGAGGCCGCGCTTGGCTCCGTCTGCCGCGCGGTGTCCTTTTTCCATAACGAGGATCTGGACATCTGGGACATCCAGGGCGTGAAGGAGCGCGGCGCCTACGAGGCCGAGCTGGAATCCGCCCTCGCCGTGGCGGAGATGCTCACCGGCGTCACGCCCGAGATCACCCGCGCCCTGGTTCCCGTCGGCGGCTGGCTGGCGCGCACCAAGGCGGCATTTCCCGAGCAGACCATCGGGCGGCGCTTCGTCGTGCGCGGCACGCATATCAACGCCCCGGAAATCCCAGGGCGCATCACTCTCACGCTGGATGCCGGCCTCGCCTTTGGCACCGGCGAGCACAACTCCACCCGCGGCTGCCTCATCGCGCTGGAGCGCCTGGCGCAATACCACCACCCGCGCCGCATCCTGGACCTTGGCACCGGCTCAGGCATTCTCGCCATCGCCGCCGCCAAGCTGTTGCACCAGCGCGTATTGGCAAGCGACATCGACTCGCGCGCCGCCCGTGTCGCCAACGCCAACGCCACGCTCAACGGCGTCGCCGGGCTGGTGCATGCCATCCGCGCCGACGGCTGGGTGGATAAGCGCATCAAGCGCAATGCACCTTATGATCTGGTATTCGCCAATATCCTCGCCCGCCCGCTCTGCGCCATGGCGCATCAACTGGGGGAAAGCCTGGCGCCCGGCGGCGCCGCCATTCTGGCCGGCTTGCTTACCACCCAGGTCAACTGGGTTCTCAGCGCGCACCGCCGCGCCGGGCTGGTGCTGGAACATCGTCTGGTAGACGGCGCCTGGTCGATTTTAACCCTGCGCAAGCCCTGAAATAAAAAAAGGGGGCTTAACGCCCCCTGCTTTTTAGAGGCCTCTTACGGCCGCGTATATGTCAGCGCGGCTCACGCCGATGTCTGCCAGTTCACGGTCGGAGAGCCGTTCCAGCTCAGCTTCCGCTTCCCGGCGCTTGCGCCAGGCTTTGAAACCATCCAGCAGACCCTTGTGCTGCTTAGCTTCCGCATACGGACGCTGATGAGCAAACAAAAGCTCGCCGAACTTGCCGAAAGAAGAATGGTTGTCGATAGTGGTCGTCATAATGGTCACCTGTTTTTTTCCGCATAACGGCCGGTTCAACGTGATCCAGCTGCGTTTATGCTGCACTGCACATAACACGGTTGGCCCGTTTTCAGACAAGGTTTGGCACCAGCGCAGCCATGCAAATCACGCATAACAAAGGGATCCGCATGACCTCAGAACATAATGCCCGGCTTACAGCCCTGCGCGCCGCCCTCAAATCGCGCGGGCTGGACGGCTTCATCATCCCCCGGGCTGACGAACATCTGGGTGAATATGTCCCGGCTTCGGCCGAGCGGCTGGCCTTCATCACCGGCTTCACCGGCTCGGCCGGGCTGGCGATCGTCCTGCCCGGCCGTGCGGCCGTGTTCTCCGATGGCCGCTACACCCTGCAGCTCGAACAACAAACCAACCCCGCCTTATGGGAGCGCCTGCACATCACCGAAACCAAACCGGAGGACTGGCTGGCGCGCCACGCCGCCGGGCTACGCATCGGCTACGACCCATGGCTGCTGAGCGCTGACTCCCTGGCCCGCTTCGCCGCGAGCACCATGGTGGCCACCCAGCCCAACCCGGTGGACGAGATCTGGGCCGGGCGTCCGGGGCAGCCGCTCGCCCCCGCCGTGCCGCATCCGGACGTCTTTACCGGGGAGAGTGCCGGGGCAAAACGCGCGCGGCTGGGCGCGGCATTGCGCGAAGCCGGGCAGGACGCCGCCATCCTCTCCGACCCCGCTTCCCTCGCCTGGCTGTTCAACATTCGCGGCGCGGATGTTGAGTTCACCCCCATCGCCCTGGGTTTCGCCTTGCTCTTTGCGGATTCCACCGCCACGCTGTTCATGCCCGGCGTAAAACTCCCGCCCGGGACACGCGCGCATCTCGGCCCCGATGTCAGCCTGGCCGAGCGCACAGGCCTGCCCGCCGCCCTGGCCGCGCTGGCCGGCAAAACCGTCCGCTACGACCCCGCAGCCATGCCGGTCTGGTTCAAAACCACGCTGGAAGCCGCGGGGGCTAAAATCGCCGAGGGCCCGGACCCGGTGGCCCTGCCGCGTGCGCTGAAAAACCCCGTGGAGCAGGCAGGCGCGCGCGCCGCCCACCAGCGCGACGGCGCGGCCATGGTGCGCTTTCTCGCCTGGCTGGCGAAGGCCGCTCCCACGGGCGCGGAAACTGAAATGTCAGCGGCTGAAAAACTACTGGCCGAGCGCGCGCGGGAACGGGATTTCCAAGGCGAGAGCTTCCCCGCCATCTCCGGCGCGGGCGAGCACGGCGCCATCATCCACTACCGGGTCACCCCGCAGAGCAACCGCCCCATCAAGCCAAACGAGGTCTACCTCATCGACAGCGGCGCCCAGTATCCCGACGGCACCACCGATATCACCCGCACCATCTGGACCGGCCCCGGCCCCGCGCCCGATACCGTGCGCGAGCATGTCACCCGTGTTCTCGCCGGGCATATCGCGCTGGCGCGGATGGTTTTCCCCGAAGGCGTGGCCGGCGCGCATCTGGACTCCTTCGCCCGCGCGGCGCTGTGGCAGGCGGGGCTGGATTACGACCATGGCACCGGCCACGGCGTCGGCTCGTATCTCTCGGTGCATGAAGGCCCGGCCAGCATCTCGCGCGCGGCAAAACCCGTGGCACTGCAGGCGGGCATGGTCCTCTCCAACGAACCCGGCTTCTACCTCCCCGGCGCCTACGGCATCCGGCTGGAAAACCTCGTGCTGGTGCAACCAGCTGATTTCGCGCCGCAAACGCGCAAGTTTCTGCGCTTCGAGACGCTCACCCTCGCCCCGTTTGACCGCGCGTTGATCAACCCCGCCCTGCTCACCGCCCCGGCGCTGGACTGGCTGAACGCCTACCATGCCCGCGTCCACGCCGCGCTTTCCCCGCATCTGCCCGCCGATGCCCGCGACTGGCTGGCGCAGGCCACCGCCAAAATATAAACATTGACCCGGCAAACACCGTTATTGCAAAATTCCAATACGCGATTCGTGCGGGACCCCAAGCCGTAAGGTGACCGAACCATGCGCTTGTTCGTTGCCCTCGACCTCCCGTGGGAGGTCAAAGAAGAACTTGCAGATCTATCCTGCAACATTCCCGGCGCACGCTGGGTACCGGCGGAAAATTTCCACCTCACCCTGCGCTTCATCGGCGAGGCCAACCGCCTGCAGGCCGAGGAGATAGACCTGGCGCTCGCCACCCTGCGCGGCCGCAGCTTTTCCTTTTGCCTCTCCGGGCTGGGCTGGTTCGAAAAAAACGGCCGCGTGTCGATGCTCTGGGCCGGGGTGGAGCGCAACGCCGACCTCGCGCGGTTACAGGCGAAGGTGGAAACCGCGCTGCACCGTGTCGGCATCCCGGCGGACCGGCGGCGGTTTATCCCGCATGTCACCCTGGCGCGGATGGACACGCCGGTAACCCCGGCCGTCACCAGCTTTGTGCAGGCGCACAACCTCTACCGCTCAGCGCCGATCCGCGCTGACAACGTAACCCTGTTCAGCAGTTTTCTCGGCAAGGACCAGCCGACCTACACGCCCGAAGCGGAATACGCGCTGGGCTAGGCGCGATCGTTTGAGGTTGACGCGCGCCAGCGTGGCAACCGAAAGCGTGAATCGCCCTCACAAAGATAGCCAGAGCCTGATCACACTTAAACCAATCAGGCTCTAGGCGCCCCTACGCGCAGCAACCGTGCTTGCCGCCCGCCTCCTGAACCGGCGGACACGCCACCGTGCCGTATGAACAGAACACGCAGCAATCGCCCGGTTTGGGGCGCAGCAAAGCGCCGCAGCCGGTGCATTCATAAAAATACTGGCAGGCGTTAACCGGCATGGTCTCGGTCCTGGACGTTGCGCACAACGGGCAGGTGATCGTGGATTGAAGCTCGATGGGAACACTCATGCGGCGATACTCCTCATTCGCAACAAAACCGGCAAGGCATGGGCCGCGCGCTCACCCTACGCGAACAGCTTCACCTTTTTAAGCTTCTTCCAATTCTTGCGCAGCTCCTCGTCATCTTCAACAGCGCCGCGGGCGCACCAGCCCATCACAATCCCCACCGCGCGGCAGGCCGCGCCGTCATCACCGGCGGCAAGCCGCGACGCCAATTCGCGCGCCACCGCCAGATCGTTAAAAACTCCAAGCCTGTCCTGCAATTTCGCCAAATTATTGGCATAGGACAGCAGCGGCTTGCGCGCATCGAACAACCCGCCAAAAAAATCTACCGCATAGCGCAGCTTCTTCAAATCCTTACGCAGCTCGTGGCGCTCCACCACCGCGAGATGTTCGATATTCTTGCCGTCACGCAACAGTTTACGATGCAGCCGCGCCAGGCTTGCGCCCGCGAACTCTCTGGCCGGCATGCTCAAATCCGGCAACGCCTCGCCCTCCAGCGCGTTGCGCCAGCCATGGGTCGCGGCAAACCCCTGCAACCCCAGCACAAAGCGCATGGTCTGCGGCCCGGCCAGCAACGCGCGCACCGCCGCATGCCCCGCCGCGCGGAATTGTTCAACCTGCTCCAGCAAACTCTCAAAGCCTGGCTCATCGGCAAAGGCCGGAGCCGGCCCGTGCCTTATCATCGCGGCAAACACATCCCAGTTGCGCGCCTCGCCCATCGCGTTGGCTATATCCCTGGCCTGCTCACGGAAAACCGTAAAACCTGCGGCTGGAAACGCACGCTGGAACAGCCCCAGCACCGAGCGCAACCGGCGCATCGCCACGCGCATCTGGTGCACCGCCTTCACCGCATCGCCCGCCTCAAACGCCGGCCAGTTGGCGATGAACTGCCCCAGGCAGGCGTTGATCAACTGGCCGATCGCGCTATCGAGCACCGGCTCTCCCTGCAAACCCGCCACCGCGCGCACCGCCTCCGGCGCCTTGCCCGCAGCCAGCGCCGCGCCGCGTTCGGCCTTGCTCCGGCTCTCCAGCCGCGCCGGAAAGGCCGCCACAAACGCCAGCCCCAGGCGATACAGCGCCGCCGCGCCGCCGGATTTGCGCTCCATTTCTATTTCGCGCACCGGGCAGGTTTTCTCGCCCGCGCTAATCACCCCCACGTCAAACGCCACCTCGATTGTGGCGGCTTCCTCATGGATCGTCCTGACGACGCGCTTGATATCGCTGCTGTAAACCGCCTCCAGCCTGCGCCCCGCGGTAAGCCGGGTAATCGCCTGCGCGATCTCGGGCGGCAGCAGCTCAATCTCCAGCTCCGGCGTGGGGCTTAGCGCCTCAACCTCGCCGCGCTCGAACCACCCTCCGGCAAAACTGCCCGTCCATTTGAAGGTGATGACATGGCGGCGATTCACGGTGCGCACGCGCAAACTCGCCTTGTGCCGCGCCAGATCGCCCGCCGCCGTATCAAAATAAACCGTGACCAGCCGCCGCGCACGCGGGCGCCGCGCGGGCGCATCCAGCCGCTCCCATTGCTGCGCGGCCGCAAAAGCCGCCGGGGCAAGCACGAACTTCAACTCCTCCTCACGCATGGCCGCGCTCATCTGCGGTATCAGCGTATTTTCAGGACTGGCGGCGGGCTGGTCTGATGCGGGCAAAATACAGAATCCGTCAGCTGGGGTTCGCACCCGATTACGGAAAAACCAATGCGCCGCAGCTTATAGCGGTTGCGCCTGCCTGTCCAAACCGCCCTGGCCGGTTGTTCCAGCCAGCTCCTCAAGGCCCCGCCTGCGTTGATTCAGGTCAAGGCCGGCCGCGCGCGCCTGGCCTATACAAAAACAGCAAGGAGTTGCCAAAATGCCGGAAGACAAACCCGGCGCCAAAAAGCGCATTCTGCTGGGTGGCGCCATTGTTCTCGTGCTCGCCGGCGGCCTGGCCCTCTGGTATGCGCCCGTGCTGTTCGGGCCGGCGCCGGGTGCGGGGCATGTCATCGTCTCCGGCAATATCGAGGCGCATGAGAGCGTGCTCAGCTTCACCAGCGTACAGGCGCCAATCGTGGCGCTACCCTTCGATGAAGGCGCCACCGTGCAGGCAGGCACCGTGCTGGCCCGGGTGGATGACCGCCTCTACCGCCAGCAGACCGCCATCGACGCCGCCAATGTACAAACCGCCGCAGCGCAGGTGGCCGTGAGCATCAGCAACCTCGCCGCCGCGCAAAGCACCCTGGCCAGCGGCCAGTTCGGCCAGCTTCAGAAGCAGCAGGACTATCAGCGCGCCCAGGCCCTGGTGAACACCCGCACCGTCTCGGTGCAGGCGCGTGACCTCGCGCGCACCGCCGCCCGGCAAGCCGCCGCCACGGTGGCGCAGGATGCCGCCCTGGTGCAGGTGGCGCAGGCCAATATCGGCCTCGCCAAAGCCAACGAGAGCGCCGCCCGCGCCAAACTGGCACTCGATGACATCACCCTCTCCTACACCACCTTGCGCGCGCCTTTCAGCGGCGTCATCGCGGTGCGCGAGGCGGAGCTTGGCCAGCTCGCCGCCCCTGGCGTCGCCATCGTCACGCTCGACGATCTGGATCATGTCTGGCTGCGCGCCTACATCAACGAGCCGGACCTCGGCAAAATCCGGCTTGGCGAGGCCGTGGACGTAACCACCGACACCTACCCCGGCAAAATTTACGCCGGGCGCATCAGCTTCATCTCGCCGGAAGCTGAATTCACCCCCAAAACCGTGGAAACCCATGCGGAGCGGATCACCCTCGTCTACCGGGTGCGCATCGACATCGCCAACCCCACGCATGAGCTGCTCCCCGGCATGCCCGCCGGGGCCAAAATCGCCTTGCTCCCCGCCGGGCCATGAGCAGCGCCGCCGCCATCACCGCGCAAAACCTGGTGCGCAGCTTCGGCGCCACGGCGGCGGTGCGCGACATCAACTTCACCATCCAGCGCGGCGAGATTTTTGGCTTCGCCGGGCCGGACGGCGCGGGAAAAACCACCGTCATGCGGATGCTGGCGGGCGTGCTCCAGCCTGATTCCGGCGGCATCGCCGTGGAGGGCATCGACGTCATCGCCAACCCGGAAGCCGCAAAATCCAAGCTCAGCTACATGCCCCAGCGCTTTGGCCTGTATGAGGATCTAACCGTCGCGGAGAACATCTTTTTCTATGCCGAGCTGTTCTCCGTGCCACGCAAAATCCGCCTCGCCCGCGCGGGGCAATTGCTGGAGGCCGCCGGCCTCACCGCCTTTCAGCAGCGCCTCGCAGGCCAGCTTTCGGGCGGCATGAAGCAGAAACTCGGCCTGGTCTGCGCGCTCATCCACACCCCCAGCGTGCTGCTGCTCGATGAGCCCACCACCGGGGTCGACCCCGTCTCGCGGCGCGACTTCTGGGCCATTCTCTACAATCTGCGCGAAAGCGGCGTCACCATCGTGCTCTCCACCGCTTATATGGACGAAGCCGAGCGCTGCTCGCGCCTGGCGCTGATGCATGCTGGCAAAATCCATTATTGCGACACCCCGGCCAGGCTGAAGCAAGCGATGCCGGGGATGCTGCTGGCCGTCACCGCGGCAGACCCGCGCGCCGTGCGCGCAGCCCTCGCCGGCGCCCCCGGCGTACTGGGCCTGCTGTTGATGGGCGACCGCGTGAACGTGCGCGTTGACGACGCCGCCCGCCGCGCGCCCGAACTGCGCGCCCGGCTCGACGCCCAGAACATCGCCTTCACGGGCATCAGCCGCATCGAACCCGCCATCGAGGATGTGTTCGTGGCCCTGGTTGGCGGCGGAGCCCCGGCATGAACATCGCCCCCGCCGTCATCGCCAAGGGTCTGACAAAAAAATTCGGCACCTTCACGGCGGTGGACCATCTAGACCTCGAAATCGCCAAGGGCGAGGTCGCCGGTTTCATCGGCCCCAACGGCGCGGGCAAATCCACCACCATCCGCCTGCTTTGCGGCCTGCTGCGCCCCACCTCGGGCAGCGCCAGCGTCGCGGGGTACGATATCGTCCGCCAGCCGGACATCGTGCGCCTGCACATCGGCTACATGTCGCAAAAATTCTCCCTCTACGGGGACCTCACTGTGCATGAAAACCTGCGCTTCTTCGCCGGAATTTATCAGGTGCCGCGCCAGCAAATCCCGGAGCGTATCGCCTTTGCGGTGTCCATGGCGGGGCTTGAGGGGCGCGAGGGCGCGCTGGTGCGCACGCTGGCCGGCGGCTGGAAGCAACGCCTGGCGCTGGGCTGCGCCATATTGCACCGCCCGCCGGTGCTGTTTCTTGACGAGCCAACCTCCGGCGTGGAGCCCGAGGCGCGGCGGCGCTTCTGGGACCTCATCCATACCCTGGCGGCCGATGGCGTGACCATTCTGGTCTCCACCCATTACATGGACGAGGCCGAATACTGTAACCGCATCGCGCTGATCGACGCGGGCAAGCTCATCGCCCTGGGCAGCCCGGGCGAGCTGCGCCGTCACGAGCTTGGCGGGCAACTCTTCGAGCTGGAATGCGCCACGCTGGGCGCCACCCTGGCCGCCGTCCGCCAGGCCCCTGGCGTCATCGAAGCCGCCATATTCGCTGACAAGCTGCATGTGCTGCTGCGCGCGGGCACCAGCGGCGCGGCGCTGCTCGCCCGCCTCGCCGCCCAGGGCATGGAAGCTGGCCCCATCCGCGCCATCCTGCCCAGCCTGGAGGATGTATTCGTACAGCTGGTCTCCCGGCGGCAGGAGGCCGGACCATGAACCCGCGCCGCATCCTCGCCATCGCCTACAAGGAGACCTTGCAGGTCTGGCGCGACCCGCGCAGCCTCGCCATCGCGCTGCTCATGCCGCTGATGCAGATGGTCCTCCTCGGCTACGGCATCAGCCTGGACATCAAGCACGTCCCCTTGTGCCTCTACGATCAGGAAAACAGCCAGACCAGCCGCGAGATGCTGCGCGATTTCACCGCCTCCGGCTGGTTCAAAACCGCCGCCATCCTGGACAGCAACCGCGCGGTGCGCGCCGCCATGGACAACGCCACCTGCATCGGCGCCCTGGTTATTCCGGTTAACTTCTCGCGGGTGCTGGCGCAGACCGGCCAGGCCCAGGTGCAGGCCGTGTTCGACGGCACGGACGCCAACACCACCAACATCGCCACCGGCTATGCCCAGGGCGTCATCGCGCAAACCGCGGCCACCTTCGCGCGCCGGTGGGATGCCCAGCACGGCCTCCGCCCGCCCACCGCGGGCAGCATCAACCTGCAATCGCGCGTCTGGTACAACGAGACCCTGGACAGCCGCAATTTCATCATCCCCGGCGTGGTCGCCATCATTCTCGCCCTGGTCGGCGCGCAGCTCACCTCGCTCACCGTGGCGCGTGAGTGGGAGCGCGGCACCATGGAGCAGCTCATCTCCACCCCGGTCACCTCCACCGAGCTTTTAATCGGCAAACTCAGCCCCTATTTCCTCATCGGCCTGCTGGACGCCGCCTTCTGCCTGCTCACCGCCGCCTTCTGGTTCCATGTGCCCTTCCGCGGCAGCGTGCTCACCCTCATCTTCACCACCGCGTTGTTTGGCATCGTCGTCATGGGCATCGGCTACCTGCTCTCGGTGCGCATCCACAACCAGCTTGGCGCAAGCCAGATCGCGCTGATGCTCACCATGCTGCCCATCGCCATGCTCTCGGGCTACACCTTCCCCCTCGACCAGATGCCAGCCGCCATCCGCGCTATCAGTTTTCTGGTTTACGCGCGCTACTACGTCACCCTCCTGCGCGATGAATTCCTCAAGGGCAGCTCACTCACCGAGATGGCAAGCTCGATCGCCGCGCTGCTCGCCTACGCGGTGGCGGTGCTCTGGCTGGCCGCGCGCGCCTTCCGCAAGCGGCTGGAGTAGCGCCGTGCTGGACCGCCTTTATGTGATGTTCATGAAGGAGTTCCTGGAGCTCAAGCGCGACCGCTGGGCACTTTTCCGCCTGGTCGTGCCGCTTATCCTGCAGGTGGTCATCTACGGCTACGCCGCCACCTTCACCATCAGCCACGTCGCCACCACCGTGCTGGACCTCGACCACAGCAGCGCCAGCCGCGCCCTGCTCT
>JAJZCG010000121.1 GCA_021846225.1 Pseudomonadota bacterium | reverse complement strand
GTCTCCGGCGGCACCGGCTCGGGCAAGACCACGATGATGAACGCGATGAGCCGGTTCATCGACCCGGCCGAGCGTGTCGTCACGGTGGAGGACGCCGCCGAGCTGCAACTGCAGCAGCCGCATGTGGTGCGCCTGGAAACCCGCCCCGCCAGCCTGGAGGGCAAGGGCGAGGTCAACGCCCGCGACCTCGTGCGTAACGCGCTGCGTATGCGGCCTGACCGCATCATCATCGGTGAGGTCCGCGGCGCCGAGGCATTCGACATGTTGCAGGCCATGAACACCGGCCATGATGGCTCGATGTCCACCATTCACGCCAACAATACGCGCGATGCGCTGGCGCGTATCGAGAACATGGTCCAGATGTCGAGCATGGGCCTCTCGCCAAAGGCCATCCGCACGCAGGTGGTCGCCGCGGTGAATATCATCGTGCAGGTGGAACGCCAGCGCGACGGCGGCCGCCGCGTCACCCAGGTCACTGAAATCGCGGGCATCGAGGGTGAGACCCAGCTGCTCAACGACATCTTCAAGTTTGAAGTCACGGGCGAGACCGCCACCGGGAAGCTGACCGGCCGCTACGAGGTAAGCCGCATCCGTTCGGCCTTTCATGAACGGCTGCAATATTTCGGTCTCGACCGTTCATGGATGGCCGCGCTGGATGACATCGGATGATCGTCAACGAACTCATCTTCCTCTTTGCCGTCAGCCTCGTCCTGCTGGCTGCGGCCGGAGGCGTGCTCATCTCCCTCCTGCGCAGCTATGACAGGCAGCAAAAGCTAAAACTGCGCATGCAGGATGTCGTCGCCCCGGCAGACCGGCCGCTCAAACCCGTGGCGGAAGAAATCTCGCTCACCCAAAAGGTCTCGAAAACCCAGGAATACAAGGCAAAAGCCGCCGCATTCATCGGCGTCGATCTCAGCCAGGCGGAAACCTATCCGATCAAATGGTGGCTGGTTCCACCGCTCACCCTGGCCCTCACCATTGTCGCCGTGGCGATGGCCGTGCATCCCTTGAGCGATGACAAAATTATCGTTTTCCTGCTCACCTATGTCTGTTCTCCGTTCATCTGGCTGCTGCTAACAAAATTCGTTTTCAACTGGTTCACCAACCGGCGCAACGCCAAGCTGCTGGAACAATTTCCCGATGGGCTCAGCACCATCGTCCGTTGCGTGCGCGTCGGCATTCCCATGGGCGAAGCGCTGCGCACGGTTGCGCGCGACGCGCAGGAGCCGACCAAGACCGAGTTTGGCATTCTGGCTGACAAAGTCTCCATCGGCATCCCTCTGGATGTTGCCTTGCGGGAGTTGTCGCAGCGCATCAAGCTCACCGAGTACCAGTTTTTTGCAACCGCGCTCACACTCCAGGCCCGCTCCGGCGGCGGCATCACGCAGACGCTGGAAACCCTGGCCGAGGTTATCCGCAAGCGCGTCGGGCTGAAGGCGCGCGGCTATGCCCTTACTGCGGAGGCCCGCACCAGCGCGCTGATCCTCTCCGTTTTGCCCTTCATCGCCGGCATCGCCATTTTCGTGATGCAGAGGCAGTATATTGTCATGCTGTTCACCACGAAAAGCGGTGAATCCGTACTGGGCATCGCCATCCTGCTGATGATGAGCGGCATGGGGATCATCCAGTACATGATCAGCAACGTTCTGAAGTAGCCCGGTATCATGTCCCCAACCTATATCTTCCTGGCCGTCATCTTCCTGTTGCTTCTCGTGGTGGCAGCCGGCTTCTACCTCGTCAACGAGCTGACGCGCTCCGGGCGTCTTGCCAGCCGTATCGAGTTCGTCAAATCCGGCGGCCTGGTGCAGCAGCCAACCGTAGCGCAGCCAGACGGCGCGCTGCTCCTGCGGCTGCTCTCGGCCTTCGGCATGCGGATTGCGCGCAGCGGCCTGCTTTCGGGCAAAACCCTGGCCGAGATGACCGCGACCCTGGAAGGCGCCGGGTTCCGCGGCGGCCGCGGGCTGGGTCTGTTCATCGGCGCCAAAATTCTGCTGGGCCTGCTTTTGCCGGTCATCGCCTTTTTCGCCTTTCGCAATTTCGGCAGCGGCATGTTGTGGCTGGTGGTCAAACTCGGCGGCGCCGCCATTTTTGGCCTGCTGCTGCCCGAGACCATCGCCACCAACATCCGCAAACGGCATCTGACGCAGGTTGAAGCCGGCGTGGCTGATGCGCTGGACATGATGGTGATCTGTGCCGATGCCGGTCTCGCCCTGGAAGCCGGGCTGGCGCGCGTCGCGCAGGAGCTGGAGGGGCTTAATTCCGCCCTCTCGAAAGAGCTGACCCAAACCTCACGCGAGTTGCAGATCGGTTCGGACATGCGCCAGGCGATGGAATCGCTCGGTCAGCGCACCGGGCTGGACCCGTTGAAGCGCCTGTCCACCACGTTGATCCAATCCCTGCATTACGGCACCCCGCTTACTCAGGCGTTACGCACTCTCTCGGGAGAATTGCGCCAGGAGGCCCTCGTCAAATTCGAGGAGCGTGCTGGCCGCCTGCCGACCCTGATGACCATTCCGATGATTCTTTTTATCCTGCCCTGCGTCTTCCTGATCGTGGCAGGGCCGGCGATCATCAATGTGTTGGCCACCCTCCATGGACAAAAGTAGAGTAAACCATGAAAAATTTTAAGCGCGCCGCATTTTCCGAGATGGCCAGGTTCAACCGCGACTCCCTGAAACGCTCAGGCGCCTTCTTGCTGGTGCCGGTTCTGCTGCTGGCGTCCTGCGCGCAGCAAAGCCCCGCCACTAACGCCGTCGCCACCGCCCAGATTGGTACGAATACCCTGAATGTCGCCGATGCCGCGATTGCCGGCGGCGATCCGAGCATGGCGCTCTCCGTCAGCCAGTCCATCCTCGCGAGCGACCCCGGCAATGTCCAAGCGCTGGAGCATGAGGGCGACGCTTATTACGCGCTCAACCGCTGTCCCGCCGCTATCGCCGCTTATCAGCTCGCGCTGAAGCACGACCCCAAGGCGAGCGAGGCGGAAACCGGGCAGGGGCGTTGCCTGCTCAAAACGGATCCGCGCTCAGCCGAACAGGCATTCTTGCGTGCCATTCAGGATGATCCCGGCAACGCCAACGCTTTGAACGACCTTGGCATCGCGCGGGATTTGCAGGGTAATTTCGCGGGCGCGGTAGAGCCTTACCAGCAGGCGCTGCTGGCCGACCCAAGCCTCACCGCCGTCGAGGTTAATCTCGGCCTGTCGCTGGCTCTTTCCGGCAACGGCCCGCAGGCGCTGCAGTATCTCGGCCCGCTCGCCACCAGCCAGCAGGCGACGCCAAAAATCCGGCAGGATTATGCGGCGGCCCTGGTCGCCACGGGCCGGGTGTCCGAAGCCAGGCAAGTGCTGGCGGTTGACCTCCCGCCAGACCAGGTGAACAGTGCCATTGCGGGCTTCACCAACCTGATCCAGCAGTCGCAATCGGTACCGCCGCCCGCTCCGCCGCCGCCCACCGTGCAGCGCGTGCCCGCGCCGGCCCCGGTTTCGGCAACGCCATTGCCGCAGTCGGCCAACATCCCCGCCGCCATGCCGGTCCCGCTGGCCGCCGCCGCGCCCACACCCGCGCCAATTCCCGCGCAGGCCTCAACCAGCGCCATGGCATCCGCCGCCATGGTGCAGCTGGGCGCTCTCAATTCCCGTAATGACGCGCACCGCGCCTGGGTGCATCTGGCGAGATCCGCCCCGGCGCTTTTTGATGGCCGCTCTCCCGAGATCGCCCCCGTTAAAATTGGC
>JAJZCG010000049.1 GCA_021846225.1 Pseudomonadota bacterium | reverse complement strand
AATCCGGCTTGCTCATCGAGGCGTCCTGGCCTTTTTTGCCATCATCGTCGGCAAGATTCTCCTTGAAGGATTTGATGCCCTTGCCGAACTCGCCCATCAGGTTGCTGACCTTGCCGGTACCGAACACAAGCATGACCACGAACAACACGATCAGCCAGTGCCAGATGCTCAATCCACCCATAAATTAATCTCCACCCAGATATTTCCAATCTCAGTCTACGCTGATCGCGGAGGAATGCCAAATCGCGGGAGTTGTACGCAACGCCAACCTGTGATTGAAAATCCACAGATGCGCAACGAACCCGCTCCGCGCCGCCAACTTCCGCGCCATGCCGCGGTCTGCCTGCTGTTTCTGGCAGCCAGCTGGATTTTCTATGCCCCGCCGCGCCATTGGCCGGGCCTCACCAGCTTCGGCGACGGTCAGGATTCCCTGGCCTTCATCTGGTTCCTCAACTGGTGGCCTTTCGCAGGCGTGCATCATCTGCCGCTGCTGTTCACCCATTATGCCGACGCCCCGGCGGGCACGGATCTGGTGTGGAAAACGTCCATCCCCGCGCTCGGCCTGCTTGCCGCGCCCTTCACCCTGCATTTCGGCGCTCCGGCGGTGTTCAATGTACTAATGATCGCCGCCCCGGCGCTTTCCGCCTTCGCCCTCTATCTCGCCGCCTGGGAGCTTACCGGCGCCTTCGCCGCCGCGCTGCTCGCCGGCGCGGTATTCGCCTGTTCGGGTTACGAGATCGGCCAAACCCTCGGTCACCTCAACCTCGCCTTCACCGCCGCCGTGCCGCTCAGCCTCTGGGCCTGCCTGTGCGCGGTCTCGCGCAACTGGCCACGCTGGCAGCTGGGCGCGGTGCTGGGTGGTTTGTTCCTGTTCGAATTCGGCGTCTCGCAGGAGATTTTCGCCAGCGAAATTCTCTTCGGCGCGAGCGCGCTGCTGATGCTGGCCTGGCTGGCCCCTTTGCCGCGCCCCGTGCTGGCCCGTCTCCTCCAGGGCATCCTGCTGGGGCTGGCGCTTTGCCTGCTGCTGGCATCCCCTTTCATCTGGGCCATGCTGCGCGGCTACGCCGCCGCGCGGGCCAATTTCCCCACACCTGATGTCTATTCCAACGACCTGCTGGCAGCCTTCATCCCCACGCCGCTGGTGTTCCTGGGCGGGCATCTGGCGCTGCCGCTCTCAAAGCTTTTCACGGGCAATTCAAACGAGCAGGGCGGTTATTACAGCCTGCCCCTGGTGCTGCTCGCGCTTTCCATCTGGCGCACAACGCCTCTCCCGGCGGTGCGGGTGCTGGCGGGCATGGCGCTGCTGGCGGCGGTGGCTTCCCTCGGCCCTTACGTCCATGTTCTGGGCCACAGCCTGGGTCCGGCGCCATGGCTGCCCTTTGCCCATATGCCGGTCCTCGCCGCCATGCTCCCTGGCCGCTTCGCGCTCTATGCCTGGCTTTGCCTCGCGCTGTTGCTGGCGCTCTGGCTGGCGCGGCCCGGCACCGGCTGGCGCCGCTACATGCTGGCCGGGCTGTGCCTCATTGTCATCCTTCCCGCGCAATCCACCGCGCGCAACTGGCGTCAGCCGGTGCTGCCCCCCGTTTTTGCCGCCCTGCCGCCGGGCGCGCATGTGCTGGTTCTGCCGGTTTTCGCGCAGGAGATGGGCTGGCAATACGCTTCAGGCATGCGCTTCGTGCTGGTTGGCCAGGGCTATCTGGGCAACGGCATGCCCGCGCCATTTTCATCCTGGCCGCTTTATCCGGCGCTGTGGCGCAACCTGTTCAACCAGATCGGCCCCCAGGAATTCTCCGCCTACCTGCAGGCCTATGGTGTGCAATATGTGGTGCTGCTTCCTCAGGGCTACGGCTATTACGCGGGCAAGCCGGTGGATGAAGCCGCGAAAACCCGCGCCGCCGCCGCGTTGCTGCAACAGGCGGGCTGGCGCATGACAACCTCCACGCCGCGGGGCGCGCTCTACCAGCCCACCGCCAGCACCCCGCGCTGGTCTGCGGGCCAGATCGCGGCCTTCATCGCGCAAGGAAAAGCGCGCCAGCGCGCCGCCGTGCTGCCGTATGAAATTCACCGGGTCTGCCAGATCCGCCGCTTCGCCCGCGCCACCGGCCTCAGCCCCGCGCCTTTGCTGTATCTCTGGGCTCTACACGCGCATCCGCCGTTCCCCGCTGACGGCATCGCCTGCCCGCTCACCGCACGAACAACACCGCCGCCAGAATAGACCCGGCATTATAGAGCACATGCAGCGCAATCGCCGGGCGGATGGAGCGGAACTTCAGCCGCAGCACCACGGCGCAGGCGGCCATCAGCCCTACATCGATGAACCCTGGCGGGTAGTATATTTTCTCCGGCGCATGCGCCGCCATAAAGGTGAGCGTGGTTACAACCGCCGCCCAGACCGGCCCCAGCCGCGCCGCCAAGCCGGCGAAGGCGATGCCACGGAAAACGACTTCCTCCAGCACCGGGCCGATGAACAAAGCCACCGCCAGCAGCGCCAGCGCCGCCAGCCCGCGGCTCTCGAACAGTTGTGACGCGGGCAGATTACGCAACGCCCGCATATCGGGCGGAAAAAAGTGGAACAGCAGCCCAACGCCGCAAACAATCCACACCGCCATAACAGCCGCGCTCACATAACCCAGCGCCGGGGCGGCGCACCAGCCGATGCCGCTCTCCCCGCCATCCCTCATCCGCGCGCTGCCCAACCGGCGCAGATACCAGACAACCCAAAGCGCCGCCGCGCTCTCTCCGGCCAGCACCGTGGCCAGCATAAATACCGGCCCGTTGAAATTCACCCGCGCCGGCGCATGGCGGGCGATCAGGGCCAGGTTCTCGATGGTCAGCACATTCGCCAGCAGCGCGCCGCCTCCGGCCATGGCCAGGCCAAACCCCGCCATGCCCCAGATTCCTTGCGCCAGGCCGAACGGCTGCGCCGCCCCCGGCGGCCGCCGCGCCCCAGGCAGCAGCGCGAAGCACATGGCCAGCACGAACAGGTTGAGCCCGAACGCCGCCCCCAGCGCGATCAGCTTCTCATGCGGCCCTGGCGCGTGCAGATGCGGGAACATCGCGCGGCCGAACACCTCCATGGCGCCGCCGCCCAGCAGCGCAAACCCCGCGAGCCACCCCAGGCTGACCAGAATACGTCTCATGCCGCGCCGCCTTCCTCGAATTGCCGCAATATCGCGCGCGGCTGCACGCCCGCCGTCCGCATGGAGCGCAACGTAGCGGCAAAATCGCGCTTGGCCAGCCGCTTGCCTTGCGCATCGCGCAGCAGCCGGTGGTGCGCGTAAACCGGCGTCGGCAGCCCCAGCAGCGCCTGCAGCAGCACGTGCACATGCGTCGCCTCGAATAAATCCTCACCCCGGATCACATGGCTGATGCCCTGCAGCGCATCGTCATGCACCACGCAGAGATGATAGCTGGCCGGCGTATCCTTGCGCGCCAGCACCACATCGCCAAAGGGCAGGGGGCTGGCCTCGATCCAGCCCTTGCCCTCCTCGAAAAACCGCCGCGCGCCTGCCTGGCGCAGCGCCGCCGCCATATCCAGCCGCAGCGCATAGGCCGCCCCGGCGTTCATCCTCTCCGCCCGCGCGCCCGCGCTCAAATGCCGGCAGGTGCCTGGATACACCGCCTCCGGCCCATGCGGCGCGGTCTGCGCACTGGCAATCTCCGCCCGGGTGCAAAAGCACGGGTAGAGCAACCCCCGCCCTTGCAAAACCGCCAGCGCCGCCTGGTATTCGGCCAAATGCGCCGATTGGACACGGATTTCCCCATCCCACGCCAGCCCCAGCCAGCGCAGATCCTCAACGATGGCGGCGCCAAACTCCGGCCGGCAGCGGGCGGTGTCGATATCCTCCAGCCGCAGACGGAACACATCCGCGCGCACCCAGGCGCTCCAGGCCGAAAATGCGTGGCCGAGATGGAGATATCCGGTCGGGCTGGGGGCGAAGCGGGTGGTGATATTCATGGCCGCGCCGATATAAGCATCCCGCCGCCTGCATGTGACAAGTGGTTTACAAACGCTTTCCTGTCTTGCGGCTGCCCGCCGCATTTGTCATAAAGTTCCCATGACTCGTTCTAACCACCATATTTGGCTGGGGTTCGCGGTTTCTCCCCAAAATCTGGTCCCGTTCTGGGACAGGTTCAGTAATGCCTGACGGCGGGGCAAATTTTCCCGCGCTCGTCTTAAATGCGGATTTCCGTCCGCTGTCCTATTTTCCGTTGTCGACCTGGAACTGGCAGGATGCCGTGAAGGCAGTGTTCCTTGACCGTGTCTCGGTGCTTTCTGAGTACGAGAAAGAGGTCCACAGCCCCAGCTTCACCATGCGCCTGCCCAGCGTCATCGCGCTGCGCGATTTCATCCCCTCCGCGCGCACCCCGGCCTTCACCCGCTTCAACGTGTTCCTGCGTGATACCTTCACCTGCCAGTATTGCGGCCACAAGCGCTGCGCCCCGGAGCTGACGTTCGACCATGTGATCCCCCGCGCCCATGGCGGGCGTACGAGCTGGGAAAATGTCGTCACCGCCTGCGGCCCGTGCAATCTGCGCAAGGGCAGCAAACTCCCGCGTGAATGCAATATGATCCCCCATCAGGAGCCCCGCCGCCCCACCAGCTGGGAGCTGCAGGACCGGGGCAGGGGCTTCCCGCCCAATTTTCTGCACCAGAGCTGGCGCGATTTTCTCTACTGGGATTCCGAGCTGGAAAATTAACCCCTGCTGCATATCTTGCCCCGCCGCCGTTTTCGTTGGATCAGTCATGCAAAGCCTCTCCGGGGCTGAGGCCCATTCAGAGCAGAGGTTGCATGCCGATCGTCATTGAACCAGCGGTGCTGGAAGAAGCCTTGGCCGGCGGGGTGCTCATCGGCCTCGCCACCGCAGGGTTGCTGCTGGTCAACGGCCGCATCGCCGGCATCAGCGGAATTCTGGCCGGCGCCACCGGGCCGCAGCCTAAAATCTGGCAATGGGCGTTTGTGCTTGGCCTGGTGGTGGCGGGCGCCGCCGCGGCCCCGTTGGGGTATGCTCTGCCCGCCGCGCTTGGCCGGGAGCCTCTGCCCCTGCTGGCTGTTGCCGGTCTGCTGGCCGGTTTTGGCACCCGCCTGAGCAACGGCTGCACCAGCGGCCATGGGGTTTGCGGCATCGCCCGGCTCAACCCGCGCTCGCTGGTGGCCACTTGCGTGTTCATGTTCACCGCCGGACTAACCGTATTTGTCACCCGCCACCTGCTGGGCCACGGCTGATGCGCCGCACGCACATAGTTTCCGCCTTTGCCTGCGGCCTCATCCTCGGCGCCGGGCTGGTTCTCTCCGGCATGGCCGATCCTGAGCGCGTCAAGGCTTTTCTGGATATCACCGGCGCCTGGAATCCTTCCCTGGCCCTGGTCATGGGCGGCGCCATCGCGGTTGCCGCACCGGCCTTCTACCTTGCCAGGCGCCGCGGCAGCGCCATGCAGGGATGCGGCATCCCGCCCGCGGGCAGCGCGGTGGTGGACGGCAAGTTGCTGCTCGGCGCCGCGATCTTCGGCCTCGGCTGGGGGCTTGCAGGCATCTGCCCCGGTCCCGGCCTCGTCCTGCTCGGCTACGGCGCGCGCGGCGCACTCGTCTTCGCCGCCGCCATGGTCATCGGCACCCGCCTCGCCGGTTTTTTCGCCCCGCCCGAGGACGCATGAGCACCTTGTCATAGACCAAGGGTAATGGCACTGCGGCATGGCCGGATTACAGCCGCATCGATGACGGCCTGCCGCGCCGCCCCTTGTCACCCTCGCGGTTCAGTTCAATGATACGGCCATGACCCTCCCAACCCAATCGCGGGCCGTCATCATCGGCGGCGGCATCATCGGCTGTTCCACCGCCTATCACCTGGCCAAACTCGGCTGGCAGGTCACGCTGCTGGAGCGCGCCAAGCTCACCTCGGGCAGCACCTTCCACGCCGCCGGTCTGGTCGGCCAGCTCCGTTCCTCGGCCAGCATCACCCAGTTGCTCGGTGAATCGGTGAAGCTCTACCGCACGCTGGAAGCCGAAACCGGCCTTGCCACGGGGTGGAAGATGAACGGCGGCCTGCGCCTCGCCTGCAACCAGGAACGCTGGACCGAGGTGAAGCGCCAGGCCACCACGGCGCGCTCCTTCGGGCTGGAGATGCACCTGCTCACGCCCAAGGAAGCCCAAGACCTCTGGCCGCTGATGCAGACCGGCGACCTCATCGGCGCCGCTTTTTTGCCAACCGATGGCCAGGCCAACCCGTCGGACATCACCCTCTCGCTGGCCAAGGGCGCGCGCATGAACGGCGCGAAAATTTTTGAGGACACGCCGGTCACCTCCATCGAGGTCACAGGCGGCCGCGTCAGCGCCGTGCACACCGCGCGGGGGCGCATCGCCACCGAGGCCGTCATCGTCTGCTGCGGCCAGTGGACCCGCACCCTCTGCGCCACGGTTGGCGTCAATGTGCCCCTGGTCTCGGTCGAGCATCAATACATGGTCACCGAGGCCATCCCCGGCACGCCCAAAAACCTGCCCACTTTGCGCGACCCGGACCGCCTGACCTATTACAAGGAGGAAGTCGGCGGCCTCGTCATGGGCGGCTATGAGCCAAACCCCATCCCCTGGGCCGTGCAGGGCATCCCAGAGAACTTCTCCTACCAGCTGCTCAATTCCAACTGGGAGCATTTCGAGCCGATCATGGAGCTGGCCATCGGCCGCGTCCCCGCACTTGCCACCGCCGGGGTCAAAACTCTCATCAACGGGCCTGAAAGCTTCACCCCCGACGGCAATTTCATCCTCGGCGAGGCACCGGAACTCCCCGGCCTCTTCGTCGGCGCCGGGTTCAACGCCTTTGGCATCGCCTCGGGCGGGGGCGCTGGCAAAATGCTGGCCGAATGGGTCGTGGGCGGCGAACCCCCGGTTGACCTCTGGCCGGTTGACATCCGCCGCTTCGGCCCCCCGCACCGCGACACCGGCTGGGTCCGCACCCGCACGCTGGAAGCCTACGCCAAGCACTACACCATGGCCTGGCCGTCGGAGGAGTATAAATCCGCCCGTCCGCTGCGCCGCTCGCCGCTTTATGCGCGCCTTGAGCAGGCCGGCGCCTGCTTTGGTGAAAAACTCGGCTGGGAGCGCCCCAACTGGTTTGCCGCCCCCGGCGAAACCCCGGCTGATATCTACACCTTCGAGAAACCCAACTGGTTCTCAGCCGTCGCGCGCGAGCACGGGAACACGCGCCGCAACGTCACCCTGTTTGACGAAACCTCCTTCGCCAAATTCCTCTTCACTGGCCGCGATGCCGAGGCAGCCCTCTCCTGGATCTGCGCCAACGACATCTCCGGCCCTCCCGGCAGCCTCACCTATACGCAAATGTGCAACAGCCGCGGCGGCATCGAGGCTGATTTAACCATCGCCCGCCTGGAGGAGCGTAAATTCTACATCACCACCGGCACCGGCTTTGCCACGCATGATGCCGATTGGATCACCCGCAACATCCCCAAGGGGATGGACGCGCAGCTGCTCGATGTCACCTCCGCCTACGCCACCCTCGCGCTGATGGGGCCAAACGCCCGCGCGGTCTTGCAGCAGATCACCACGGAGGATCTCTCCAACGCCGCTTTCCCCTTCGGCACCGCGCGCACCATCGCCGCGGCCGGCGCGCGCGTGCTGGCCCTGCGCATCACCTATGTGGGCGAGCTCGGCTGGGAGCTGCATATCCCCACCGAATTCGCCCTCACCGTCTATGACGCCTTAATGACGGCGGGCGCTGCTCACGGCATCGCGCCGGGCGGTTACCGCGCCATCGAATCCCTGCGTCTGGAAAAATTCTACCGCGCCTGGGGCTCGGATATCGGCCCGGACCACACCCCGCTCGAAGCCGGGCTTCGCCCCTTCGTCAAATTGAAAAAACCTATCCCCTTCCTTGGCCGCGCGGCGCTGGAAGCCCAGGCCGCCAGCCCGTTGAAGAAGCGGCTCGTGAGTTTCACCACCGATCACCCAGACGTGATTCTACTCGGCCGCGAGACCATCTACCGTGACAATATCCGCACCGGCTGGCTCACCGGCGGCGGCTTTGGCCACACCATCGGCAAGCCCATCGGCTTTGGCTATGTCCGCAACCCTGAAGGTGTGAGCGACGAATTTCTCGCCACCGGCAGTTACGAACTCGAAGCCGCCACGGTGCGCGTGCCCGCCACCTTGCACCTGGCCCCGCTTTACGACCCCAAAATGGAGAAAATCAAAGCCTGATCGCCCGCGCCGTTATCGCCACTCAACCCCGTGGCCTATTCATTGCTTTTTCAAATCAAACCCGCACAAATTGGGGTGCAAGTAAAAAATTAAGTATAACTAACAAGTTGTTATAAGAAAAACCTCAGCCGCGCTCCACGTGGAGCATGGCTAAGCGCGCACCTCAATCCCCGTCAGCCCCGCCGCCAGCGCCGCCAGCACATCGGGCAGCGCCAGCGCCACGCAGCCCGCCGTCGGCGCAAAATCCGCCGCCGCCACATGCAGAAAAATCGCCGAGCCGCGCCCCGGCACAACCGGCGCCACATTCCACCCCAGCACGCCGATCACATCATAAACCCCGTCCGCGCGCCATAATTCCTCATGGCTGGCCGGGTAGGGCAGGCTCACCGGCCGGTTATAGGCCGCATCGGAAACATCGTCGCACCAGCCGTCAAACTTTCCAATCGGCTCAAGCGGCACGGCGCATACCGGCGGCCTTATCCGGTCAGCGCGATACATCACCCGCAGCAATTCCAGCCGCCCCAGCGGCGTTGCGCCATCGCCCTCAACCTTGTGCGCGCTCACGCCCGCACGCCCGCACACCGCACGCAACATCAGGCCGGCGCCCTGCAACAAACAGTTCCGGTAGCAGAACTCAACCAAGATAATGCCCGAACCGCGCGGCCTTCGTTGCCAGATACGTATCATTCACGCCGTTGGGCGCGAATTCATGCGCCACGCGCGCCACCACCTCAATCCCGCAGGCTTCCAGCGAGGCCACCTTCTCCGGATTATTCGTCAACAGCCGGATGCGCGTCATCCCCAGCGCGCGCAACATCGCCGCGGCAATCGAGAAATTCCGTTCATCGGCCTGCCAGCCCAGCGCCCGGTTGGCATCCAGCGTATCCAGCCCGCGGTCCTGCATCGTATAGGCTCGCAATTTGTTGATCAGCCCGATCCCCCGGCCCTCCTGTGCCAGATACAGCACCGCCCCGGCGCCTTCGGCGGCCATCCGGGCAATCGCCCCGCGCAGTTGCGGCCCGCAGTCGCAGCGCAAACTTCCCAGCAAATCACCAGTGAAACATTCCGAATGTACCCGCACCAAAGGCGCCTCCTGCGCCGCCGGGTCGCCCACCAGGATGGCCATATGCTCAATCCCCTGGTCCAGCGCGCGAAAGGCGATCAGCCGCGCATCCCGCGCATCTTCGAGCGGCACCGCCACCTCCGCCACCTTGGTGAGCGAGGCCGCCAGCTCCAGAGGATAGGCCAGCAGATCCTCCGCCGGCACGCTCAGCAGGTCATGCCCAGCGGGCAAGCTGGCCCAGCCGTGGCGCACCGGCGCCACCACCATCGCGGGCAGCAGGCGCGCCAGCTTGCCCAGCGCCAGCGCCGCCATGGCGGCATCCGGCGGGTCCACCAGTTCAAAATGGGGCAGAATCTGTTCCATTGTGGGGTCTGCCACGCGCTTGAGTGTTTCAGAATCGATCAGCGGGCGGGCCAGTTTCAGGGCAATGGCGGGGGCTTGCGATTCAACTTCCCGTTGCAACACCGCAGCAGCCCGCGCGGGAGCCAGCAACAGCATGGCCCCGCCGCTGGAGAGCAGGTCGATCAGCCGCAGCCCTTCCGCCCCAACGGTTTCAGCCGGGGCGATGATCAAGGGCCGGGGCGCGGCCAGCACAACGGGCACACCACGCCTGGCTTCGGCAATCGCACGGTGTACGGCGCGCGTGCGCGGGGTTCCCAGAGCATTTCCGGTGGGTTTTAAAGCTGTCTTCATAACCTACAAATAAGGTGCATACGGTACTTCTACCAGAGGTACTGACACTGGCGCAAAACAACTCTATATTTAGAGTATTAACGGAGAGAAATATGGCCAGCCAGCACTCTATTCTTGTCGTGGACGACGACACCGCCCTGAGAACGGTGCTGGTGGAGCAGCTTGCGCAGGGTGGCGAATTCGAACCGACCGAGGCGGACAGTCTGGCCCAGGCCGAGCAACAGCTTGCCGGGATCCACGCGCGTTTCGATGTGATTCTGCTCGATATCAGCCTGCCGGATGGCGACGGCCGGGATTATTGCAAAAAACTGCGCGCCAGAGGTATCAAAACGCCGATCATCCTGCTCACCGGGCACATGGAGGAGGGTGATATCGTCAGCGGGCTGGACGCAGGGGCCAATGACTATGTTGTCAAGCCGTTCCGTTTGAATGAGCTGCTGGCCCGCCTGCGTGCGCAGATGCGTGCTTTCGAGGGCTCGGAGGATGCGGTTTTCAGCATTGGTTCATACATGTTCCGCCCCGCGGCGAAGCAATTGACGGATATCGGGCGCAACAAAAAAGTACGGCTGACTGACAAGGAAAGCGCGATCCTGAAGTTCCTTTATCGCGCCGCCGGCAAGCCTGTCTCGCGCCAGGTGCTGCTCAACGAGGTCTGGGGCTATAACGCCGCCGTCACCACGCACACGCTGGAGACCCATATCTACCGGCTGCGTCAGAAGATCGAGCTGGACCCTACGGTTTCCCGGCTGCTGCTGACCGAGGGCGGGGGCTACCGGTTGAACGCGAACAGCAGCATCCCGGCCGCCTGAGCGCGCGTCACAGCACCAGGCGCATCATCGGTTTTCACCCGCCGGTTATTGCCGCAGACAGCGGGGTTGGAAGCGGCTATTGATGCCGGTGCCGTAACGCTGATGCGCCTGCCGGCCGGGAGTTTTTGAGGCATGGCCGCACCCGGCGCGGCCACCGCCGCCGCAATGAAAACCAGGGATGAAAACGCCAGAATGAGCGAGCCAATGACTGCAATTTTTGAAACAGATTTGGACCGGAACCCGGCAAATTATGTGCCGCTCTCGCCGCTCAGCTTTTTGCGCCGGGCGGAGCGCGTGTTCCCCGGCAAGTGCGCGCTCACGCACCATGACCGCCGTTACACCTACGCGCAATTCGCCACGCGCATCCGCAAGGTTGCCAGTGCCATAAAGGCGGCGGGTGTGCAGCATGGAGACTGTGTGGCCGTGCTGGCGCCCAATGGCCCCGCGGCGCTGGAGGCGCATTATGCGGTGCCGCTCGCGGGGGCGGTGCTGTGCATGGTCAATACGCTGCTGGATGCCGCCGCTGTTGCCTTCATCCTTGAACACGCGGCGGCAAAATTGTTTCTGGTGGACCGCGAATGGGCCCCCAAGGCGCGCGCCGCGCTGGAGCTGCTGGGCCGCGAGGTGACACTGGTGGAGATTGCGGACGAAGCGGCCCCCGCCGGGTTAACGCTGGGCGCGCCGGAATACGAGGACTGGATGGCCCCGCACGAGCCCGCCGCCTGGAGCGGGCCGGAGGACGAGTGGAAGGCGATTACGGTCAATTACACATCAGGCACCACGGGCAACCCGAAAGGTGTGGTGTACTCGCATCGCGGCGCATATCTGGGGGCGCTTGGCGTGGCGCTGACCGTTGGGCTGACGCCGCAGAGCCGGTATCTGTGGACGCTGCCGATGTTCCATTGCTCAGGCTGGACGTTTACTTGGGCCGTGACCGCGCTGGGCGCCACGCATGTATGCCTGCGCAAGGTGGAGGCTGGCGCGATTTTCGAACATATCGAGCGGCACGGGGTGACGCATATGTGCGGCGCGCCGATTGTACTGGGCATGCTCATCAACGCGCCCGCCGGGCTGCGCAAACCCCTGGCGCGCGAGGTTCTGCTCGCCACCGCGGGCGCCGCGCCGCCGAGCGCGATCATCGAGGGGACGGAGCGCCTGGGCTTTCGCGTGCAGCATGTTTACGGGCTGACCGAGGTTTATGGTCCTTCCGCCACATGCGAAATTCAACCCGGCTGGCCGGCGCTGGATGTTGCCGCGCGGGCCAGGCTGATGGCGCGCCAGGGGGTGCCGGGGATCACGCAGGAGGATCTCAGCATTCTCGACCCGCAGGGAGAGCCAGTGCCAGCCGATGGCCGCACCTTGGGCGAGCTTGCGTTCCGGGGTAATGTGGTGATGAAGGGGTATTTGAAAAATACCAAGGCCACGGAAGAGGTTTTCCGTAATGGCTGGTTCCTGACAGGCGACCTGGGCGTGCTGCACCCAGATGGGTATGTCGAGATAAAGGATCGCTCGAAGGATATTATCATCTCCGGCGGGGAGAACATCTCATCATTGGAGGTGGAAGACGTGCTCTACCGGCACCCGGCTGTGCGGGAAGCCGCTGTGGTGGCGGCGCCCGACGAAAAATGGGGCGAGGTGCCGATGGCGGTGGTCACGCTTAAGGACGGCGCCAGCGTGACGCCCGAAGAGCTGAGCGCTTATTGCCGCGAGCATCTGGCCGGGTTCAAAATTCCAAAGAAATATGTGTTCGCCGAGCTGCCCAAGACATCCACCGGGAAAATCCAGAAACATATTCTGCGCAAGTTGGTGCCGCCACAGTGAGGGGCTGGCAGATAGCACCGGGGATATGCCAACTCGATCCGGGATAACCGGCGGCAATATTGCACTTTCCGCACTTCGGGAGAAGTTCTCTGCCGCCGGAGCGCGATCATAATGCAGAGTACCGCGCGCGAGACGATCGGCTTTGGCGCCGCATCGCACCGTATTTTAATGTTTTAGTTTAATGGGTTAGCGGTGGTTTCAGACATGAGATGGAATCGCTTGGCGATTCCATCTCATGTCATCCGGCTCTAGATCGCGATAGGTTCGGGTTGACGCAAGAGCGCCCCCCCGAACGCGATCTAACTCTTTGATAAGAGACTTATTCACGCTTTCGGTTGCCACGCTGGCGCGCGTCAACCTCAAACGATCAGACTCTTTGATAAGAGGCTGATTCACGCTTTCGGTTGCCACGCTGGCGCGCGTCAACCTCAAACGATCAGACTCCTTGATAAGAGGCTGATTCACGCTTTCGGTTGCCACGCTGGCGCGCGTCAACCTCAAACGATCAGACTCTAATGCACTTCCTCGGGCTGCTTTTCGCCCGCCGGATCGTCGCCATCGGCTTCCGGCTTGGGCAGGGCGGGCAGGGCGGCTTCCGCCACATCGAAGGCCAGCTTGCCGTCCTTCAGCGTCACCTTCACAGCGCCGCCCTTCACCAGCTTGCCAAACAGCAGTTCCTCGGCCAGCGGCTTCTTGATCAGCTCCTGGATGACGCGGGCCAGCGGCCTTGCGCCATACAGCGGCTCGTAGCCCCGCTCGGCCAAAAACTCCTTGGCGGCCGAGGATAGCTCGATGGTCACATTGCGGTCCGCCAGCTGCGCTTCCAGCTGCATCACGAACTTCTCCACCACGCGGCCGACGATCTCTGGTGTCAGCGGCGCGAAGGGGATCACCGCATCCAGCCGGTTGCGGAATTCCGGGGTGAACATGCGCTTGATCGCATCCTCATCCTCGCCCTGGCGCACGGCGCGGCCAAAGCCGATGCCGGCCTTCGCCATATCCGCCGCCCCCGCATTGGTGGTCATGATCAGGATGACATTGCGGAAGTCGATCTTCTTGCCGTTATGGTCGGTCAGCTTCCCATGATCCATGATCTGCAACAGGATGTTGAACAGATCCGGGTGCGCCTTCTCGATCTCGTCGAGCAGCAGCACGCAATGCGGATGCTGGTCGATGGCGTCGGTCAGCAGCCCGCCCTGGTCAAACCCGACATAGCCGGGCGGCGCGCCGATCAGCCGCGAGACCGAATGCCGCTCCATGTATTCCGACATATCGAACCGCGTGATCTCGATGCCCAGAGTCGCCGCCAGCTGCCGCGCCACCTCGGTCTTGCCCACGCCGGTCGGGCCGGAGAACAGGTAATTGCCGATCGGCTTCTCCGCGTCGCGCAACCCGGCGCGTGAGAGCTTGATCGCGGCGGAAAGCGCCTCGATGGCGGCATTCTGGCCAAAAACCATGTTCTTCAGGTCGCGCTCCAGCGTGCGCAACACCTCCTTGTCGTCCGCCGAGACCGATTTGGCCGGAATCCGCGCGATTTTCGAGACCATGTCCTCGACATCCTTCAGCGTCACGGTCTTGCGGCGCTTGTTCTCCGGCTGGAGCATCCGCGCGGCACCGGCCTCGTCGATCACGTCGATCGCCTTGTCCGGCAGTTTGCGGTCGTTGATGTACTTGGCCGAAAGCTCCACCGCGGCGCGAATCGCATCATCGGTATAGCGAACCTTGTGGTGCTTCTCATACGCGGTCTTCAGCCCGCGCAGGATCTTCACCGCATCCTCGACCGAAGGCTCATTCACGTCGATTTTCTGGAAGCGCCGCACCAGCGCGCGGTCCTTCTCGAAGTAGTTGCGGAACTCCTTATAGGTGGTCGAGCCGATGCAGCGCAGCGTGCCCTGGGCCAGCGCGGGTTTGAGCAGGTTGGAGGCATCCATCGCCCCGCCGGAGGTGGCCCCGGCGCCGATCACCGTATGGATCTCGTCGATGAACAGAATCGCGCCTGGCGTGTTCTCCATCTCGGTGACCACGGCCTTCAGCCTCTCCTCAAAATCACCGCGGTAGCGTGTTCCGGCCAGCAGCGCCCCCATATCCAGCGCGTAGATCGTGCAGGTGAGCAGCACCTCGGGCACATCGTTATCGGTGATGCGCTTGGCCAGCCCTTCGGCGATGGCGGTCTTGCCCACGCCGGGGTCGCCCACATACAGCGGGTTGTTCTTGGTGCGGCGGCAGAGAATTTGAATTGTGCGCTCGATCTCATGCTCGCGCCCGATCAGCGGGTCGATCTTCCCGGCCTGCGCCTTTTTGTTCAGGTTGACGCAATAAGTCGAGAGTGCGTCCTGCCCGCGCTTGGGCACGGCTTTTTCCTCGCGCTCGCCCTCGGGCTGGTCCTGCGCGCCGGAGGGCGTGCGCGGGGCAGACTTGCCGGGCGATTTGGCGATGCCGTGCGAGATGAAATTCACCGCGTCGAGGCGTGTCATGTCCTGCAACTGCAGGAAGTACACCGCATGGCTTTCGCGCTCCGAGAACAGCGCGACCAGCACATTCGCCCCCGTCACCTCATCGCGCCCCGAGGACTGCACATGAATCGCCGCGCGTTGCACCACGCGCTGGAAGCCGGCGGTCGGCTTGGGGTCTCCGGCGCGCTCGGTCGCCAGCCCGGCCAGATCCTTGTCCAGAAATTCGGTGAGGTCTTTCCTTATTTTTTCGATATCCACGCCGCAGGCCCGCAGCACCGTGAGCGCATCGGCATCCTCCACCAGCCCGAGCAGCAGATGCTCCAGGGTTGCGTATTCATGCTTGCGGTCAGCCGCGAGTGAGAGAGCGCGGTGCAATGTCTGTTCAAGATTGCGAGATAGCATGGATCTAAACCGTTCCTTCACGCCGATCTCCGGCGCTCCTATTTCCAGGCGTCTGATATGCCCGCCCGGCCGGCATTTTTACGCTGTCCCCGGCACCCCGGCGCCGGTCCAGTCTCGATACACATAGTGATCGCGTGTCAGAATACAGGGTCATTCTTTCTCAATCGTGCATTGCAGCGGGTGCTGGTTCTGGCGGGCCAGATCCATTACCTGCGTTACCTTGGTCTCGGCCACCTCATATGTATACACGCCGCACACGCCCACACCCCGGCGATGCACATGCAGCATGATCTGCGTCGCCTGGTCGCGCGACTTCTGGAAAAAGCGCTCCAGCACATGCACGACGAACTCCATGGGCGTGTAGTCGTCGTTGAGCATCAGCACCTTGTACATCGTCGGCTTGCGGGTCTTCGGCCGCGGCTTCACCACCACGCCGGTATTTGGCCCCTCGCTGCCTTTGCGTTTGTCGTTGTCACTCATATCCGGCATCCTGAAACATCTACCCCGCTTTGCCTATGGCTGAATTTCACCGCGACGCGCCATGAGCCCACTATACACGAGCCCACTATAACAGACTTAAGCTTAAGTAAGCGCATATCGAATATTTTGCAGGGCAGGAAAGAATGAAAATGGCGGCGCGGGGCGGAAAACCAAGCCTTGCACGCTGCCCGCGCGCGATGAACCGCAATTAACCACACGCCCAGAGTCCTGCCGGGGCGGGACATTGAGAACAAAGCCCCAGTGTCCCGTAAAGAAACACATTTCAAAGCCGCGTCCAAGAGCAATACGCGTTTAGGCTGGCGTGGAGCGTTCAAGCTAACTGCATGAAATTGCTCGCTCGAACACAAGATTAGAGCATTCATCTGTTCGCTGAATGCCCTAGCGCGCGCTAGGTTTGGGTTGACGCAAGAGCGCCCCCGAACGCGCTCTCTAACTCTTTGATAAGAGGCTGATTCACGCTTTCGGTTGCCCCACTGGCGCGCGTCAACCTCAAACGATCAGACTCTTTGATAAGAGGCTGATTCACGCTTTCGGTTGCCCCGCTGGCGCGCGTCAACCTCAAACGATCAGACTCTAAACGCGGGACGCTGGCAAATACCGGGAACAAAAAAAGACCGGCCCTATCCGGGGCCGGTCTTTTTCCAACGCGTGGCCAGAGGCCGGACCCAGGCGCGCGCGCCGGGCCCGTAAACACTGGAAAAGCTTAGTTGGCCTTGCCGAAGGTCTCGACGGCGAGGGCGACGCGGGCGGTCAGCGGGGCAATCGCCTGCTCGGCGAGCTTCACGGTCGCATCGGTCAGCTTGTTGCTCTCGGCGACAGCCTTCTCGATCGAGGCCTTCGCGAAACCGGTCTGCAGGTCAACCGCTTCCTTAACGGACTTGACGCCCATCAGGGTCTTGGTGAACGCAACGGTCTCTTCGATCGAAGCCTTGCTCGAAGCAGCGAACTGCTTGGAAATGTCCTGGAAACCAGCGGCATAGATCTGGCCGGCCTTCATCGCGGCTTCCAGGTTGCCCTGGTTGAACGCAAGAATTTCTTCACTCTTCTTCACGGCTTTTTCTACGCCTTCCTTCAGTTTGGCCTGCGATGTCTCAAGGCCTTTGGTGGCTTTCTCAATGCCTTCCTTCACGGCGGCAATGGTGTTGTCGAAGCCCTTGGTGGCGGCTTCAGCGGTCTGCTCGATGGTGGTGGCCGGCGCCGCTTTGGTTTTCGTGCTGCTCATAATACGCAATCTCCAGTTAGGACTAAACTCAGTGGCTGCACGACCCCAACCCGGCGAGCGTGTACGGCATTTACCGCAGTGCAGCAAAAGCGTTATAGAATACCGTTTCAGCCCCGTCAACATGTTTTTGTGCGCCGCAGAAAAACTGTCATTGAGCTGAAACTTGGTCTCGCGCCGTGGCCAAGCCATCCCCTGTCCGGGCCGGGTCTCAACAGCCTGCATTAACCCATTGGCTTTTCGGTTCTTTCGCGGTTTTTTAGCGCGTTTCCGGCTGGACATCACACGCCGGAAGCGCCTACATTGGCGTGGTTTAATGTTGGGTGCTGTTCATGCAGGCTTGGAAGGCTGTTTCCTTGAAAAAATCCCTCGCGGTTGCCGGGTTTTGTTTTGCCGTCTGCGCGGGCGCGGCTCCCGCCCAGGCCCGCATTGAACATTACGAGCGCCACACCTACCACCCGGCCTATGTCCGGGCGGCGGATGCCGCCACCGTCAATTACGGCCCCACATCGCCAGGCGTCAGCAGCATTGTCATTGACGCCGCCTCCGGCCAGGTGCTTGCCGCCAACGGCGCCGATATTCCGCGCTACCCCGCCAGCCTGACCAAGCTGATGACGCTCGATCTTGCTTTCCAGGCCCTGCACGATGGCCGCATGACTTTGGATACCCGGATTCCTGTCTCCTTGCATGCCGCCAGTGTCGAGCCGGTGAAGCTCGGCCTGCAGCCGGGCAGCACTATTTCCGTGCATAGCGCCATTCTGGCCATGACCACCATGTCCGCCAACGACGCGGCAACCGCCCTTGGCGAGTATCTCGGCGGCGGTTCGGAGGCGAGATGCGCCGCGTTGATGACCCAGCGCGCGCATGCGTTAGGCATGGCGCAGACCCAGTTCGATAATGCCTCCGGCCTGCCCAACCCGGGCCAGGTCACCACCGCGCGCGACCTTGCCATCCTCGCGCGCGACATCGTTATCAACTACCCCGAGGATCAGCCCTTCTTCGAGGTGCAGGAATTCAACTTCCGCGGCCACCCGGTTTACAGCAACAACCAGATGCTGAAATCCTATGCCGGCGCCACCGGCATGAAGACCGGCTACACCGATCTGGCGCGCCACAACCTCGTCACCAGCGCCAAGCGCGATGGCCGCGTGCTCATCGGCGTGGAACTGCACGAGCCATCCTGGGGCGCCAGCTATCAGCAGATGACCGGCTTGCTCGACAATGGCTTCGGCGGCCATGTCCCCGTCACCACCACGCAGATCGCCCGCGCCCAGCCCCACCCCGCGCCGCAGCTGCGCCGCGTGGCCGCGGCCCCGCGCCCGCACGCTCCAGTCTTCCACCCGCGTGATGTTCGTGTGGCCAGCCGGCTCCGCAAGCCGGCCACCGGCAGCTGGGTTGCCCAGCTTGGCTTGTTCTCGCGCATCAGCAAGGCCCGTTTCGAGGCGGTCGCCGCACGCGACATCAGCGGCGCCGGCTTTGCCCGCATCGCCCGGGTGGAACGGCACGGCAAAACCCTGTGGAACGCGCAGGTCGCCGGGCTGAGCCTCGCCGCCGCGCATCAAGCCTGCGACGTCATGGCCGCGCGCGGCAATTCCTGCCACATCATCGCCCCCCCGGAGGACCATCTGGCGATGGAAACCACCGCCACAAGGGATGGCACCTAAAGCCCCCCGAGGGCAGGATTTGAGCATTTCTCCGGCTGGCTCTATGTGAGCCGTCATGATCGTCACTGAATTTGTGAATCTGCTGGCAGCGGAAGCCGGAGCCAAGCCCCTGCAGGCCGCGATTATCGTAGGCGGCACCTTTATTCTGGAGGATGCGGCCACCCTGCTGGCCGCCATGCAGGTGGCCTCCGGCGCGCTTTCGCTGCCCTTGGCTCTGGCCTCCCTCTATACCGGCATCGTGCTGGGAGACCTCGGGCTTTACGGCCTGGGCTGGCTCTCCGCCACGCACCCCTGGGCCAAGCGGCTCATCCCCACCGCCCGGCGGGATCTGGGGCGCGAATGGGTGCATCCGCGCATTTTCTATGTGGTGCTGGTCAGCCGGTTCGTGCCGGGGCTGCGCCTGCCCACTTACACCACCCTGGGGTTTCTGCGCGCGCATCTGGGCAAGTTCACCCTGGCGGCCATCGGCGCCACCCTCATCTGGACCTCCGGGCTGTTTTTCGTCAGCCTCAAGCTCGGGCTGGTGATGATGCGCTATCTTGGCGCTTGGCGCTGGGCTGGTCTCGGCGTATTCCTTATTGTGCTGGTGGTTGTCGGCCGCGTCGCCACGCGTCTTTATAATAATAAGAGGATAACGCCATGAGCGTAACATCGCTGCCCGTGTCCCTGAATGCCCCCGCCGTGCGCGCCGCCGCCGCCCGGCGCAAAAGCCCGGTTTCGTTTTTTGAATTCTGGCCCGGCTGGCTGTTCTACGCCCCGGTCGCCGCCTTCTGGGTTCTCAAATCCCTCCGTTACGGCAGTCTCACCCTGCCCACCCTGGCCAATCCGCGCATCAATGCCGGCGGCATCTGCGGCGAATCCAAAAACGAAATCCTCGGCCTGGCCGGCCCCCTGGCGCGGCAATGGATCGCCCCTTACGCGCCGCTCACCACCTCCGGCCATAACGATGGCAACGACCTCACCCTGGCCCTGGCCGCCATGGCGCGCGCCGGTCTGGCTTTTCCCGTCGTCGCCAAGCCGGACATGAGCTGCAACGGCGTGGGCGTGCGCGTGGTGCATGACGAGGCCGAGCTTGCCGCCTATCTGGCAGCATTCCCGCGCGCCACCGCCATGCAGCTGCAGGCGCTCATCACTTATGAGGGCGAAGCCGGGATCTTCTACATCCGCCACCCCGGCGAGGCGGCCGGGCGCATCACCTCCGTCACCCTCAAATTCCCCCCCGCCGTCACCGGCGACGGCAAGCGCAATGTGCGCCAGCTCATCGCGGCTGATCAGCGCCTGAATGCGGTTTCCAACCTGCTGCTGCCCCAGCTTGGCGCCAAGGCGGAGCACATCCCGGCGGAGGGCGAGTGCGTGCGCCTGGTTTTTGTCGGCAACCACTGCCGCGGCTCCACCTTCAAGGACGGTCTGGACATCGTCACCCCCGCCCTGGCCGCGCGGATCGACGAAATCGTCAAGGACATGCACGAAGTCTACTTCTCCCGCCTGGACTTGCGCTACGAATCGCTGGAGGCCCTGCGCGAGGGCCGTAATTTCCAGATCATCGAATTCAATGGCAGCGGCTCGGAGGCCACCCATATCTGGGACCCTGATATGACCCTGCGCGCCGCCTACGCCACGCAGTTCTTTCACTATGGCGAATCCTTCAAAATCGGCGCCGCCATCCGCGCGCGCGGCCTGCGCCCCTCGGGCCTGCTCAAGCTGGCCTCGCTCTGGCGGCATCAGAAAAAACTAATGGCCGCCTACCCAGCCAACGACTGAGCTGCCACCGAATCCGCCTCTGAATTATAGGCGCGGAAGGCAATTTAGACTGCAAATTGGCCCGCAAAGCGGGTCAAATTGCAATCATCGCATGTTATTGCGCGGAAACGCTGAACCCGGCGCCCCGGATCGCCTCGATGAACGCCTCCGCCGCGCCATTGCCCCCAATCGCCACCTTTTTGCTTTGCAGGTCAGCGGCAACCGTGGCCTTCGGGTCAATTTCATGCACCGCCGAGGTGATCGCGCGCACGCATGAGGAGCAATCCATATCCGGCACGCTAACTTCCAATTTCGTCTCGCTGGCCATGATCTATCTCCAATTCCTGATGCTTCAATAAGGGAGGCCGCGGCGGCGCGGTCAAGGCTTGACCGTGCCGGTACGGGGGCCACATAGTCTCGCATGGATCAGCCTATCCGGCCCGCGCAGACAATCGACCTCGCCATCGGTGGCATGACCTGCGCCAGTTGCGTCTCCCGGGTGGAGAAAACCCTGAGCAAGGTTCCTGGCGTGCAAAGTGCCGCGGTCAACCTCGCTACCGAGAGCGCGCATCTGCTCGTGGACCCTGGCACCAGCGTCGAGTCCCTCACGGCAGCGGCCGCGCGCGCCGGTTATGCAGCTGGTCTGCGCGCCCGGGCCAGGCCGCAATCCCACCGGCGCGAGAAGCTGGAACTCATCGCCGCCGTGGTGCTTTCCGCGCCGCTGTTCGCCTCCATGCTCATCCCCCTGCCGGGCGGGCTGGCGCTCGTGCTCGCCACGCTCATGCAGTTCTGGCTCGGCGCCCGGTTCTACATCGCCGCTTTCAAGGCCCTGCGCGCCCGCACAGGCAATATGGACGTTCTGGTGGCGCTCGGCACCACCGCCGCCTACGGCCTCTCCTTGTGGGATTTCGCGACCACCGGCCCGCTTTATTTCGAGTCCTCCGCCGCCATCATCACCTTCATCCGGCTGGGTAAATTCCTGGAATCCCGGGTCAAGCGCGAGGCCGCCAGCGCCATCAC
>JAJZCG010000048.1 GCA_021846225.1 Pseudomonadota bacterium | reverse complement strand
CCATCCCCCAGCAAGCTGACCATCGAAGCCGGTGACGGCTGAACCGTCATAGTTGCCGCTTATGGCGGTGATGTGCTCGCCGCTCATGGTGAGAGCGAGATCGCCCGTGGTGCCGCTGCTGTCGGTGAAAGTGTAATCGAAGATGCTCATTGCCGTGAGGTTCCGTGGAATGAAGGGGCGTTAGCGTCAGCCTTAGGGCAAGGGGCGGCGCTGCACGCTGGCGCGCGCTCCCCCGTTGCCCCCAGGCAAAGCCAAAAACGACCCAGGTTGAAAGAAATGGTTACAACAGGTTGTTTCGTCGCGTCCGAACCATCCCAAAGGAAAAATATTTGACAAACAAACCAATACCCTTCCTGAAATTGGGATAATGAAGCACTGCCGCGGTAATGCCAGAGGGAGATGCGGTTGTACTCCCAAAAGTACGTGTCCCCAGCAAAATTGACGTGCCGTGCCAAAAAACCGGCACGCAGTGCCATACCGCCCATCATGGCCAAATATAGTTTCATTTCCCGAAGAAATTCTGCTAAAACGCAGCTGTGGATCAACCTTCCTTGCAACCCGCTGCTGTTCCGGTATCGCGTTTCGATACCGCTCATTTATCGCCATCTATGGGGATGGAGATATGGCGGGAGTCGATCAGTTCGTTGTTTGAAAGCCGGCCCAGGCAGCGCGCCGCAGAGGGGGTTCGCGCCCATGTGGAGGCATTTTTCCTGGACGATTTCGTGCTCGGCACGGGTTATTGCAACAGCATCCAGGATTTCGACCGCTCGCCGCGCAAGCTCGCACGAGACTGCATGGATGGCTACCTGCTGCAATTCTATCAGTATGGCAAAAGCGAACCCCGCGCGGGTGGCGCGGAAGGGGCAGCGGGACCGGGAGATCTGTATGTCCTCGACCTGGCGCAACCGCTCGCAACCACGGCCAGTCCCTATGGCAATCTTAACCTGCTCGTGCCGCGGCACGTCCTCGCCCCGCACCTGCGCCAACCCGATACTTGCCACGAGACCGTGCTGCCTGCCGGGCAGCCCCTGGTCACATTGTTCCGCGACGCCCTGACCAGCTTCTACGGGCAGGTTGGCATGATGACGATGGCGCAGGCCCAGCAGGCGTTGCGCCCCTTGCTGGACCTTGCCGCAGTGGCAATGAACGGCCGCATCGGCGAGACGCATGCCACCAGCGTGAACCTCGCGCGCTTCGCCCAGATCTGCCGCCATGTGGAGGACTCTCTGCTCAATCCGGAACTGACCGCTGAGACAGTGGCGGCCGCGTTCGGCCTGTCGCGGCGCAGCCTCTACCGTGCCTTCGAGCCGTTTGATGGGTTTGCCGCCTACGTGAAGGACCGCCGTCTGCACCGGGCGCGCGCCGCACTGCTTGATCCCGCCAACCGGCATTTAGCCATCGCCACGCTCGCCCAGCGTCACGGCTTTGCTAACCCCGAGCATTTCAGCCGCGCCTTCCGTGACCTGTTTGGTGTAACCCCGCGCGAGGTCCGCCATATCAAGCACCAGAATGCCCGGCAATTAAATGCGCCCGACGGATCCTGCTGGGCGCATTGGGTCCGGCAGGTTGGCCGCCAGGGGCATTAAAGTGATGCACCGCAAAATTACAGGGTAATTTGCTGAAATATTCATCCGATTGTTCCGGCGCGATTTTATATGATTTGGCCTGGCCTATGGTTTTTGAGGTTGCGGGCGAGGGAGTTGAAGAAAGTTTGGCCCCTATCCCGGGCGGTTGCCGCTCGCCCGTGTTGCGCGGCGCCGGATCATTCCCCCGCGAAAAGCGGCGCCGCGGCGTGCATTGCGGCCGCCAGCGCGTCAGCCACCGCGCGGATGCGCGGCACATCGCGCGTATCCTCGTGCTGGACCAGCCAAATCTCGCGCACCGGCAGCGGCGGCGAGTCAAGGCGGATCAGCCCCTCGCCCGCCACGACATGATGGCCAAGCACGGCAATGCCAAGTCCGGCACGGGCCGCGGCAAGCTGAGCGGCCCGGCTATCCGTCCGCAGCGCGACCGCCGCCTTTGGCGCCATCTCCGTCAGCGCGTCAATTTCCGCATACACACCCGTCTCGTCGCGCGAGAGGATCAGCCGGTGGCCCTCGCCCTGGCTGCCCGGCAGCGCCGGAGTGCTGTGCGCGGCAAGATAGCCCGCACTTGCGTAGAGCCCGAACGACACCAATCCCACCCGGCGCCCAAGCAACGACTGCCCGCGCGGCCTGGCGAGGCGAATGGCAAGGTCTGCCTCGCGGGCGGCGAGAGAGAGGGTTCGGTCATCGGCGATTAACTCCACCACGATGCCCGGATAGCGCGCGGCCAGCCCCACCAGCGCCGTCACCAGCACGGACGGCGCAAAATCACTGACCGTGGTCAGCCGCACGGTGCCCTCCAGCCGTATATCCCGCCCACTCACCGCGCGCTCGGCGGCCTGGGCCGCATGCTCCATCCGTTCCACCTCGGCGCGCGCCGCCTCACCGGCTGCCGTCAACCGCAAGCCGCGCGGGGTGCGTTCAAGCAGCCGCACCCCGGCCTTTTCCTCAAGCGCCGCCAACCGCCGCCCCATGGTTGATTGCCGCACGCCCAGCCGCCGCGCCGCCGCTGACAACGTGCCCTCCCGTGCGATGGCGAGAAAACTCCGCAGGTCGTCCCACTCCACAGCCGCCTCCATGCAAAAACGCATAACGATAAGCCGGATTTTTGGAATTAACAAATAAATCACGCATGGATATGTGGAGGACATAAGGAGATCACTCATGAATTCGAACATCGACACCAAAACCGCCGGCTACGGCATTCTTCTGCTCCGCCTGACGCTCGGCTTCCTGTTCTTCGCCCATGACTGGCTGAAGTTCGTCATCTTCACCCCGGCCGGCACCGAGCATTTTTTCGCCAGCCTGGGCGTGCCGGGATGGTTTGGCATCTTCGTCATGCTCTGGGAGCTTGCCGCCGCAATTGCGCTGGTTCTGGGCATCTGGCCGCGCCTCGCCGCCCTACTGATCGTGCCGGACCTCATCGGCGCCATTGTGCTCGTGCACATCCATAACGGTTTCTATTTCACCGCGACGGGCGGCGGATGGGAATATCCGGCTTTCTGGGCCATTGCGCTGGTTGTCCTCGCGCTGCTCGGTGACGGCCCTTACGCCCTGGTGCCCACCCCGTTTGGCCGGAGGGCCGCGTAATGCAACCCAGCCTCTTCATCAGCCATGGTTCGCCCATGCTGGCGTTGACGCAGACACCGGCGAGGACGTTCCTCGCCGGGTTGTCCGCCAGCCTCCCCCGCCCGCGCGCCATTCTTGCCGTCTCGGCGCATTGGGAAACCGCCGCGCCGATGGTCAATGCGGTCAGCCGCAACGAGACGATCCACGATTTTTTTGGCTTTCCCCGGGCTCTTTATGACCTCAGCTACCCAGCACCTGGCGATGGCGCGCTCGCGCAGCAGATTGCGGATATTCTCGGAAAAGCCGGTTTCGCCACCGGGATTGACCAGACCCGCGGGCTCGACCACGGCGCCTGGGTGCCGCTGCTGCTGGCCTGGCCCGCGGCAGACATCCCGGTGCTCCAGCTTTCGGTGCAGAGCCACCTCGGGCCGCGCCATGCTTTCGAGATCGGCCGCTGCCTCGCGCCACTGCGTGAAGAGGGCGTGCTGATCCTCGGCTCCGGCAGCTTCACCCATGATCTCCGGCGCTTCCGCGGCCAGCCGGTGGATGCGCCGGAAAGCCCCGATGTCACGCAATTCAGCGCCTGGATGGACGAGGCCCTCGCGCGCAACGACATCGACGCCCTGCTCGACTACCGCGCCCGCGCCCCCCACGCGCGTGACGAACACCCGAGCGAGGAACATCTGCTCCCGCTTTTCACGGCTATGGGAGCAAGCGGGGGCAGCGCGGCACGGCGGATGCACACCTCCACCGAACACGCCATCCTGCGGATGGACGCATATGGGTTTGCCCTGCCGGATTAGCCCGCCCATCGCAAAGCTGAAAGCGCAAGCCTAATCAACCAATCCGGGTGTCGCAAAACCGTTGACAGGCGCCGATGTGGCCAAGCGTTGCAATCCCGCTGGCGAAGGCGAGATCGCTGAGCGGCAGGTTGGCCACGAGCCTCCAGCCACTCAGGGCTCGATCCGAAGGCGGATCGGCTTCGATGGCGTTGTTGCATCCGCTCTCGCGGCGGTGAGTGCCCCGGCAACGCCTGGCCGATACCGAGGTGTCGTGCGGCGAGGCCAAAGCCCATTCGGGCCACGCCCCCGCCATGCGGGCGCTGCATCATGTTTTTAAAGGCCGAGCAGAACAACTATCTGTCCTTGCCATTGCCTTTCATTTTAAATGTGGTTGCAATGGATGATGGCCGGGAGGGGCAGACGCGGGTAACAATTTTGGTATTTTATAAAATATCGAAATTTATATTGACTCCCGAAAAAAATACCCGCTAAAAACAGCCATCATGAGGGGCGTCGTTAAGATACGCCCCCGCGGGAAGAGGAGCGTTATAAGGATGGGCAACCAGGGACTCCCCGAGCGTGCTCCGCGATTGCGTTCTCCCGATCACAGCCAGGCCTATGTCCGGGTTTTGGGAACCAGGGCGGGGAAATTTGTCGAGTTTGAATTTTCGCTGGGTGATGGCGATCTCGCGGTCGAGCTGATCCTGCCGCTTCTGGCGTTTAGTGAGTTCTGCGGGGACCGGAAGGTTATTCTTCTGCCCCCCGCGGAAGCAATTGCCGCTGATCTTGACCGGCTGGCCTGGCGCGCCGGGCAGCCGGGATTGCTGCGCCGCCCGGAGGACGATGCCTCTGGTTCCTGATCCACGACGAAACGATGGGGCACCAAGCCTCACAGAGAGGAAGAAGCATGAGCGTTCAAATTAAAACCGTTGATATCGCGCCGCGGCGCCAGACTTTTGGGCATGTGGCGCGGCGTCTGGGGGGCGATAAGCCTGCCTCGCGTTACCAGGAGGCGACCTACGATATTCAGGCGACCGCCAATTTCCACTACAAACCTTATTGGGAGCCTGAATTCTGGACCTATGACACGCGCAAGACCGCTGTTGTCATGGATGACTGGTACAAGCCGATCGACCCGCGCCAGTATTATTATGCGGCCTATAACATCGCGCGCGCCAACATGAACCAGGCGGTGGATCGCAATTTCTCGTTTGTGGAGGAGCGCGGATTGCTGGCGAAGATTTCACCGCAGGCGCGGGCGGCGCTGGAGCGCGGGCTGTTGCCGCTGCGCCATCTGCACTGGGGCGGCAATATGAACATGACCGAGATCTGCCAGCGCGGATATGGCACGGCGATTACCGCGCCTTGTATTTTCTCTGCCGCCGACCAGCTTGGCATGGCCCAGATTATCAGCCGCATCGGGCTGGTGCTGGACAGCCAGAGCGCGACCTCCCTCGACGCAGCCAAAAAAACCTGGCTGGAAGATCCGGCCTGGCAGGAGGTGCGGCGCTTGATCGAGGATAGTTTTGTCGAGCGCGACTGGTTCCAGCTCTACGTTGCACAGACGCTCGGCGTGAACGGCGTTTTGCTTGATTTCATCTATAAATTCGCCGAGCCTGCCTTTGCCGATGCCGGGCTGAGCGTGGCGATGCTGACCGAATTCATGCAAGATTGGCGCGCTGAGGAGAGCCGCTGGAGCGATAGCGTGGTCAAGGTGGTCGCGGCTGAATCGGCGCATAACAAGGCGTTGGTTTCGCAATGGGCCACGCACTGGATTGCGCGCGCGGTGGAGGCGGCCAAGCCGCTCTGCTCGGCGTTGCTCGGCGATGGCGGCAAGGCGGCGCTCGCGGCGGGCGAGGCGGCGCGGTTGCGGGCGGCGGCACTCGGTCTGGAGGTTTAAGGAGGGGATGAACATGGCGCAGGTGGCATCCATCACATTGCTGCAAAACGACGATGCGCGACCGATTATCGAGGCGATTCTGGCCGATAATCCGGGCGTGCGGGTTTTAAACATGCATGGCGCGGTCAAGCTCGATTGCGATCATTCGATCACGATCAGGCGCGCCTCGGTTGAGGAGCGGCTAGGGCGCGCGTGGGAGCCGCAGGAGATTCAACTCGTCCTCGTCTCGATGGCGGGCAACCTCGATGAGGATGACGATCACTTCACCTTAAGCTGGCGCCACTAAGCGGCCAGGGGAGAACAGAAAAATGACAGTTAAAAAACTTGGGCTGCGCCAGCGTTATGAACATATGACGCGCGGATTGGATTGGGAAACCACGTATCAGAAGATGGACGATGTGTTTCCCTATGATTCCTTCGAGGGGATTAAGATCAAAGACTGGTCGGCCTGGGAAGATCCTTTCCGGCTGACGATGGATACCTACTGGAAATTTCAGGCGGAGAAGGAGCGCAAGCTCTATGCCGTGCTCGATGCATTCGCGCAGAATAACGGGCAGACGAATCTCTCGGATGGGCGTTATGTCAACGTCGTCAAGCTGTTCCTCACCGGGATTTCGCCTGAGGAGTATCAGGCACATCGCGGGTTTGCCTTTACCGGCCGGCATTTGCGCGGGGCGGGCGCGCGGGTTGCCGCACAGATGCAATCGCTCGACGAGTTGCGGCATTTGCAGACGCAGGTGCATACAATCAGCCATTACAATAAATTCTTCGATGGCATCAGCGAATTTCCGCACATGCATGATCGCGTTTGGTATCTCTCGGTGCCAAAATCATTCTTCGATGATGCGCGCTCGGCCGGGCCGTTTGAATTTATGATCGCAATTGGCTTTGCCTTCGAGTATTTGCTGACCAATCTGCTGTTCGTGCCATTCATGTCGGGCGCCGCGTATAACGGCGATATGTCCACTGTGACGTTTGGCTTTTCGGCGCAATCCGATGAGAGCCGGCATATGACGCTGGGGATCGAGGTCATCAAATTCCTGCTCGAGCAGCATCCGGACAATCTGCCGATTGTGCAGAAATGGGTCGATAAATGGTTCTGGCGCGGGCATCGGCTGCTTGGTCTTGTCGCCATGATGATGGATTATATGCTGCCAAAAAAGGTAATGTCCTGGAAGGAGGCCTGGGATATCTACTTCGTCGAGGCCGGTGGCTCGCTGTTTCAGGATCTCGAGCGTTATGGCCTGAAAATGCCAAAATACGCGGATATCGCGACCGAAGAGGCGGAGCATATTTCGCATCAGAACTGGGCGGTTTTTTACCAATATACCCACGCGGCGGCGTTCCATACATGGATGCCCGATAAAGAGCACCTCGACTGGCTCTCCGCCAAATATCCCAACACGTTCGACAAATACTACCGGCCGCGCTGGGAATTGTGGGCTGAGATGGAAAAGGAGGGCAAGCGGTTCTACAACATGGCGCTGCCCCAGCTCTGCCAGACCTGTCAGATTCCGATGGCCTATACCGAACCTGGCAATCCGGCGGCGATCTGCTTCCGCGCGACGCAATTCCAGGGCGAGACGTATCACTTCTGCTCCGACGGCTGTAAGGATATTTTTGACGGCGAGCCTGAAAAATATGTGCAGGCGTGGATGCCGGTGCAGCAGATTTTCCAGGGAAATTGCGGCGGCGCGACGGTGCCCGACGTGCTGGCCTGGTATAATATGAATGCCGGCGCAGATAATATGGATTATACAGGCTCGCCCGATGAGAAGATCTGGAAAGAGTGGCACCCCGATGCGGATGTGGCGCGCAAGGCTGTCTGAGCTGAATTAGTCACCAAGAAAGCATGGCGCGTGAATGCGCCATGCGCTCCTGAGGAGAAACAAATGACCGTTACGGCGATTACCCCCGATTATGTGAAACATATCGAGATCAGAGATATCCAGCAGAATTTCCATGGCAATATACTGGTTTATGTCCATTGGGAGGAGCACCTCTCCTTCTGTGCGGCGCTTGCCTTTCCCCTGCCGCCTGCGATGCCATTTGGCGCGCTGGTTAGCGACGTCATCGCGCCGCATTATGCGGCACATCCCGACGCGGCGAAGGTCGACTGGGCGGTGGTGAACTGGATGATCGACGGCAAAATGGCAGCGCCCGATTTTGGCAAGTCGCTCGCGGAGAACGGGATGCACCATAAATCGCTGGTGCGTTTCTGGACACCTGGCTTGACAGGCCGCGCCGCTTCTTAAAGTGCCGCGGCCAATAAGGACTTTTTTCCATGACACATCAACTGACCATTGAGCCGCTGGGTGAGTGCATCGAGGTTGAGGATGGGCAGACCATCCTCGACGCCTGTCTGCGCGCGGGGATTTATCTGCCCTATGCCTGCGGGCATGGGCTTTGCGGGACGTGCAAGGTCGAGGCGCGCGAAGGCGAGGTCGATCATGGCGATGCCTCGCCGTTCGCGCTGATGGATTTTGAGCGGGTGGAAGGGAAAACCCTCGCCTGCTGCGCGCGGATGATGAGCGATGTCACCATCGAGGCGGATATCGACGAGGAGCCGGACCAGCGGCGCATCACCGTGCGGGATTTTGCCGGGCGGGTCGAGGCGCTGGAGGATCTGACGCATGATGTGAAGGGGGTGCGCCTTGGGCTTGGCGGCGGGCGGATTGATTTCCAGGCCGGGCAATATGTCAACCTGACACTACCGGGGGTGCATGGGACGCGCGCCTTCTCGATCGCCAATCCGCCGTCTGAGGATGGGTATGTCGATTTGCAGATACGGCGTGTACCGGGCGGGCAAGGAACGGCGTATATTCACGAGGTTTTGAAGCCCGGCGACGCGGTGGCGCTCTCAGGGCCTTATGGGCGGTTTTTTATACGCAAATCACGCGGCGGACCTTTGTTGTTCATGGCGGGCGGGACCGGGGTTTCCAGTCCACGTTCGATGATCCTGGACTTGCTGGCCGCGGGATATCGCGACCCGATCATGCTGGTGCATGGCGTGCGCACGCGGGCGGATTTGTATGGCGAGGCAGAGTTCTCGGCGCTGGCGGTGGAACATAGTAATTTCCGCTACATCCCTGCCCTCTCCTCCGAGCCGCAAGCAAGCGGCTGGACGGGCGAGCGCGGGTTTGTCCACGATGTCGCCGCCCGGCTGTTTGACGGGTTGTTTGAGGGATGGTCCGCATATCTGTGCGGGCCGCCGCCGATGATCGAGGCCTGCGTCAATACGTTGATGCGCGGGCGGTTGTTCGAGAAGTATATTTTTACCGAGCGCTTCCTCACCGCCAAGGATGGCACAGAGAAACCAAAAAGCCCGTTGTTCAAAAAAATCTGAGAAGAACGTGGCTGCTCAGGATACCGCTCCTACATCACGCGGCGGGACACGATCAAGGTCAATCCTGATTCACCGATTTTTGGCATCTCTGCACAGCCGAGGACCAGCTCCGGGCGGGGAGATTTTCAGGCGGCGGCAAGCCCTGGGGTCTGGGTAAAGCAGGCTTGGCCGGGCGTGCGGGCAGGCAGGCGCGAATGCGGGCGCCGCCCGTTGTAGAAATTCAGATACCGGTCCAGCCCAGCACGGGCCTCGCCGGCGCTGGCATAAGCATGCAAATGCACCTCCTCATACTTCACCGAGCGCCAGAGCCGCTCGACAAACACGTTGTCGCGCCAGGCCGCCTTGCCGAGCGCACCGGACAAAAAATCATACTCAAGCGCGAGACCTCCGATTTTGGCGCGCGGGGATTTCAAATCCACCGCAGGCGCCGCCCCGGCCGCGGGCGGTCCGCCGAAAAGACCGGCGGCACCTTCCGCCAATTGCGCCTTCCAGCTGGTGATCAGTTTTGGCGGCCATGTAAATTCCCCCTGGACAAAGGGCCAGGGCATGCCCTATACGGCAATCCTCTACTCTTTGCGTCAGACCGTGGAACTTGTCATGCTTGAGGCGACCATTGCCCAAAAACCCAGACCAGGATTGATCAGAACCATGCCGTCTTCTTCTCAGGCTCATGCTGCGGCGGGCGGCGATGTTGCCGCGTTCCACTCTGTCAGCCAATTGGCAAAACAGCTCGGGGTGACAGCGCGGACCATTCGTTTCTATGAGGATAAGGGGTTGATCGCGCCGCAGCGCGCCGGAACTGCCCGGGTTTATACACACCGCGACCGGGCCCGGCTCGTACTGATCCTGCGCGGCAAGAAGCTCGGCTTCTCGCTGCGCGAGATCCGTGATTACCTCGACCTTTACGACGCCGACCCGACCCACCATCTGCAGACGCGTCAGCTGTTGGTGCTGGTGCGCAAACGGGTGGCCAAGTTGCAAGAGCAGCGCGCCGCCATAGACCAGAGCCTTGCCGAACTCACTGAAATTGACCGCCAATGCGAGGCCGTGCTGGCCAGCCAGGCAGAATAACCGAACAAAGCTGGAGCGTTCCATGACCAATGCTGTGATTGCGGGCTATGCCCGTTCGGCCTTTACACCTGCTGGAAAGGGTGCGCTGGCGCGGGTCCGCCCCGACGAGATGGCGGCGGATGTGGTCCGCGCGCTCGTGGCGCGCACCAAGATTAATGCAGGGGATATCGAGGATATTCTCGCCGGGTGCGCCTTTCCCGAGGGTGAGCAGGGGCTGAATGTGGCACGCTTGATCGGGCTTTTGGCGGAATTGCCGCTCTCGGTCGCGGGGGCCACGATTAACCGGTTTTGCGGCTCGTCGATGATGGCCGTGCATATCGCGGCGGGGGCGATTGCGATGGGGGCGGGTGAGGTGTTCGTTTGCGCCGGCGTGGAGAGCATGAGCCGGATTCCGATGGGCGGGTTCAACCTGCTGCCCTCGCCCAAACTCTACGCCGCCAAGCCGGAGGCGTATATCGGCATGGGTGAGACGGCGGAGAACGTCGCCGGGCGCTGGCAGATTTCACGCGAAATGCAGGAGGCATTTGCCCTGGAGAGCCAACGCAAGACGGCAGCGGCACAGCAGGATGGGCGGTTGGACGAAGAGATCGTGCCGATGGGCGAGGCAGTGCGAGATGGGTGCCTGCGGCCCGAGACGACAGCCGAGGCGTTGGCCGGGTTGAAGCCCGCCTTCTCCAAGACCGGGACGGTGACGGCGGGGACGTCTTCGCCGTTGACCGATGGTGCGTCCGCCGTGCTGGTCTGTTCCGAGGACTATGCGCGACGCCATGACCTGCCGATGCTAGCCCGGATTAAATCCGTGGCCGTTGCCGGGTGTGCGCCGGAAATTATGGGGATTGGTCCCGTTGCGGCCTCACGCAAGGCGCTGGCGCGGGCGGGGATCGAGGCGGGGGCGCTCGATGTCGTTGAATTGAACGAGGCGTTTGCCTCGCAGGCGCTGGCCTGTATCCGCGAGCTTGGGCTCGATGCGGCCAAGGTTAATCTCGATGGCGGGGCGATTGCGCTGGGCCATCCGCTCGGCGCCACCGGGGCGCGCATTACCGGCAAGGCGGCGGCGCTGCTCAGGCGCACCGGCGGGCGCTATGCGCTGGCGACGCAGTGCATTGGCGGCGGCCAGGGGATTGCCACGGTACTGGAGGCGATTTGAGATGGAGGAAATTCGTTCCGTTGCTGTAATTGGCGCGGGCGTCATGGGGGCGAGCATCGCCGCCCATGCCGCCAATGCGGGGGCGAGTGTATTGCTCCTGGATATTGTTAAACCCGGAGAGACCAACCGAAATGCCGTGGCGCAGGGGGCGATCGAGCGGTTGAAGAAGATGGACCCGGCGCCGCTGATGGGCAAAAATGCCGTCAGGCGAATCAAGGCTGGGAATATCGAGGATGATCTGGGCGCGTTGAAGGACGTGGACTGGATTGTTGAGGCGGTGGTCGAGCGGCTTGATGTCAAGCAGGAGCTTTATAAAAAGCTTGATGCGGTACGCAAACCTGGCTCAGTGGTGTCATCCAACACATCCACGATTCCGCTGAAAGAACTTTGTTCTGGCCTGCCCGGATCGTTTACCCGCGATTTCTGCATTACGCATTTTTTCAATCCGCCACGCTATATGCGGCTGCTCGAAATTGTCGGCGGCGAGGGCGAGCAGTTTGCGCCGTTGCACAAATTTGCCGACGAGAAGCTCGGCAAAACAGTTATCCAATGCAACGATACGCCAGGGTTCATCGCCAACCGGATCGGTACATACTGGATTCAATCGGCGCTGGTGCTGGCGCTGGAATTGGGTCTCGAAGTCGAAGAAGCCGATGCGATCATGGGCAAGCCCATGGGCTTTCCCTCGACCGGGGTGTTTGGCCTGATGGATCTGGTGGGCATTGATCTTGGGCCGCATGTCAATGCGTCCCTGGCTCGGCTGTTGCCGCAGAGCGATCTGTTTCACGCCATGAATCGTGATACGGCGATGATCGGGACGATGATTGCGCAGGGCTATACCGGCAACAAGGGCAAGGGTGGATTTTATCGCTCGGTGCGCGGCGCGGATGGCAAGCGGGCGAAGACCGCCCTGAATATCCAGGCGGCGGCGAAGGGCGATCTTGAATGGCGGCCCTCGGTGCGTGCGGAGATTGCGCTGGTCAAGGATGCACGCAACGATGTTAAGAAGCTGCTTGCCGATAGCAGCAAGTTCGGCAAATATGCGTGGGGCGTGCTGGGCCGCGTGCTGGCCTATGCGGCGTCTTTGGTGCCTGAGATTGCTGACGGCATTGCCGATATCGATGCGGCGATGCGGCTGGGTTATACCTGGAAGTTCGGGCCGTTTGAGTTGATCGACCAGCTCGGCGCGGAGTGGGTTTGCGCTCATCTCGCGCAGCTGGGCCTGACGGTGCCACCGATTTTGCAGCAGATCGGCGCTGGCAAATTCTACCGGACGAATGCGGCGGGCGCGTTGGAGCAGTTTGCGTTGGGCGGCGGGTATAAGCCGATCCGCCGGGCGCCGGGAATCTTGCTCCTCGACGATATCAAGCGGGCGCAAAAGCCGCTACTCTCGAACAAGGTTGCCTCCACCTGGGACCTTGGCGATGGGGTGTTGTGTTTCGAGATCCATGCGGAAATTCGCCATGCGATGTTGAACATGCTCGATGGGGATGTTTTGTCCATTTTGGAAAAAACCCTTTCGCTGGTTGGCAAGAGTTACAAGGCTCTGGTGCTCTATAACGACGATCTGCGCGAGATGCCGCATAAGACGAATTTTTCGACAGGGGCGAATATCGGCATGGCCTATATGATGGCCAATATCCGGCTCTGGGGGAAAATCGAAGGATTCATTAAAGACGGACAGAAGCTCTACACCGCGATGCGCAATGCGCCCTTCCCCGTGGTCGGCGCGCCCGCGGGGCGGGCACTCGGCGGGGGCTGCGAGATGCTGCTGCATTGTTCGGCGGTGCAGGCTTATGCGGAGAGCTATATCGGGCTGGTCGAGGTTGGCGTTGGCCTCGTACCCGGCTGGGGCGGTTGCGCCACGATGCTGAGCCGCTGGCAGGAAGACCCGAAAATGCCCAAAGGGCCAATGCCCGCGGTGGCAAAGGTGTTTGAAATTATCTCGACCGCGACCGTCTCGCGCTCGGCGGCGGAGGCGATTGAACTGAAATTCATGCGCCCGAGCGACGGCATCACCATGAACCGCGACCGGCTGCTTGGCGACGCCAAGGCCCGCGCCCTGGCAATGGTGGCGGGTTACGCGCCGCCGCAGGCGCAGGCTCTGCACCTGCCGGGGCCATCCGGGCGCGTGGCGATGGCGCTGGCGGTGGAAGGGTTCCACAAGCGCGGTATTGCCACGGATCATGATGTGACCGTCTCCGGTGCTTTGGCGGATGTGCTCAGCGGCGGTAAGGTGGAGTATGCAGAGGAGCTTTCCGAGACGGATGTCATGACGCTGGAGCGGCAATCCTTCATGGCGCTGATCCGCACCAAGGAGAGCCAGGCGCGGATCAAAAGCATTATCGATTCCGGGAAGCCCTTAAGAAACTAACGGAAGGAAAACCAGACATGCCGATCTACAAAGCACCGCTTGAGGACATGCGCTTCGTCCTGCACGAGCTTCATGACAGCAAATCCATTGCCGCGTTGCCGGGGGCTGAGGATTTTACCCCCGAACTGCTCGACAATGTGCTGGAAGATGCCGCCAAACTGACCGAGGGCTTGCTGTTCCCTCTCAACCAGAGCGGCGATCTTGAGGGCTGCACCTTTGAGAACGGTGCCGTGCGCACACCCTCGGGGTTCAAGGTCGCGTATGATGCATTCCGCGCCGGCGGCTGGACCGCGATGGCGTCCTCGCCGGAATTTGGCGGGCAGGGAATGCCGATTGCGGCGTCGCTGCTCGTGGAAGAGATGATGTGTGCGGCGAATATCTCGTTCAGCCTGTATCCTGGCCTGACGCACGGGGCGTACACCACGCTCTACCATCACGGAACCGAGGCGTTGAAACAGACCTACCTGCCGAAAATGGTCTCCGGCGAGTGGTCGGGCACGATGTGTCTGACCGAGGCGCATTGCGGTACCGACCTGGGGATGCTGCGCACCAAGGCCGTGCCAAACGGAGATGGAACCTACGCCCTCACCGGCAATAAAATTTTCATCTCTGCCGGTGAACACGATATGACCAGCAACATCATCCATCTGGTGCTGGCCCGCCTGCCGGATGCGCCTGCGGGGGTGAAGGGCATTTCGCTTTTCGTTGTGCCGAAATTCCTGGTCAATGAAGACGCCAGCCTGGGCGCGCGCAATGGCGTCAGCGCCACCGCCATCGAGCACAAGATGGGTATCAAGGGGTCGGCCACCTGCGCCATGTCTTTCGACGGCGCCAAGGGCTGGCTGCTCGGCGAGCCGCACAAGGGCCTGCGCGCCATGTTCACAATGATGAATACCGAGCGGTTGTCTGTCGGGATTCAGGGGCTGGGCGTGGCGGAAGCCGCGTATCAGAACGCCGTGGCCTACGCGCGCGAGCGGATTCAGGGACGAGCGCTCACCGGGGCGAAGAACAAGGACAAGCCGGCGGATTCGATCCTCGTGCATCCCGATGTGCGGCGGATGCTGCTGACCATGCGCGCCTATATCGAAGGCTGCCGCGCGCTGGCTGGCTGGGTCGCGCGCGAGATCGACGTGCTGCACCTTTCAGCGGATGCGGAGGCCAAGCTGGTGGCCGATGATTTCACCGCGTTGCTGACCCCCGTGGTGAAGGCATTTTTCACCGATCTCGGCTTCGAGATCTCCTCGCTCGCGGTGCAGTGCTACGGCGGGCATGGCTATATCCGCGATCACGGCGTCGAGCAGTATCTCCGCGATGCGCGCATTGCCATGCTCTACGAGGGCACCAATGGCGTGCAGGCGCTCGATCTGGTTGGGCGCAAGCTGCCTGCCGAGGGAGGGCGCTTGCTGACGCGCTTCCTCGATCCGGTGATGGAATTCTGCGACGCCAATGGCGGCGAGGACATGGCGCCGTTTGTCGGGCCGTTGCAGACCGCGCTGGAGCATTTTCAGGTCGCGACCGGGTATATCATGGAGGCGGCGATGTCCGATCCCAACGAGATCGGCGCTGCCTCGGTGGATTATCTGCGGCTGTTCGGGCTGGTGGCGCTCGGCTTCATGTGGGCGCGGATGGCGAAAATCGCACAGCCCAAGGCGGCGGAGCGTTTCTATAAAGCCAAGCTCGATACCGCGAATTTCTACATGCAAAGGCTCCTGCCGCAGACCGGCGCCCTGCTCGCGGCGATCCAGTCCGGGGCCAAGACGATGATGGAGTTCGAGGACACCGCATTCTGAAGCACAATGTTTTCGCATGGCCGGTAAACAAATGAAGCAATGTTTGGCTTATGTTTATAGAATCGGCCGGTGATTGACGAACCGGCCATGCGATTACGGTTTCAGGCGCTTAATGCATTAAGGCAACTGATCTTATAGGGTCAGTTGCGTTTTTGGGCGGCATTCAGGTTTGATATTTCTTGAAGGCTCTCGATGCTTGCCTGTTTCCCGTCAAATTGGGTGCAGCCATCTCATGCGGCTCGGAACCGATGCCGCAGGCTGTACAAATTCCACGCACCGCGCTGAACGCGCTACGCGCGCGCCGGGATTTTATCTCCGGCACGCGCGCTTTTTTGCCGCCCCAAACTTTTAGAACTTGACCGCGACGCCTGCGGTCACGCTGTCGTCCGAAGCACTGTAGCTGCCCGAGATGATCCCGGCTGTTGCGCCAGCGCTGTTGTTGATCGTGCCCCCTGGGGTGAAGATATGGGCGTAGGCGAGTTGCATATCGACATTCCGCGTGATCTGGTACTTCGCGCCGGCGCTGAGGATGTAGTGGTCAGCATCGGGCACGCGGGTTGTGCGGTTGGCGTTGTCCACCGGGGACTGGTCATAGGCGATGCCACTTTGCAGCAGCAGTTTGTCGGTGGCCTGATAATTGGCGCCGGCACCGGCGTACCAGGTGTTGCGCCATTTCTCGACGATGCTGGCTAACGGCGTGCCGTTCGCGCTGGTCACGTTCAGGGTGTTGAACAAGGACCAGTCGGTCCATTGCACGCTGGCCATCACGGCCCATCGCGGTGTGAGTTGGTGGTAGAGGCCGACGCTCAGGCTGTCGGGCAGGGTGATCGAGGTTTTGGCGACGCCGTTATTGGCTTCGAGCAAGGCGGGGTATGGGGCCGGGTAGCTCCCCGGAACGGCGACGGTCTCGTTGCCGGTCAGATTGTGCTGAATGCGCGAGCGATAGTCGATGCCGATGCGGGTTGCGTTGTCAAACTGGTAGAGCACGCCGAGGTTATAGCCGATGCCGATGTCGTTGCCCTTGAGCGCGCTGATCGGATCCTGGCCGGTCAAAGCGCTAAGCGTGGGGACATCGAGCGCCTGGGTCAGCCGGGCCGAGAAATAGTCAAAGTTCGGGCCGCCGCCGATGGAGAGGTGGCTGTTCACCTTATAGGCCAGGGAGAGGCCGAAATTGATGTCGGTGATCGCGGAGACAAGACTCTGGTAGCGGCCGACAAAATTTCTGGGATAGCTGGTGCGCTCGCCGTAAGGTGCGGTGATGCTCAAACCGGCCCATAGATTGGGCGTCAGCTTGAACACGCCGAAGGTGGCACCGCTCGCCGCCGGGGCCACCGCGTTACCGCCGGTTACACCCGAGATCGTGCCCGCGCCGTAGGGGTTGCTGTTGCTGCCGGTGAAGGTCGCCGCGGGGCCGATATAGCTGATCGCGCCGTCGATCTCGTCCTGGTTCAGACGGACCATGCCCGCCGGGTTGGAAGCGGCGGTGCCTGCATCATAGGCGTTGGCCGTCTCGCCCGAGAAGGCGTTGGCGAGCCAATCCGCCGAACCTTCACGCAGGCCAAAGCCCGAAGCGAACGCGGCGGAGGTCAGGCAGGCCGCACCGGCCAAACCCAATAGCGACGAAAAAACAATTTTGGACTGCTTCATGTTTATCAATTCTTCATCCTCCTCAGGGCATGACCTTGCTTTTGCCGTCGCTCACTCATATTGTATGGAAGCATGCCCTATACGGCAAAGGATATACCAATACAGGAGGGCGACGCAAGTGAAGCCTAACAGGTTCATTGCTAAAATTATCGTTTTTGGGTGCCTGGCCTTGGGGCTGTCGCTAGCTTCGGCGAATTTGGCGCGGGCGCAAAATAGCCCTGCCGGGTGGTGGCTCGACCAGTCGCAGCGGGCGGGAATACTGATTGCGCCTTGCGGCGCGGATCTGTGCGGGCGCATTGCGTGGCTGCGCGTCCCGCTCAACAGCGCGGGTCAGCCCAAGACTGACATCCACAACAACAATCCGGCGTTGCAAACTCGTCCGCTCTGTGGCCTGCAGATGATCGGCGGGTTCACCCCGGATGCGCCGGGGACATGGTCGGGCGGGTGGATCTATGATGCGGAGAACGGCAACACCTATAAATCGACCATGCATCTGACCGCAGACGGCAGATTGCGTGTGCGCGGCTACATCGGCCTTCCGCTATTCGGGAAATCGCAAATCTGGACGCGCCCACATACAGCTTTACAAAATTGTACCGGGAAGTAAGGAGGGGTTTCCATGTCTGCGGCTGAAAACCAAAGCGGGATCGAATATGTACGCGACGGCGCGGTGCTGCATCTGCGCTTCGACCGTCCGGCCAAGAAGAACGCCATCACCGGCGCGATGTATACGGCGATGACCGCGGCGCTGCACGCGGCGCAGAATGATCCGGCGGTGCAGGTGGTGCTGATCTCGGGCAACGGCGGCTGTTTTACCGCTGGGAACGATCTCAAGGATTTCATCACCGCGCCGCTGAGCGATGCGAACGCGCCCGTCATCGTGTTCCTGAAAATCCTGGCGAGTTTTGAAAAAATCATGATTGCTGCGGTGCGCGGACCGGCTATCGGTATTGGAACGACGCTGTTGCTGCATTGCGATATGGTGCTGGCGGCGGAGACTGCGCGCTTCCAGTTGCCGTTTGTTGATCTGGCGCTGGTGCCCGAGGCGGCAAGCTCGCTGCTGCTGCCGCGTCTCGCCGGATACCAGCGGGCGGCAGAGTTGCTGCTGCTGGGCGAGGCTTTTGATGCGGCGCGGGGATACGAGATCGGCCTGGTCAACCGTGTTGTTGCCGATTCGGAGCTGGATGCGGCGGCCCTCGATGTCGCGCGGCGCATTGCCGCCAAGCCCAGGGCGGCCGTGCTGGCGACCAAGCGGTTACTCAAGAACCCAGGGCAGGATGTGGGGGCGCGGGTAATGGAGGAGATCGAAATTTTCCGCGTGCAATTGCAATCGGCAGAGCTGCGTGAGGCGATCGCCTCATTTTTCCAGCCCGGCACCTGAACCAGAACGGAGATATTCTGATGAGTATTCCTGAATTTTTACAAAACCGTCTGTCTCTGCCCGTGATCGCGGCACCGATGTTCATTCTCTCCGGGCCGGAGCTGGTAATCGCCCAGTGCAAGGCGGGCGTCATCGGTGCGTTTCCTGCGCTCAACGCGCGGCCAGCGGCGATGCTGGAAGACTGGCTGGCGCGCATTACCACGGAACTCACGGCGCATGATGCGGCGCACCCGGAGCGGCCTGCGGCACCTTTTGCCGTTAACCAGATTGTCCATCGCAGCAACGAGCGGCTGGAACATGATGTTGCAATCTGCGTTAAATATAAAGTGCCAATCGTCATCACTTCGCTCGGTGCGCGCAGCGATATCAACGACGCGGTGCACAGCTACGGCGGGATCGTCCTGCATGATGTGATCTCGGTGCCCTTCGCGCGCAAGGCTGTCGAGAAAGGCGCGGATGGGTTGATCGCTGTCGCTGCCGGGGCGGGTGGACATGCAGGCACGCTCTCGCCCTTCGCACTCGTGCAGGAAATTCGCGCCTGGTTCAACGGACCGCTCGCCCTCTCAGGCGCGATTGCCACGGGGCGGGGGATTCTCGCGGCGCAGGCGCTAGGCGCAGATTTTGCCTATATCGGCTCGGCGTTCATCGCCACCGAGGAGGCGAATGCGGCCACTGCCTACAAGCAGGCCATTGTTGAAGGCGCTGCCGACGATATTATCTACACCAATTATTTTACTGGCGTGCATGGCAATTACATCGCCGGCTCGATCCGCGCCGCTGGGCTGGACCCCAAGAACCTGCCGGTTTCAGATCCCTCGCGCATGGATTTCGGCGCGATGGCGGGCGCTGCCAAGGCGTGGCGTGATATCTGGGGGGCGGGACAGGGGATCGGCGCGGTGCGTGAGATTGTCCCCGCCGCGACGCGGATTGCGCAATGGCGCGAGGAATATCGCGAGGCATTGCTTGAAATTAACAAAAATATGGCAGCCTGGGGTTAAGGGGGCGCCATGAAAGATTTTGATTTTAGCCCCGCTCCGGTAGGCGATATTCTCGATCAGGCGGTACGGCGCTTCGGCCCGCGTCCGGCGATGGATTTTTTTGGGCAGCGGACCAGCTACGCGCAGCTTGGGCGCCTGGTCGAGCGCGCCGCCGCCGGGTTGCAAGAGCTGGGCGCCGGGCCGGGTGTAAATGTTGGGCTGTGCCTGCCAAATTGTCCGTATTTTGTTGTCATGTACTACGCCATTCTCAAAGCCGGCGGAACGGTGGTAAACTTCAACCCGCTTTATACGGCGCATGAAATCCAGGCGCAGGTGCGCGATGCGCAAGTCCAGATCATAGTCTCGCTCGATCTTGCGATGATTCACGACAAGATCGCGCCGTTGGCGGAAGCGGGCGTGCTGCGGCATGTGGTCGTTTGCTCGATGGCCGCGGCGCTGCCCTGGCGCAAGGGGATTCTGTTTCGTCTGTTCAAAGCGAATGATATCGTAAAGGTGAAGACTGGCGGTGCATATGTTCGTTTCGAGCAGTTGATTGCCAGAACGCGGACGCTCGCTCCCGTGGCGATTGATCCGGGCCGCGATATCGCGGTGTTGCAATTTACCGGCGGCACGACGGGCACCCCCAAGGCGGCGATGCTCACGCATGCGAATGTCGGCGTCAATGTCGCCCAGGTTCGTGCGGTAATCCCGCCGGTGAGCCTTGGGGCGGAGCGGTTTCTCGCGGTGCTGCCGTTCTTTCACGTATTCGCGATGACCGCGATCATGAATCTCGGTCTGGATATCGGCGCGGAATTAGTTTTGCTGCCCCGTGCGGAAATTAAGCCGTTGATGGCCACGATCCGGCGCACCCGCCCTACCCTGCTCCCCGGCGTGCCGACACTCTTTACCGCCATCAGCAACGCCGCCGAAACGGCAAAGGGATTTGATCTCAGCTCCATCAAGTTCTGCATCTCCGGCGGCGCGCCGATTTCTGCCGAGGTCATGGATCGCTTCGAGCGGATTTCTCATAGCATTATCATAGAAGGTTACGGATTGTCCGAGACATCCCCGGTGGTAACGTTCAACCTAGCGGACGCAGTCAAACGCGGCAGTGTCGGACCGGCGGTGCCGGGGACAACGATCGAGATCCGCGACCGGACCGATCCTACCGTACTGCTGGCACAGGGCGAACGCGGCGAGATTTGCGTGCGCGGCCCCCAGGTCATGCGCGGTTATTACCGGAAGCCCGATGATACCAGAGCAACTTTCGTCGATGGCAGCCTGCGCACCGGGGATATCGGGTATCTCGACGAGGATGGGTATTTGTTTATCGTCGATCGGATCAAGGATCTGATTCTGTGCGGCGGGTATAATGTCTATCCGCGCGTTATCGAGGAGGCGGCGTATCAGCATCCCGCCGTGCAAGATGCCATCGCCATCGGCGTGCCCGATAAATATCGCGGTCAGGCGCCAAAGCTCTACGTCTCGCTGCGCCCAGGGCAGAGCGCGACAGAGGCTGAGATTTTGAAATTTCTTGCCACGATACTAAACAAAATCGAAATTCCAAAAACGCTGGTGATCCGCGCCAGCCTGCCCAAGACGATGGTGGGAAAGCTCTCCAAGAAAGAACTGGTGGCGGAAGAAGCGGCGCACCAGCAGCCGGATGCATAAAAAATGCCATGAATCAATCCAGGTGCAATTGAGGCCGGAATTCTATTGCGTCCGCTATAATGAGTCACAACAACAATATTAAGGCCAAGCCGCTTCCATGGGAGCTTGGCATAGCCGCACGGAAGCGCCGCGGGCGGCGCGGGATCATCACCCAGCCCGGCCCTTGGGCCGGGTGTTTTGCGTCACCAGGGCGAAGGTTAGCAACTTTAATCCGCCATTATGCGGTTTGCTGCCCGTGGGGGCCGATGGCTGCCCTAGGTTCTGTGGACTCTAGGGATTCCGGCTCGGTTTGATTTGTGATTCAAGACTGCCATTTGGGAGGCAGTCTTGGGTGTTCTTGACCGGTTGGTTCTACGCGACGATCAGTGGGACCGTATCTT
>JAJZCG010000047.1 GCA_021846225.1 Pseudomonadota bacterium | reverse complement strand
AGATGGCAAAGGCACCGCAGCCTTCTCCGACTTCGGCATCGAAAACCTGGAGGATATCATCAGAGAACGACGACACCTGAAAAAGTAAGGCCCGCGTCATTCACCGGATGCATACTGATCATCCGCCATAGCCAAAGATCGGAGTGCTTCCGCAAAATCGCAGGCGGCCTGGTATTCAGCTTTTGAATCCTCAGGGTTTTGATGAATGCATGGATTCTGATGTTCAAGCTCGGCAACAAGACCGGCCATGTCGCGGGCTCGATTCATCGCTTCATCGACCCAAAGCGGCTTGAATGCGGAATCTCCGCAACGCGCGAGCGGCACAGTGGCGTCCAGCAGAACCGAAAGTACGGCGTGCCGCTGCGCCGGAATCAAACCAGCTTGCAGCTCACTGTTTCTGACTCTTGACCGTTTCCCGGCGCCTGTTTTAACCCCCAATCCCCTCAGCCCATTCGTTGTTGGGACGCCAGCGGGCGCGCCCGGCCTGGTACGGAAAAAGCCGCCAAGGACACCTGCTCTCTCACGCGGGCGTTGATGTGGCAGATCATTGCCAAACCCCTGATTCGTTATTTGAAGGTCAACAGACATTACAAACACTCCTCGCCGAAGGTTGATGAGCGCATCCTGGCACGCCTTAATTTGTCAGTTTAATTTGATCCTTTATCCAAAATGACGTTTTGTAAGGCAAACTAATATTACGTTATGGTCATTTGTGTTTGACGCGCCGCACGGATGACGAACTTTTATGAATCGACCAAATCTTCTTGTTTTTGAAACACAACCGTTTCCATATCCCATTCATTGGACCGCCTTGTGATTTCATCCACTTTGTGTGAGGGCTCCATATTTATGGCATTCAGAATAACAATTGGCGTGCGCCACGCCAATGCCGATGACGGCAAAAACTGTGCGGGAACAGACAGCGCCCCTTTACCAGGTTCGCGGGACCACGGTTGACCGGCAGGCTTATTTTTCACGGCAACTCCTCATATTATTCGATGACGGCGAATTGTCTCTGCATCGGAGTCATCGTTTGAAGCGCTTGCGGCTCAACATCATTGCCGGGCCCGCTCGCAGGAGTATCCGGCGGCGCGAAAAAACTATCCGCAAAGCCATCGTCCATCAGGCGATGGGTTAAGAGCGTTTCATGCAACGTCTCGCTGTCTCCGGAAAACCAACGGCGCGCAGCCTCACCCGCGAGGCCCGGCATCATTGTCCACGGCTCCTGCGGATGGGACGCCGCAAGCATGAACACCGCCAGGTCCAACTGCGCCACAGCCACGGCGCTCACGCCCTCAAAAAAATGACGATAAGCGCGCATCCAGCCAAAATCGTATTCTGGTGCGCGCGCCAATCCTACACCAGAGTCAAAATTATATTGCGTTGCAGCAGTAACGTCCGGCACGATACCCCTCCCAAACCTGGCATGAAACCTGCCGTTTTCCCTGAAAGCAACGCGAAAGGTATAATATTCGTTTTTGTTAATAACCGTGCAATGGTATCATGGGTACCCTCGGAATTCATCTAGGTAGTTCTACCGCCGTTCCCCGGCTGGGTGGGTCAGCCCCGCCTTGCGGACCAGGGCGGCAAGGGATTTCACCCCCATTTTACGCATTATGCTCTGGCGGTGATGCTCAACCGTGCGCTGGCTAATGCCGAGATCGGCCGCGATGATCTTGCTTGCCTCACCGGCCACCATGCACACCATTACCTGGCGCTCGCGCTCTGTCAGCATTGCGAGGCAGGCGGCCGCCTCATTCTGAGTGGCGAGGCTTTGGTTGTCCGACGCCGCCCCGGCCAGAGCCTGGGCGACGCTTGCGCATAATTCGGCGTTGCTGACCGGCTTTTGCAGAAAATCGACGGCGCCATCGCGGATTGCCTTCACCGCCTTGGGCAGATCGCGCGTTCCGGTCACGAAAATGATAGGTGCGCTGGAATGTTCTGCTTTCAGCCGGCTTTGCAGTTCGAGACCATTAAGCCCGCGGTTGCTCAAGCCAACATCGACCACAAGGCAGCGGCATTTCGCGCGGTTGTGGTCTGCCAGAAACATCTCGGCGGAATGGTAAGCCGCCACATGGTGCCCCTCCGCCTCGAGGGTTCTTTGCATGGCATCGCACACGCCGGGATCATCGTCGATAACGCAGATCGCGGCATCGGTGGACGGAGGAACAGCGGGTTCCGTGGCAAAACTCGGGCGCCGCCTATCAAACCAGCCCGGCCTGACTGTCTCCACCAGCGCGCGGAGCCTTGCCAGCAGTTCGGCGGCCTTTACCGGTTTGGTGATGAAGGCTTGGGCGCTTGCCTCGAAGGCCGCGCGCGCCGGGGCTGATTTGTCGCCGCTCAGGATGAGTGCGGGAACCTGCGCGGCGAGGGCGCTCCGCAGCTCTTTGATGATTTGCAGGCCTGTCATTCCATCGGGCAGATGATAGTCGGCCACGATGGCATCCGGGCGGTTGCCCGCATTGCGGACCAAAGCAAGCGCCGCGGCGCCGGTGCGCGCAACCAAAATGCGATATCCCTCGCTCTCCGCCAGCAAGCGCAGGGAATCGAGTTGTTTTGGATCGTCCTCGATCAATAAAATAGCGGGAGGGGATGAGCCAGCCTGGGCAGCGGCACCAGCTGGTAATTGCCACTGCCTGGCCACACCGGAGGGGGCTACGACCACCGCGAACATCGTGCCCTTGCCGGGCTGCGAGCGAACTTCGATTGTATGGTCCAAAAATGCCGCAAAGCGCCGCACGATATACAGGCCCAGGCCCAGACCAAATCTGGCGCTGTCATCGGGGTTCAGCCGGTAGAACTCCTCGAATACCGCCTTCGTGCTGCTTTCGGGGATGCCGATGCCGGTATCCCAGACTTCGACACGGATTTTACCGCCCTGCCGCCGGCAGCCAAGCAATATCCCGCCGTGATCGGTGTATTTGATCGCATTTGACAGTAGATTGCCCACGATGCGTTCGAAGAGATGGCCGTCGCTGCGGATCACCGCGCAGGACGGAACAACCCGCAGTTTCAGGCCCTTGGCAGCGGCCATGGGAGCAAAGGTCTCGCTCAAGCGCGCGAAAACGGCGCCAGCCTGAACATCAGCGATATCAGGCTTGATCACGCCTGCGTCGATCTGGCTGACGTCCAGCAACGTATCCAAAAGCTCGGCCATTCCGGCAATGGCATCTTCCAGCTTGCCGATGATCGTGCGGGAATCCGGGTCGTTGGTGCGCTTCATCAGTACGCCGAGCAGGAGGCCGAGGGTTTGCAGGGGGTGGCGAAGGTCGTGGCTGGCCGCTGCGATAAACCGCGATTTTGTCAGGTTGGCACTGTCCGCGGCTGCCACCGCCTCGCGGAGTATGATCTCCCCCTGCTTCTGGGCCCGCAGGTCATGGATCACGGCGAGAACCATCAATCCGCCGGCCGTGGGCATCGGACCCAGGCCAATATCCAGGGGAATCTCCTCACCATCCTTGGTCAGGCCCGTGAGGTCGAGGCCGCTTCCCATCGGGCGCGGGGCGGAGCTGCCAGCCAGGTAGGCGGTGTGCAGCTGCACATGCCGGGCGCGTAATGCCGCAGGCAGAAGCATATCAATTTGCCGCCCGGCCAGCTCCTCGGGACGATAACCAAACAACGGCTCGACCTGAGCGTTGACGAAGGAGATGCGGCGTTGGTCATCTACCGCCAGAACAGCCCCGGGCATTGCGTCAATCATCATCTGCAGCTGCTGGCGCAGGACATGGCGCTGGTCGGTGATATCCTCCAGCGTCAGCAGAATCATCGGCCGCACGGTCGCGGCCGGGTGGAAGCGGCGCGCGGTGGCGCGCCAAACCTGCGCCCCGCCGCCTGGCCCATTCACATCCAACTCGATCGTCTCAATCGTTGCCTGGTTTTCGCGCGCGCGCCCGAGCAGTTCATGGAGTTTCGGCTGAAGCAGCAGATTGATCCTGGTTTCGCGCGGCTCCTTATTCCGGATATCCTGGCTGGTCATCCCGAAATTGGCTTCAAACGCCGCGTTAACCGACAAAATCCTGTGCGAGGTATCGAGCACCACCAGCGGTTCGCGAATGGAGTCCACGATCGCCTCGGCGTAGCCGCGCGCGACGGCCGCATCCAACGTGGCCTGCTTTAACTGTGAGACATCGGTGAAAGTTACCACCTCACCCTGAATGTCGCCGGATTCGGTCCGGTAAGGCAGGACCGTGCGCAGATACCAGGCGCCGGACTCAGCATGGACCTCGCGCTGGATCGGCACCCCTTTCGAACGCGCCAAAATGGCATCCTGCAACAAATCCGGATCAGAAAATTTCGGCAGCAGGTCCGCAATCGGCCGGCCTGCATCCTTGTCGATAATGGCGAACAGCGACTGCATCGCCGGGTTGAACACTTTGATGTTGAGGTGGCAATCAAGAAACAGTGTCGCGACGCCGGAGCTGTTCAGGAGGTTCGCCAGATCGGTCGAGGTCTGCTGCTGCTGTTCCAAGGTCTCACGCAGCTGGCCGTTCAGCGTCGTCAATTCTTCGTTCAGCGATTGCAGCTCCTCCTGCGATGTCTCCAGCTCCTCGTTGGCCGAGAGCAGTTCTTCGTTCAGGGAAACGGCTTCTTCATTCGTCGCCAGCATCTCTTCGTTGGCGCGCCGCAGCTCGCGAATGGTCCGGTTCAGTTCCTTGCGGGTCCCGGCGAGTTCCTCCTGCAGTTCCGCCAAAGCGGCTGCATGGCCATCGCCGCCCTCGGCTTGTTCGGCGCCACCGGCGCTGGGGGGTTCATCGATGAAACTGACCAGCACCAGATCGTCTGCGATTTGCTGCACCTCAATTGTCACATTGGCCTGGCTGCTGCCAGGCTTGCCGCGAACGCCGTGAACGCTAACCGGCCGTTTGGCGCGGAAAGCGCGGGCGATGGCCTCGCGCAGCTTCGGCCGCAACGCCTCGTTCGCCATCGAGAGCACATCCTGAGTGGGCTCGCCGGGGGCAATTTGCAGATACCGGTTAATCGGCCCGGAAAAATAGAGCGCGGCGAACTGCTCGTTGGTCGCGACCGCGGCCGGGGCGTAAGCCTCCAGTATCTTGCGCTCCACCAAATCAGCCAGCAATGGCAGCTGGCGCTTTGGCAATTGCATGAGGCCAGGCGGGCTTTGGCTGTTGCTATCCCCCAGAGGCAAGCGCGCCATGGCGGACCGCGACTGGCTGAGGCGCTTGTAGATACGGTGTTTTGCGTCCACCGGCGCAAACAAGCTGGCTTCTTCACCCGTTGATTCCGCCGAGCCGAGGAAGAGCAGGCCGTTCTCGCGCAAGGCGAAGTGAAATAGCCTCAGGGTGAGGTTTTGCGCCTCCGGTTGCAGGTAGATGAACAAGTTGCGGCAGGAGATCAGGTCCAGCCGGGAGAACGGCGGATTTTTTAACAGATCGTGCCGGCTGAAAATAACGGAATGGCGAAGTTCGTTGGTGATTTTGAAGCGATGATCGAACGGGGTGAAAAACCTCTGAAGGCGCTCGGGCGAGACGTCGGCTGTGATGTTTTCCGCATAAACGCCGGTGCGGGCAATTTGCAGCGCGTCTTCGTCAATGTCTGTCGCGAAAATCTGCAGTCTCGGCGGGCGCGGCAAATGGGCTATCTGCTCCAGCAGCAATATGCCCAAACTATAGGCTTCCTCACCTGTGCTGCAGCCCGGCACCCAGATTCGCACCGGCTGGTCAGGCCCGTGCGCGCTCAACAACTCCGGCAGAACCCGCTCCGCCAGATACGCAAATGCATCCGGGTTCCGGAAGAACTGTGTCACATGGATCAGCAGTTCCTTCGCCAGCACTTCCGCCTCAGCGGCATTGCGGCGCAGCAGCGCGATATAGCCGTCCCAGCTTGTAATCGCATGCAGCCCCATGCGCCGTTCAATACGGCGCTGCACGGTGCCGCTTTTATAATGCTCGAAATCCTGGCCGGTCACGGATTTCAGCAACTCGACGACCTCCTCAAGGCGCCGCGCCGCAGAACCCTGGCCGGCAACTGTCCTGGCCGGTTCGGCCGGTTCGGCCGGAGCAGACGTCTCCACGTTCTTTAATCTTTTAACCATCAGTCTCTACACCGAGGAGAACGGCCAAATCCGGCAATATTGATTTCGGCATATTGAACGCGTCCCGGCGCCAGCACCGTGCCCGCCCGCGAAAAACCGGCAATTCGGCCGGGAGGCCGGGCGAGACTAAAAAGCGGCGCTGTATAGCTCGCTGTTGCAGACCGCTCCAAAAATCGGCAATCAAAATCCTGGCCCCGCCCATTAAGTTCGATCATCGCCATCATGGCACAAGCAAGATGGTTTTGTGTATGCCTGCAAACGTCTGGTGAACAGCCTCAAAGGCTCGTACAGAATCAATAACCGCAGGAACGCTAAGGTGAATACGCGGAGAATGATGCCGGCGGCATCGCCAAGAGTATAAATAGCGGCCGGGTGCGTCGAGGCATCACGGCGGTCCGAGCAGCACCTCTCCATTCCACTTCGGCCCGGAAACGGCGGCGCCGCGGTTTTCCACCAGCGCGCCGGGCAAGGCGGATTGCAACGCCCGCAAGGCGCCGTTCACATCATTGCGTTCATCGAAAAGGCTGGCCAGCGGTTTCAGATGCTCAACCCTCTCGGCAACGGCAGTGCCAATCCACAGCGGCTGCATCTCCGCACCGCGGGATAGCACCGTGCCGGAAGGCCAGAGGCGCAAAACCAGCCGCTGGTTAGCGGGAAGGTTGCCGCCGGTTTTAATCAGCACCAGCGCCTCGGCGCGGCCGTTATCAAGATGCGGCAATACCGGCAGAGCATCCGGCTTTGCATTGGGCAACAGAAACTCCACCGATGAGGACAAATCCCACGGCAGGGGCGGCTGCCAGCCTTGTGCCAGCAATGCGGCCCGCAGCGGCGCGAGTGGCCCGCTCCATTGCAGGGTAAAAGGTTCTTCGTAGTCGCCCAGCAGATCCACCCGCCGCACCGGCAGCGCCGCCCATCCGCCATCCCGCCAGGCCGTTAACGCCATTTGCCGCGTTGGCCGCACAAGAGCATATCGCCGCATATCCGCCGAATGCGCCGTGGCGATATGCAGCCCCCCGGCCACCAGCAGCGCGGCCAGTCCAGCCCCGGCCAAACCGCCAGCCCGCACATCCCGGCGGGCATGCTGCAGATACACAATGCCGAGCAGCGCCACCCAGGCCACACCAAAGGCCAGCCCCGCCATGATGTCGGAAAGCCAATGCGCGCCCAGATACAGCCGGGAAAACGCAATGGCCCCCACGAACAGAACCGCCGCGAGCGTCACCACGAAGCGGGTACGCGCGCCAACCTCGCGGCAGATCAGCACCACCAAAAACCCGTAGAGCGCCACGCTGGCGGTGGCATGACCACTTGGGAAGGAATAGGCGTTCCAACCGTGATAGCCTCCCCCCGGCCTGGGCTGTTGCAAGGTGATCTTGAACAGGAGCGCGAACAGGCTGGCTCCGGCCACGGCGGCAACCCCATAGACTGCCGCCCGCCAAGCCCGTTGCCAGGAAAGCCACACCAATACCGCCAGCAAAACGGGCACAACGACGCGGGCATCGCCCAGCTCCGTTATCGCCACCATTACCTGATCGACAATAGGCACGCGCAGCGATTGCAGCAGGTGAAACACCGCCAAATCCGCCCGCACCAATGGGTCGCCTGCAAGAACATCCTGCAAAACGCCAAAAAACAGCCCCAGGCCGCCGATTAAGGCGAAGCCCAGCACCAGCAGCCCCAGCGTCTCCGGCCGGTCGGGGTCGAGCAGGGAGCGCGCGAGGCGGCGCACCCAGCCATCTCCGGCGTCCGCCCATTGCCGCACCGGCCCGCGCAGCCGCGCCAGCAGCCCAAGTGTACGGCGGATGACCCAAGGTGTGAGCCACACCACGAGCCCCACGGCCAAAGCAAGGCTCAGCACCAGCACCACAAGCCGCCCCGCAATGGCGTGCAAAACCGTGAGGGAGGCGCCGATCACCATGCCAAAGAGGATATGCGCCAGCGCGAACAACCCGGCGGCGCAGGCATCTACCGCATAGAATCGTGCCGCCGCCATGCCTGACATGCCCGCCACCATCGGAATGGCCGCGCGTACTCCCGGCAGGAACCGCGAGATCAACACCGCCTTGCTGCCATGACGGATAAAAAACGCCTCGCCCGAAGCCAGCAGTCCCGGGCGTTTGCGCAACGGCCACATCGCCATGGCATGCTGCTTGTAATGGCGCCCGAACAGATATGAGAAGCCATCTCCGGTAACGGCCCCCGCTGCGGTGGCACCAATCAACGGCCACATGGCCAGCGCCCCGCCCGGCACCAGCGCGCCAAGCCCGACGATGACCGCCGTACCCGGCACCAACGCCCCGATCACCGGAAACGCTTCCGCGCCGGCAAGCAAAAAAGCCAGGCCATAAGCCAGCAGGCTATGCGCGGTGGCAAACGCGATCATGGCGGCGGCAAAGGCTTGCATCAGGCCGCCAGGCTATACTACCGGCGCTCAGACACCAAACCGCCGCTCGCGCCGCTGATAAGAGCGGATGGCTCGCAGATAATCGATCCGCCGCATCACTGGCCAGTTCACGTCGCAGAAATACAGCTCGCTATGCACACTCTGCCAGAGCATGAACCCCGAAAGGCGGACCTCGCCGCTGGTGCGGATGATCAGGTCCGGGTCGGGCATGTCAGCCAGGTAGAGATGCCGCTGGATCACCGCCGGGTTGACCTGCGCGGCCGCTTCAGCCGTTGAAAGCCCGTGTACGGCGCAATCAGCCAGGAAGGCCCGCACCGCGTCGGCGATCTCCTCCCTCCCGCCATAGCCAATGGCCAGCGTGACGGTTATTTGATCATTGCCTCGTGTGGCGGCTTCAGCGGCGTCTATTGCCTCCAGCAGCCCGGGGGGCAGCAGATCGCGCCGGCCCATGGCGGCGACATGCACGCCCCGGCGGTGGATATGCGGATCCGCCGCAAGGGCTCTCATCTTGGTCTCGACCGCGCCGAAAATCCCGCCGATCTCCGTCTCCGGCCGGCGCAGATTATCGGGTGAAAACACCCAGAGCGTAACCATGCGTACGCCGAGTTCGACGCTCCAGGCCAGAATATCGTCGAGCTTGGCAGCACCGAACCGGTAGATCGCGTCGGGATCCTGCATGCCGCTCTCGCGCGCATGGCGGCGGTTGCCGTCGAGAATAATGCCGACATGACCTGGCATCGGCAGCGCTCGTACCTGCCGCGCAAGCTGACGCTCATACAGGCCATAAACCAGCCGCCAAACCGGCCCGGTGATTAACCGCACCCAACGCCGCAACACGGCAAACCCGCCCGGCCGCGGCTTAAGGGCGGATTGGCTCGCCGGCTCGACCGTATTTGATAGTGACGTTTCTTTCATGTACCCGTTCTGCAGAGGTTGTTGTAACAAGGACTGCAAGCAAACCTGCCGTGCTTTGCACTTATGCCCCCTGAGCAGATTTTGATCCACCCGTTTTCACTGAATGCCCTCCGTTGGGCCGCGGTCTTGCGCCGGACTCACAATTCACTATTCCCTTGATCTTCGTGGCCGCCCTCTGCATCCTGCGCGAAACCAGATGTTGCGGATCAACTCGTTTCAAAGCAATCCCAGACACTGCCGGGAGAATCCATCCATGAGCTATCATTTTTCGACAACCGTAAGACTACCATTTGAGAAAGCCGTGGAAACCACGAAGGCCGCGCTGAAACAGCACGGCTTCGGGGTGCTAACCGAAATTGACGTGCAAGCGACGATGAAAGAGAAACTCGGCGCCGATTTCCGGCCTTACCGGATTCTTGGCGCCTGCAATCCGCAAATGGCGTATCAAGCGCTACAGGCCGAAGACAAGATCGGCACAATGCTGCCCTGTAACGTGATCGTGCAGGAGCAGGCAGGGGGCATGATTGAGATCGCAGCGGTTGATCCAGCGGCCTCGATGCAAGCCATCAACAATCCGGCCCTTGCCGGGATTGCCCAAACTGTACGGGAAAAACTGCGCGCGGTCATCGGCACCATTGACGCCACGGCACAACATTAACCCGCGCGCATCGTGATCCGGGAGGCATCGGATCTGCGGCAAACGGTTGCGGCCGTTACCGCCGCTTCGCAGGCGTGAAGGCGGATGCCTGGAAACCACCCGGCACAAAATCAAGTTTTCTGAAACGCTCACCCTTTTTTCCGCCCTCTCCATCACGGTCTATAGCGCAGCGCGTTAACCAGCAGCGTGAAGGCTGCCGGTAGTTGCCGGCGGTCAGGATAGTATAGATGATAGCCGGGAAAATACGGACACCAATCCTCCAGCACCCGCACAAGCCGCCCGCTTGCCAGATGCGCCGTGACCTGACCCTCGAGAACATAGGCCAGCGCCAGCCCGTCTTGCGCGGCCTGCAGCATCATATCCACATCGTTGAAGATCAGCGGTCCATCGACCCGGACGTTGACCGCCCTGCCCTCCTTCTCAAACTCCCAGGCATAGAGCCCGCCTGCCGTCGGCAGGCGGAGATTGATGCAGCGGTGGCGGGTCAGCTCATGCGGCGTGGCGGGGTGGCCAAAGCGCTCCAGATAGGCAGGTGCGGCGACCACCGCCATGCGCAGATCCGGCCCGATCCGCACCGCGATCATATCCTTCGCCACCTGCTCGCCCAAACGCACGCCAGCGTCGAACCGTTCGGCGACGATGTCGATCAGACGCCCATCCAGCGATAATTCCACGCTGATATCGGGATAATCCTGCATCATCCGCTTGAGCACCGGCCACAGCACCGTCTGCGCGGCATGTTTGCTGGTGGTGATGCGCAGCTCACCCGAGGGTTTTTCCGCCAGGGCGGTCAGCGCATTCAGCCGCGCGTCGATATCATCGAAAGCCGGGCGCAAGGTCGAGGCCAGTTGCTCCCCCGCCACCGTGAGGGCAACAGCCCGGGTGGTGCGGGTGAGCAGCTTTACACCCATCGCCGCCTCCAACCGCCGCACAATCTGGCTGATGGCCGATTGCGAGGTGCCAAGCGCCGCCGCTGCGCGGGTGAAGCTGCGCTCCTCGGCCACGCACAGGAACACGGCCAGATCCGCCAAAGTGTCGCGCCTCATTCATAATCTCCAGGTATCGCTTCATGATCAATTTAGCATCTAATCATCATGATTAGCAGGGGCTACATACAGTCCGGATTATGGGAGCTCGCCAGGCTCACTGCGTCTCACCCCATCCTTTGAGGTCTTGATTATGAAAACCCGCCACCTTGGTTCGCTTGCCGTCTCGGAAATCGGCTTTGGCACGATGAGCTTTGCCTCCGCCTATGGCGCCTCACCTGAGAAGGCCGAGGCCATCCGCGTCATCCGCGGCGCTTATGAGCGTGGTGTCACCTTCTTCGACACCGCCGAAGCCTATGGCCCATGGACCAATGAGGTGCTGGTGGGCGAGGCGCTGGCGCCGATGCGTGATAAAGTGGTGGTCGCCACCAAATTCGGCTTCAATGTCGACCCCGAAACCGGCGTGCGCGGAGCGGGGGTCAACAGCCGGCCGGAGCATATCCGCCAGGTGGTTGACGCGAGCCTGGCCCGGCTGAATTTCGAGACGATCGACCTGCTCTACCAGCACCGCGTGGACCCTAACGTACCCATCGAGGACGTGGCGGGTACGGTGAAAGAGCTGATCCAGGCCGGCAAGGTGAAGCATTTCGGCCTCTCGGAAGCCGCCGCCAGCACCATTGCCCGCGCCCATGCGGTGCAGCCGGTTACCGCCGTGCAGAGCGAATATTCGCTCTGGACCCGCGAGCCGGAACCCGAGGTGCTGCCTTTGTGCGAGAAACTGGGCATCGGCTTCGTCCCCTGGGCGCCTTTGGGGGCGGGGTTTCTCACCGGCACCATAGATGCCCGCACCGATTTTGCCCCCACAGATTTCCGCGCCATCTCGCCGCGCTTTACCGAGGCGGCCCGCGCGGCGAACCAGGCCGTGGTGGATCTGCTGCGCCGGATCGCGGCGGCGAAAAATGCCACCCCAGCGCAGATCGCCCTGGCCTGGCTGCTCGCGCGCAAGCCGTTCATCGTGCCGATTTTCGGCACCCGCCGGCTGGAGCGGGTGGAGGAAAATCTCGGCGGCGCGGCCGTTACGCTTTCAAACGCCGACATGGCCGAGATCGAGACCGCAATCAACGCCATCACGGTAACGGGCGCGCGGCTGCCCGAGGCCGTGCTGGCTTACTCATACCGCTAATACAGAATATCAGAGGATTATCATGAACAAACGTGAACTGGGCCAAAGCGGCCTGATGGTCTCGGCCATTGGCTATGGCTGCATGGGGCTGAACTTTGGCTATGGCACGGCACTGCCGCGCGAAGACGCCGTAGCGCTGATCCGTGCCGCTTACGAGCGCGGCGTGACCTTCTTCGACACCGCCGAGATTTACGGCCCCTACACCAATGAGGAGCTGGTGGGCGAGGCGCTGGAGGCCGTGCGTGAGGAGGTGGTGATCGCCACCAAATTCGGCTTCAACATCGTGGACGGCAAAATGGCCGGGCTGAACTCCCGCCCCGCGCAAATTCGCGCCGTGTGCGAAGCCTCGCTCAAGCGCTTGCGTACTGACCGCATCGACCTGTTCTACCAGCACCGCGTGGACCCCGATGTGCCCATCGAGGACGTGGCCGGGGCGGTGAAAGAGCTTATCGCCGCGGGCAAGGTGAAGCATTTCGGCCTCTCGGAACCAGGTGCCGCCACGGTGCGCCGCGCTCATGCGGTGCAGAAGGTGAGCGCCTTGCAAAACGAATATTCGCTCTGGACACGCGGGCCCGAGACCAATGGCATTCTGGCGGCCTGCGCGGAGCTGGGCATCGGCCTGGTGCCCTACAGCCCGCTTGGCAAGGGGTTTCTCACCGGGGCGATGAACAAGGACACATTGCTGAACGAGAATGATTTCCGCCGCACCCTGCCGCGCTTCACGCCTGAAGCCATGACGGCCAACATGGCGCTGGTGGAATTGCTCAAATCCATCGCGGCACGGCATAACGCGACACCAGCACAGGTGGCGCTGGCCTGGCTGCTGGCGCAAAAGCCGTGGATCGCGCCGATTCCCGGCACCACCAAACTGCACCGGCTGGAGGAAAATCTCGGCGCGGCAAATCTGCATCTTACACCCGCCGATGTGGCAGAGATCGAAGCCGCGTCAATAAAAATCCAGATCGAGGGCGAGCGCTATCCAGCGCATCTCATGGCCACAGTCGGGCGCTGAGCACGGCTGGAACCATAACGGCACAGGAGAACGATGGTGAAATGAGGTTTCGCCATCGTTCTCTCTCATTCACACAAGCAAACGCCAGAACGGCCCGGACGCTTTTTGCAGTGGACGAACAATTCTCAATGGGAATCAACCGCCAGTTTCTCATTTCGCCTGACCGTTGGGAGTTTAACGCGCACACGCAGTCCCGGCGCATTATCCAAAAGCGTCACGCTGCCTCCATGAAACACCGCAATCACCCGCACCAGCGGCAGACCGAGCCCATGTCCTGGCGTGTTCTGGCTACGATCGAGACGGACAAACCGCTCGAACACCCGCTCCCGATCGGCTTCTGGAATGCCCGGCCCGGTATCCGCCACTTCAATCCAGGCAAACCCATCATTCATCCTGGTGAGGCTGAGCGTTAATACAGCGCCGTCAGGGCAATACCGAATAGCATTCTCAACCAGATTCACCAGCATCTGAATAAGCAGGGGAACGTCTCCCAGAATCCATATCCCATCGGCCACAGCAAGCTCAAGGCTCTGCCCCTGATCCTCGACAACAGGCAGGAACTCCTCAGCAACGCCGCAGACCAGCGCCGAAAGATCGAGCGGCACAAAATTACCGCTCAAAGCGCCTGCCTCTATCTCGGCGATCCGCAGCAGCGATGAGAAGATTGAGGTCACGATTTCCGTTTGTCTCAACGCCTCACGCAACTCATCGGCAATGCCAGCTTGCCCCTGTGCAAGCGCCAGACGCTCAATGCGCACGAGCCTGTCACGCAACCGCATCAATGGCGAGCGCAGATCATGCGCGATATCACTTGTTACCTGCTGCGCTTTTTTAACCAATCGCTCAATCGTCTCCAACATGCCGTTGAGACCGGTCGTGAGCACATCTAATTCGTCATCAATCCCATATGCCTCGATCCTGCGCGACAAATCGCCGGCCACGATATCCGTACTCGCCTCGCTGATTGCTCGGACCCGCTTAAGACTATAGGCCGCGATCAACAGGCTTGCCAGGACGCCAAGCCCTATTAGGAGGCCGAACACCACGGCAAAAATCAGCGCGATTCGACGATTAAGTATGGCAAAAACCGACGCATCTTCACCAACAAAAAGCCTGTCTCCATCGGCCAGCTTAACGCTGATTCCGTCAATTTGTTCTACCCCCGGCGGCAATGCGGGATCCTCGAGGCGCGTCACATCGGACCAGTGGTTCCAATCGTGCGGCGCGAGCGTGGTTCCGGCCAGTTTTTGCCCAGCCGCGTTTGTCAGCTCATAATAGGTATGGCCGCCTATCGCCTCGGCCAGTGCAATTTCACGCGCGAGTGGCCAGCCGTCTGCTTGCGTATCGGAAAGTAGATCAGCACGATCACCTGCTACGATTGGCGCCAATTCCTCACGTGCGGCAATACCTGTTGCCTCGTAGATCAGCGCGAAGACCACCACCGCCGCAATTAATGAGAACAGCATGCCCAGCACGGCGAGCCGGAAACTCGCCATGCGGAACAGGCTAGCCTGCTGTTGGGGGGCCGTCATGCAACAGGATCAACGCTGATCCGGTACCCCGCGCCGCGAACGGTGTGGATCATCGCGCACACAAAACCACGGTCAATCTTGGCGCGGATGCGGCAGATATGGGATTCCACCAATGTCGTTTGTGGATCAAAATGATAATCCCAGACCGACTCAAGCAGCATGGTGCGCGTCAACACCATGCCTGCATTCAACATAAGTTGTTCGAGCAGGCGGAACTCGCGGGGCTTAAGCAAAATTTTATGTCCGGCCCGGTTCGCCACTTGGGTTAGCCGGTTGAGCGACAAATCCCCGACCTGTAAGATATTCTGATCCTGGCGAAAACTATTGCGCCGCTTGACGGCGTCGATGCGCGCCACGAGTTCAGTCATTGCAAATGGCTTGACCAGATAGTCATCAGCTCCAGCGCGAAGCCCCTGCACACGCTCATCCACCCGGCCAAGCGCCGTGAGGAGAATAATGGGTGTGCCAATGGCCATCGCGCGAAGGCCCCGTACCACGCCCACACCGTCAAGCCGGGGGAGTATCCGGTCGATGACCAGCAAATCAAAATCCTTGGTCGCCGCCAACATCAGCCCATCACGCCCGTCGGCGCAGCCAGTCACCTCATGTCCGGCAGTCACCAGCTCGCTCGTTACAAAATCACGCATCTCTTGATCGTCCTCGATCAACAGAATACGCATCAGTAACTCACTGCTTCCAGGGCGCGCGCTAACGTCCGCGGTCCAAAGGCGCTGATGATGATCACTGCGATAGCTATCGCCACGCCAACGAATACGGCAATGGCTGGTACACCGCCGTTATGCAGAAAATACCCCACCGCAAGCCCGGCGAAAGCGGCTGAGAGGCGGCTCCAGGAATAAACGAAGCCAATAGCCCGTGCCCGCATACGCGTGGGGTAGAGTTCCGCCTGATAAGCATGGAAGGAGTTTGACATGGCATTTGCGGCAATGGTGAACAGCACACCGAAACTGACCACCGCCAGAGGCCGCGTCGAGAACGCAAAACCCGTCATGAACATAGCCATAAGGCAAAGCTCGAGTACAATTTGTATCTTCCGCTCCACCTTGTCAGCGATCAGCATTGTCAGCAAAGGTCCGGCAGGGTCAGCAAGCGCGATAATTGTAGAATATTCGAGGCTGTGCGTAAAAGTGACGCCACGCGCCATAAGGAGAGTAGGAACCCAGGCTGCAAAGCCATAAAAGCCAACCACCTGCCCGATATTAAAAATCGATAGCATGAGCGTGCGCTCCATATAGCGCGGAGAGACGAGCTCCGAGAGATGCCCGCGGACACTCCGCTCCGGCGGGACGGCTACCGGCTCAGCGAGCGCGCCATGCTCACGGACGACGCGGCGTTCGAGCGCCGCCATCACGTCTTCAGCCTCCCGCACGCGCCCTTGCAGAGCGAGCCAGCGAGGGCTCTCGGGTAATATAAAGGCGAGCCACACCGCAACGGGTAAGCCTAACGAACCAAGCAAGATGACCACGCGCCATCCATCCAGGCCGGCAATTTTGTAGGGAACCAGAATCCACGAAAGCAAGGCTACGACAGGAACGATCGCAAACGTGATCGTCTGGTTTAAAGCGAAGGCGCGGCCACGCATTGCCGCGGGCACCAATTCAGCCAAATACGCATCCATCACCACGAGTTCCAGGCCAAAGCCAAGCCCAGCAGCAAAACGCCAAAAATTCAGCGCTTCTCCTGAATGCTGCAGCGCCATTATCGCCGAGCAAACAAGATACCAGAAAATCGAGCCCAGAAATACAGTCTTGCGTCCGAAGATGTCGGCAAGCGGCGCGAAGGCAAGAGCGCCTATCCACAAGCCAATGAAAAGACAGAATACGAAACTGCCGCCACCACTAACAGAAATGGAACCCAGCACGGCGAAGACTCCAAGACTGGGCGCGGTAAACAGGCCGCTGCCAGACATAGCCGGCACGATATAACCCGTCACGAATACATCGTAGAACTCGAACATCCCGCCGAAAGAAATAAGAACGACAATTCCCCATACGATGCGTGATGCTGGCAAACGGTCCAACCGTGCCGCTATTTCGGCAGCTGCACTTACAGACATAGTTATATTTTTCCTCCGCCCGTAACCTACACCGCCGTCACGCGCCTAAGCAAGTGCAATGGCAAAAATTGTGGGCGGCCAAGCCGCCCACAACCAGGTATCAGTTGGAGAATCCCTCAAGCTTATTCGCGGCAATTACGTATTGTGGATCCCATGTTTCAGCAAGATTGACAGGTGCCGTGATCCTGCCCGCCAGTTTTTCAACATCGTACACTTTCTGCGGCCCACCAGGTGGCATCATTCCATCCGCCAGAAACTGGCCCTTATCTTCGGTCAAGGCTTTGACATATTCAGCTTTGGTCGAAAGCGGATTGGACACGAAATCGACTGGAAGATTGTCGGCAATGTCAGCCGCGCTATGGGTGGAGATCCAACGCATGGTTGCGACCATGGCATTCACAACGTCCTGCGTCTCCTGCGGGTGCGCCTTTACCCAATCGGCACGGGCGAGCACGGCCGCTGCCGGCCACGCGCCCCCAAGCCATTTTTCAGCACCCGCCGTCGTCGCCAGATCGATCGCCGAATAGCCGGCATTCATTTGAGTGATTGCATTTACTGTTGGCTGAGTTGTCATGCCGCACACAATACGGTTGTGCTGGAGTGAACTAATTAAAGTTTCTCCCGCTCCAACTCCCACCCTGTTGAAGTCCTGAGTGGTCAGCTTATAGCGTGCCGCGAGGTAGAGCGTCAGGTCATCCGTGCCCGACCCAAGATCGGTCACGCCAACCGATTTGCCCTTCCAATCCGCTGGGGTTGTGATGTTAGACCCGGTTGCGCACATCTCTCGCTCACCCGGTGCACCACTCAGTTGCACCACGTCGATGACGTCCTTGCCATGCATTTGGAAATCGATCGTGTGCACATACCAGGCCCCGGCAAAATCAACCTGGCCGGACACCATTGCGTCTTCGGCGCCAATGCCGCCTTCCTGCTCTGTCGTCAGCACCATATTGACGCCGTATTTCTTGAAAAATCCAAGATCTTGCGCGAGTTGGTAGGGAAGATAGATTTGCTTATCGATGCCGCCCACCATCATGGTAACGGTAGGTAGTTTCTGATCTGCCGCCAGTGCGGCAGGCGCCGTCACGGCGAGCGCCGCAGTCACGGCAGTGGTTGCAAGCAATGCACTAAATACTTTGTTAATTATTGTCATGTCGTTTCCTTCTCACTTGTGGTTAATTTTTGTTTCAAATACCAGCCCGGCCGCCTTCGGTGGCTGTGGGTGGACGCCACGCCAACAGGCGCTTCTCCGCCAGCCCCATCAACGCCTCTGCACTAATCGCGATGATGCCGATGACGAGCATGGCCCCAAACACGCCGTTTGTGTCGAAACTGTTTTGTGCTGTCGAAATCACTAAGCCGAGTCCATGTTGGGCACCGAGGAACTCCCCAACGATGGCACCGATAATCGAGAACCCAAGCGCCACGTGCAGGCTCGCGATGATCCAGGTCATCGCCGAGGGAACGACGACATGCCATACGACCCCGATCCGGGATGCGCCGAGAATGCGTGCGTGAGCAACGAGATTCCGGTCGACGCTCTTAACTCCCTGATAGGCATTGAAGAACACGACGAAAAACACCAACACAGCAGCGAGCATGACTTTTGAGGACAAACCAAGCCCCAGCCAAATCACGAAAATCGATCCAAGCACGATACGTGGCAGCGCATTCACCATTTTGATGTAGGGCGTCAAAATATCGGAGAGCAAAGGGATCTCGCCCAGGAGCACACCAAACACAACGCCTGAGAGCACGCCAACGGCAAAGCCCAGCAAAGACTCTTCCATGGTGACCCAAATCTGCAGCCAAAACGAGCCGTAAGCCGTACCATGCGTGAACCAATCGGCCAAGCGCAAAACAATCCCTACCGGTGAGCCCGCAAAAAATGGATCAATTATTTTGTAGAAGGATAATATCTGCCAGGTACCGACAATGGAAACAAATGTTCCAATCTGACCTGCCAACACCGTCCGCCGGTAGCGTTGCACGCGCTTGCGAGCCGCGCGCGAAATTGCATCTTCGCTCGAGTCACTCATGACAAGGCTCCGCGATTTACTGCCGCGAGCGCGTAGGAACGCTCGACTTCTTCTTTAAGGGAATTCCAAATCATTTTATAAAGCTCCAAAAATCTAGGTGTGAAGCGGATGTCCTGGATCACACCGCGTGGACGCGGCAGATCAATCTCGAACACATCCTTTACCGTGGCTGGCCCGACCGTCATCACCACCACTTGATCGGCGATCGCAATGGCTTCCTCAAGATCATGCGTCACGAACATGACCGACGGCTTGGTCTGTTCCCAGAGCCTCATCAACTCGTTGGTCATGATCGCGCGCGTTTGCACGTCGAGCGCGGAAAATGGCTCGTCCATCATCAGGAGCGACGGCTCATTGATCAGCGTTGCCGCAAGCGCGACACGCTTACGCATGCCTCCTGAAAGCTGATGCGGATAATGGTTCTCAAATCCGCCAAGGCCAACTGTCGAAAGCCATAGGCGCGCGCGCTCCAATGCTTCATTTTTCGACACGCCGCGCAACTGCGGCCCAAGCATTACATTGGCAATAACCGGCTTCCACGGGAGCAGCGCATCATTCTGGAATACAAAGCCAACACCAGGTGTGATTCCGTTAACCTCACGGCCGCCGACATGCACGCTTCCGGCACTTGGCCGGTCGAGCCCAGCCGTTAATGTCAGTGTCGTTGATTTTCCACAACCCGTCGGGCCAACGATAGCGCAAAACTTACCTGCCCCAATCGTCATATTTACGTCACGAACCGCCGTCATCGCGGCACCGGTTGGTGTTACGAATCTCTTCGTAACACCAGACAAAACGATATCACCACCGCTTACTTGCTTGCTCATCATCGAAACACTCTCGTTTTCAAGTTGCGGGCGCTCAGATTTTTTTAAAAATGCCATATGCCACCAAACACTATTTTTTCCGCATTCTTCGCTGGAATGCCAGTCGTTTTCTGAAATTGCTTCTGCCCGAGCCAGAATTCGATGCCTATGTCGGCGCTCGGCACCGCCTGCCAAATCAAATTGGCAGCAATGGTCTTGGTCGCCACGGCATTCGCCATATCCGCTGGCAGGAATGATGCCAAATTCTGATGATTATAACCGACCGTCACAGTTGAGCGTAGAGTTTGCATCCAAAAATGCTGATAGTAGAGAGCGCCACCCTGATCATCCTGCAACTTTGTGGCAACAGTTTTGGCCGTGCCGGTTGTACCGTTATTAACCGCCAGAACGGAGGCCACGTTGGCGCCAAAATCATCCGGAATGTAGCGGCCGATGGAGCCAGTCCAGTACTGACCGCCGAGATTGTCTTTACCGAAGGCTTTGTTAATCACACCGAGATTTATTGTCGATCCGATAATCGCGGCGCCGGACATACGGCCAGTACGATTGCCATAGCCATCCGTATAAGCAATATCACGCAACACGCTCGAAAGCTGAATGTGCAACAGATCCGAGGTGTACTGATATCTGATACTGAAATCGGGCATCGGCTCGGTTGGAGATGCCACCTCAATATTATCGCGGGTATCTTGATAACCTGATTGCGGATTTTCCGTCGCAAAACTCAGCACAGTGGTCTTGGTAACCGGCCAAGTATACCTTATCTGCTCGGTACGCTCGGCGGGCAAACCTGCGGGGCCGGCAAAATCGAGAGTTTCCGGTGTATCGTTGTTGTCGATAAAATTGGAGTTCAACATACCCATCGTTATCGGGCCGAGCGTCCCATATGCGTAAACGATACGCGCGGAATACGAATTATTCTGCAACGCCTGATTATAATCGCCACCCGCAACGGAGCCCCACAAATCAATCGCAAAATTGGTGGTGATAGGACCGAATTCACTTGGCGTACTGCTCTGCACAACCAAGCGGGAGACTTTGCTATTATACTGGAAATCACCTGCCGTTGCGCGGCGCCCGGCACTGGGTGGCGCGAGATTGCCGATCGAGAATTTAGGCCCCAAATTCTGGGTTGGATTGTATTCGGCTTGAAGGTTAACGAACCCACCAATATAGATCGACGTGTCAGTACCAGGGATGCGGAATGAGCCAGGCAATACCCCCTTGGTAACATATTGGTTGTTCTCCACCCCCATCTTCTCGGCGCGCGTCGGCGGTATAGCCTGCAAAGCAAGCTGAGCCGCCTTGTTATGTGCCAAAATTATCGCCTCCTCCTTCTCCTGGCGCGCGGCCAGCGCGGCTGTGCTGGCCTGCTGGTTCGCCACGGCCGCACGCTCACGTGCTTCCTGGCTGTCCACCGCATGCAGATGCGCGGAAAGCGTCTGGAGCTGCGCTGAAAGCGAATTGATTTGGGCTTGCAGATCACCCGTCTGGTCGGCATGAGCTGAGATTGGCAAGGCCACGGCCAGAAACGCCGCCGACCCCAATAAGGCATAACGCAAATTCGTCTTCAATTTTTTGTCTCCCTGTTAGCTTTATGTTCTTCGCGATTGCGTCCCGCGATGATGGGCAACATCGGGGGGGTGGCTTCCCCCAAATATGTCGGATAGTTTACGTTAATTTAATGTTAGGTGTTGTTCGGGCTGGAGCGCGGCGCTTTGCTGCCGTCAGACAAGCTTTTCCCCCGCCTTCGCTTAACCGCGGAGGACAGTTACGAACGGCACCGGCACAAAGATTAATTTTTAACAAAGCTGGAGACGTGTTCCGGCCAACCACGTTGCGGCAATGCGCGGCTATGGGATTGAAACTGTTCCGCAGCGCTCCGTGGGTGGCATACTGCGTTTTTTCTGGCTGTGCGGTTTATCATCCTGCGCCGCTGGCCTTGCATGATCCGCTGCATGCCTCGGTTGCTGGCTTGCGCAGCCGGTTGCCGGGCGGCGGGGCGGTGCCGCTGG
>JAJZCG010000046.1 GCA_021846225.1 Pseudomonadota bacterium | reverse complement strand
GATACGGTCCCACTGATCGTCGCGTAGAACCAACCGGTCAAGAACACCCAAGACTGCCTCCCAAATGGCAGTCTTGAATCACAAATCAAACCGAGCCGGAATCCCTAGAGTCCACAGAACCTAGCGCCGTCTTTAATGTCGTCCATAATTCCGTCTCAAAGCCTTCTCTCGCCTCAAAACCGGAAATCACATCCCGAATAAATGGGGAAGAAGAGCCATCAAGCATCGCTTACGCTTCACCGGTAAGGACGTGGGCGAGTTAGTCGCGTTACATTCTTAAATGGAATTACTATATCTCCGCCGTATTTGCTCTTGCGTCTGCCAACCCATAACATGAGACATTCGCCGCCCGGGAGCGCGGCGGCGATGCCTCGTCATCGGCACCTCATGCCGTTGCGCGTAAAATCAGTTGCCCTGCTATCGCAACGGTTTTGGCTTCAAGTTCTCCCGTCACCATGGCCACAACCGCGTCAACCATTGAATGCAAGGGTTGTTCATATGTCGTCAGGCTGTATGCCGGTGTTGCGCTGAGCTCTAAATTATCAAACCCCAAAACGGCCATGTCCTCCGGTACGCGCAGGCCGAAATCGCTGCGAAGAACGTCGAGCGCGCCCATCGCCAGAATATCATTTTCGCACATCAATACGTCGATCCGCTCCGCCGGAGGCGTTGTGGCCAAATACGAATGCAGCGCGCGCGCTCCGGCTTTCCAGCTGTAGTCGTGAGCGCTGAGTTCTGTATTGACGCTGATGCCGTGCCTGCCCCAGAAATGGGCGAAATAATGTTTCCGCTGCAGCGCGGTGGAAAGCACCTGGGCTCCCGCCATGAAACCCGGACGGCGGTAGCCTTTGCCGGCGAGGTGGCTGACGATATCGCGCAGCGCCACTTCAGCGTCGCAGACAACAGCGGGAATACCTTCGATCTGGCTGTCGCGCGCCAGCACGAAGAGCGGCGGCATGCCCTTGCTGAGCTTGCGGTCCCGGAGCGTTTCATCCCGAAAGGCCGTGCCGAATAAAATGACGGCATCGACTTGGCGCTGGTCCGCGTTGAGCAGGGCCCGCACATGGTCGAATTGCGTGTTGATGTTGATGAGCATCACCACCCGCCCCTCGGCCTGCAGGCGGGCGGTTAACGCCTCCAGAAAAGGCAATTTCTGCGGATTGGCGAAATCATCCACGAAGACAGCCACCTGATGCGTGAAATTCGTGGCCAAACTGCGCGCCAGCAGGTTCGGCGTGTAGTTCAACGCCTCAGCGGCGGCCAAAACCCGCCGCCGGCTTTCCTCGGTAATCGAAGCGCCGGGGGTGAAGGCGCGGATAACGGTCCATTTAGAGACGCCGGCCGCCGCCGCCACCTCCCGTGCCGTCGCCCGTTTACTCATTGCCGCCGCCCTGCGTTTGGAACGAAAATTCCGGAAAAATCACCATGGGAATTTCTCTTGCATATTTTGTCCCGGCGTGTAAGTTGCAGCGCTTGCTACCGGTAGCAAGCTTCTTGTACCCGTCAATCCCTCAAATTTTAATCTCAACGGAAACCGCCCATGCCCCGCAACACGCCTGTTAATGTCGGCCTCATCGGCGCTGGCCGTATCGGCTCTTTTCATGCAGAAACCGTGGCCCGCCGCCTGGTTGACGCGAACCTGGCCGCCATTGCCGACCCTGCCCCTGGCGCAGCCCAGGCGCTCGCCCGCAAACTGGGTGCCGATGGCGCCTATGAGGATGTGGAAGCGCTTTTAGCCCATCCAGGGCTTGATGCCGTTATCATCGCCACGCCCGCGCGGTTTCACACCAATGTGCTGGTGCAGGCGGCCGAGGCGGGCAAGGCCATATTCTGCGAAAAACCGATGGCGTTGACGCTTGAGGAAGCGGATCGCGCCATTGCGGCGGCGCGGGCTGCTGGCGTGCCGTTGCAGGTTGGCTTCAACCGCAGATGGGATCAGGCTTTTGCCGAAGGCAAGGCGGCGATCGAAGCCGGGCAGACGGGAACGCCACAGCTGCTGCGCTCGCTCACACGTGACCCAGGGCCCTTTGGCGGCGACCCGGCGCGGATCCCGCTCTGGACGATTTTCTACGAAACGTTGATCCATGATTTCGACACGCTGTTGTGGCTCAATGCCGGGGCGCGCCCTGTTGAGGTCTACGCCATCGGCGATGCTCTGGTCCGCCCCGACGCCAAGGCGAATGGTTTTCTCGATACCGCGGTTGTGACGATCAGGTTCGATAACGGATCCATCGCCGTGGCCGAAGCGAATTTTTGCGCGATGTATGGCTATGACATACGCGGCGAAGTGTTCGGCTCTCAGGGCATGGTAACGATGGGGGATGTCAGGCGCTCAAGCATGATGCTGTTCGACAAGAGCGGCGTATCGAGCGACACATGGCGCCGCGATACCGAGCATTTCATCCATGGGTACACGGCACAATTGGCGGCTTTCGTGCGGAGCGTGCGTGGTGAGCCGGGCATGGTGCCCGGTGGTGAGGACGCGCGCGCCGCCCTCGCCATTGCGCTGGCCTGCATTGAGTCAATCAGCCGCAAGGCGCCCGTGGCGCTGGGCTGACAGCCGGCGCCGGATCCATAATCATCCTGGAGGAGCTTTGAATGACATTTTCACTTGCCGCCTGCGCTGAAATGCTCTGGCGAGACCGCCCCATCGAGTGGCGCGCCGCGCGCCTGAAAGACCTTGGCTTCGGCGTTGGGCTTTGGAACTGGCCAGACCATGACCTGGCGAAACTCGAAGCAACCGGCGCTACTTTCACGATCATGAACGGCTATCTGCGGGGACGCCTGACAGATGACGATGGCGCGGCCGAACTGCTGGCCACGGCACGGGAGACCGCGCGCGTGGGCAAACGCCTTGGGGTGCAACGCTTGAACCTGCACGGCACCGGGTTGGGCGAAGGCGGCTTGCCCGTGCAGCCTGTTCAAATCGTGACCGGCGCCATGTGGCTCAAGGCGCGCGACACGCTGTGCCGGATCTGCGATATGGCTGAAAAGGAAGACGCCGTCTTCACGCTGGAAAATTTGAACCTGCCGGTGGACCACCCCGGCACGCCCTTTGGACGGGCGGAGGACACGCTGGCGTTGGTCTCGGCGGTCAATCATCCACGGCTGAAATTGAACCTTGATCTCTACCACGCGCAGATCGGCGAAGGAAATTTGATCGAACTCTGCCGCCGCGCGCTGCCTTGGGTGGGGGAGATTCAAGTGGCCGACGTTCCTGGCCGCATGGAACCGGGAACCGGTGAGGTGAACTGGCGCGGTGTCGCTTTGGCGCTCAAAGCCATGGGGTATAGCGGCCCGGTGGGAATGGAAGCTTTCGCCAGCGGCGACCCAGAGGCTGCCCTGGCGGGATTCCGCGCGGCTTTCACTGTCTAGAGTGCGATCGTTTGAGGCTCGCTCCGGTGAGCGGGCCGAAAGCGTGAATCGCCCTCGGAAATAGAGTGCGATCGTTTGAGGCTCGCTCAGGTGAGCGGGCCGAAAGCGTGAATCGCCCTCGGAAATAGAGTGCGATCGTTTGAGGCTCGCTCAGGCGAGCGGGCCGAAAGCGTGAATCGCTCTCGGAAAAATGGCGAGAGGGGCAGGAGGCTAGATCTGACCAGCCTCCTCGGCCAGCAACTCCTTTTTGGAGAGTTTGCCGACCATGGTGCGCGGCAGGGTCTCGCGAACCTCAACCGACCTTGGCATTTCAATTTTGTTCAGGCGCTTGCCCAGAAATTCCAGAATTTGCGCGCCGGTGGCCTGCTGGCCGGGGCGCAGGGTAACAAAAAGCTTCGGCGCCTGGCCGCGGTACGCGTCCGGCACGCCGATGGCGATGGCATCCTGCACGGCGGGGTGCTGGTAGGCCGCTTCCTCGATTGTACGGGGATAAACGTTGTAACCACCGCAGATGATGATGTCCTTGATGCGGTCAACGATGAAGAGATAGCCATCCTCGTCGAGATAGCCGATATCCCCGGTGCGAAAGGCGCCATCGATGAAAACCTGGGCTTCTTCGCGCTGGTGGTAATAACCGGGCATCACCTGCGGCCCGCGCGCGCAAATTTCGCCGCGCGCGCCTTGCGGCAAGATCACCTCCGGGTTTTCAGGGTCGCGGATTTCGATGGTTGTGCCTTGCAGCGCGCGCCCGACGCTGCCGCGCTTGCCCATCTCCGGCAGGCTGAGCGTGAGCACCGGCGAGGTCTCGGAAAGACCATAGCCTTCCAGGATATGGCAATGCGAAATGCGTTCGAACCGGCTGCGCACCTCCTCGGAGAGCGGGGCGCCGCCGGAGACGCAGAATTTGATGAAGCTCAGATCGGTTTTACCCGATGCCTCGGCGGCGTTGCTGATGGCGGTGAAGAGCGTGGGTACGCCGGGCAGAATGGTCGGACGGCGGCGGTGAATGGTTCGCATCAGCAGCTTCAGGTCCAGCCTGGGCAGCAGAATGATCTCAGCGCCGATGCTCAACGACAGATTCATCACGGCGGTCATGGCGAAGACGTGAAAAAGCGGCAGAATCGCCAGCATCCGCTCCTCGCCGGGGATAACGCCAGGCAGCGCCGCCAGCACCTGGCGGACATTCACGCTGATATTGGCATGGGTGAGCTGGGCTGCCTTCGGCTTTCCCGTGGTGCCGCCGGTGAATTGCAGCACAGCGATATGGCGGGCCGGGTCGATCGCGACGGGGGCCGGCTGCGCCGGGCCGGAGGTCAGCCGCTCGAATGTTACATAAGGGGCATGATCAGGAACCCGCGCCAGCTGCTTGCGCTTGAACAGCCGCAACGCGATGGCTTTAAGCGGCGTGAGGAGGGAGGCCATGGGGCAGACGATGACACGCTTGAACAACCCGCCCGCCGCCAGCTTGCCTATTTTGTCCTGGATGATGGCAAGATCCATGGAAACCATGATCGCGACATCGGTTTCGCGCGCCTGCGCCTCGATCTCGGAGAGGGTATACAGCGGGTTGAAGTTAACCACAGTGCCGCCAGCCTTGAGGATGGCATGGTACATGATGACGCTGTAAGGGCAGTTGGGCAGGCAAAGGCCGACATTCACCCCCTGCCTGACACCGAGCTTCTGCAGGCCCGCGGCGGCACGGTTGGTCAGCTGGCCCAGTTGCCCATAGCTCCAGCGGCGGCCGAGGAAATCCAGCGCCGGGCGGGGGGCGAAGCGGCGCACGGCATCGTCGAATATGGCAAAGCCCGGCTCACCCGCCAGCTCCAAGACCGGCGCAGGCCGCGGCGTGTTCAAACCTTCCATGCCTTCCCCCTCATGATGCCGCCGTGGAGACCCGGTATTGTGGAAGAGTCATCGCTTAGCAACGGCTCCGCCCAGCCTGCAGCCCGTCTGCCAAGCATACCCTGAATCATATGCCAGGGTAGCGGTGTTTTTTACCCGCGCAATAAAAATAACGGGGCCCGAGGACCCCGTTTAGCCTGCGCGAAACCAGTTCAACCAGCATCACGCCGGCGCTGCGGCTCAGACCGCTTTAAGATTGATCGCGGCTGCCTTGCCGCGTTCCATCGCGATGTCGAACGTGACCTTCTGGCCCTCGTTCAAGCCGCGCAGACCTGCGGACTGCACAGCGGTAATGTGGACGAACACGTCCTTGCCGCCGTCCTGGGGAACAATAAAACCATATCCTTTGGTGGTGTTGAACCACTTAACAGTGCCGGTAGCCATTACTCGTCGTCGCTCCTTAACATTGGCCCGCCGCGCGCCTGCCGCGCGGATTGAGGGACAACCGGGTTCTGGTTAATCTTGTATGCGTCCGGTCGCCGGGAGCGCGTTCCCAAGTCAAGCCAAAGTCGATTGCCCCCAAATCTCGCGCAGAAACCTTTGGTATTGTCAACGACTTCCTAATCCATCCCCACCGGTACGCCCCTCCCTGAAACCTGATATTTCCGGCGGCCACGGTTCGCAATGTGCTAAAATTTGGGACAGGCTTCCGAAGCCGCGCGATTCTTGGCATAAGCAGTCAAGCTTATAAAAAATATGGAGGGTCGAATATGTCTGATGCGGATATTGTACCGGTAAAACCAGAGATTGCAGCCGCGGCCCTGATGCCACGGGCCCGTTATGATGAGATGACCGCGCGCGCGGCCTCGGCACCGGATGAATTCTGGGCGGAGGAGTCCCGGCGCATTGACTGGATGAAGACCCCCACCAAGATCAAAAATACCTCCTTCACCGGGGATGTCTCGATTAAGTGGTTCGAGGACGGCACGCTGAACGCCGCCGCCAATTGCCTGGACCGGCATCTGGCCGAACGCGGCGATCAGATCGCGATCATCTGGGAAGGCGATGACCCGAATGATTCCAAAAAGGTGACCTACCGGGCGCTGCACGAGCAGGTCTGCCGCCTGGCCAACGCGCTGAGCGCCCAGGGCGTGAAAAAAGGCGATGTCGTCACCATCTACCTGCCGATGATCGTGGAAGCGGCGGTGGCGCTGCTCGCCTGCGCGCGGATCGGCGCGATTCACTCCGTGGTGTTCGGCGGCTTCTCGCCCGATTCTCTGGCCAACCGGATTCAGGATTGCAATTCGGTCGCGCTCATCACCGCCGATGAAGGCCGCCGCGGCGGGCGCAAGGTGGCGTTGAAGCTGAACGCGGACGAGGCGCTGAAATCCTGCCCGTCGGTGAAAAACGTGATCGTGGTGAAGGCCACCGGCGGCGATGTGGCGATGCAGGCCGGGCGCGATGTGTGGTACGAGGATGTGACCGCCGCCGCCTCGCCCACCCACACCCCGGCTGAGATGAACGCCGAAGACCCGCTGTTCATCCTCTACACCTCCGGCTCCACCGGCAAGCCCAAGGGCGTGCTGCACACCACCGGCGGCTATATGGTGTGGGCGAGCTTCACGCATCAATATGTGTTCGATTACCACCCCGGCGAGGTTTACTGGTGCACGGCTGACGTCGGCTGGGTGACCGGGCATACCTATATCGTGTACGGGCCGCTGGCCAATGGCGCCACCACGCTGATGTTCGAGGGCATCCCCAACTACCCGGACACCTCGCGCTTCTGGCAGGTCATCGACAAGCATCAGGTGAATATCTTCTACACCGCGCCGACCGCCATCCGCGCCTTGATGCGCGACGGCGAAGGCCCGGTGCACAAAACCTCGCGCAAATCGTTGCGGATTCTGGGCTCGGTGGGCGAGCCCATCAACCCCGAGGCGTGGAACTGGTATTACCGGGTGGTCGGCGAGAACCGCTGCCCGATCGTGGATACCTGGTGGCAGACGGAGACCGGCGGCATTCTCATCTCGCCGTTGCCGGGCGCCATCGCGCAGAAGCCGGGCTCGGCGACGCTGCCGCTGCCGGGCGTGTTTCCCATTCTGGTGGACGGCGAAGGCCAGCGCCTGCACGGCGCCACCGAGGGCAACCTCTGCATCGCCGATTCCTGGCCGGGGCAGATGCGCTCGCTCTACGGCGACCATGCCCGCTTCGTGCAGACCTATTTCTCCACCTTCAAGGGCCTGTACTTCACGGGTGACGGCGCGCGCCGCGATGCCGACGGGTATTTCTGGATCACCGGGCGGGTGGATGACGTCATCAACGTCTCCGGCCACCGCATGGGCACCGCGGAAGTGGAATCCGCGCTCGTGCTGCACCCCAAGGTCGCGGAAGCGGCCGTGGTCGGCTTCCCGCACGAGATCAAGGGCCAGGGCATCTATGCCTATGTAACCCTGGTGGCCGATGCGGAGCCCACCGAGGCGCTGCGCAAGGAGCTGGTGGCCTGGGTGCGCAAGGAGATCGGGCCGATTGCGGCACCGGATGTGATCCAATGGGCGCCGGGCCTGCCGAAAACCCGCTCCGGCAAAATCATGCGCCGGATTCTGCGTAAGATCGCCGCCAACGAGACCGACAGCCTGGGCGATACCTCCACCCTGGCTGACCCGGGCGTGGTGAATGACCTGGTGGATAACCGCGCGGGTTGAGCCATAAAGGCCAGGGGGCGTCGCCTCCTGGCCGCCTATTTCGTGCCGAAAAGCCGGTCCCCGGCGTCGCCCAGGCCGGGGTGGATGTAGGCGTGGCCGTCCAGCTCACGGTCCACCGCGGCGGCAAACACCGGCACGTCCGGATGCGCGGCCTCGAACCACGCCAGCCCCTCGGGGGCGGCGAGCAGGCAGACGAATTTGATCCGCCTTGCGCCGGCCTCCTTCAACATCGTCACGGCGGCGGCGGCGGAGTGGCCGGTGGCGAGCATCGGGTCGACCACGATGCACAGGCGCTCGGCCATGCCATCGGGCACCTTAAAATAATATTTTACAGGCTCATGGGTCACCGGGTCGCGGTAGAGCCCAACATGGCCAATCCGCGCGGAGGGCACCAGATCCAGAATACCGTCCAGAATCCCCTCCCCGGCCCGCAGCACCGAGATGAAGCAGAGTTTTTTGCCCGAGACCTGCACCGCCTGCATCCGCTCCAGCGGCGTCTCGATGGTGATGGGCTCCAACGGCAGGTCGCGCAGCACCTCATAGCCGAGCAGCAACGCGATTTCCCGGCAGAGACGGCGGAACTCGCCGGTGGTGGTCTCCTTGCGGCGCAGCAAGGTCAGCTTATGCTGCACCAGAGGATGGTCGATCACGGTTACCATTTGCTCACCCTTCGGCTTTTGGCAGTCTGATCACGAAGCGCGCGCCGATGATGGCACCTTCCTCGTTGCGGCGGTTCTCGGCCGAGATGCGGCCCAGATGCGCCTCGACAATCTGGCGGGAAATGGAGAGGCCAAGGCCGGAGTGGCTGCCGAACTGCTCGCTCTGCGGCCGCTCGGAATAAAACCGGTCGAAAATACCGTCCAGCTTCGCATCGGGAATGCCGGGGCCTTCATCCTCCACCGCCAGCTCCACCATGCCGCCGGTCTCGCGCCCGCGCAGCCAGATTTTACCATTGGGCGGGCTGAAGGAAATGGCATTGCCGATCAGGTTGCGCAGCACCTGGACCAGCCGGTTTTCCGCCCCGCGCACGAAAAGCCCCACCGCCGGGGCGTCCACCACCACATAGGGGCCGCCTTCCTTGCGGGTGGCGTCGTGGATCTCGGCCAGCGTGGCGAGAATGCGCGCCATGTCGACAATGTCCATCTTGCTGCGCGAAAGCTCTGAATCCAGACGCGAGGAGTCCGAGATGTCGGTGATCAGCCGGTCCAGCCGGGCGACGTCCTGGGTGATGATGGCGAGCAGCCGCGCGGCGCGGGTGGGGTCCTCGACGCGGCTCAGGGTCTCAATGGCCGAACGGATGGAAGACAGCGGATTTTTGATCTCATGGCTGACATCGGCGGCGAATTGCTCGATCGCGTCCATCCGCGCCCACAGCGCCTTGGCAGAGCCGTCCAGCGCGCGGGCCAGGGTGCCGATCTCGTCATTGCGCTCGGTAATGCTCTCGGGCAGCGCCTGGGTGCGCGCGCGGCCTTCTCGCATCAGCGCCGCCGCCCCGGCCAGCCGCAGGATCGGGCTGGCGATGGTACGAGCCAGATAGAACGAGACGATGACGGTAAGCCCCAGCGCCAGGGCAAACAGGCCGAGAATGGAGATCCGCACCGCCAGCACGGCACTGTCCACCTCGTCGGCCTCGCGCGTCAGCAACACCGTGCCCACGCTCTGCTGGCTGCGCTGGATCGGCTCGGCGACCGTAATGAGCAACTGCCCCTGCTTGTCGCGCCGCACGAACGGCGGCGCCTCCTGATTCGGGCCGGCGCTGGTGAGCTGCAGAGCCTGGCGCGCGTCGGGCTGCCAGCCCAAGGTGGCCGGGTTTTCCCCGGCGCCGGAGCCTACCAGCCCGGTTTCATCAACCTGCCCCGCCACGGAACCCAGCAAATGATCGTAAATGAAGCTGATCGCACGCGGGAAAAACCCCTGCGGCGGCGGCGCGGCAAGCGGTTCGGTGACAATCGCCCCGCCAGGGCCGGGATGCACACGCGAATTGGCGATCAACTCGCCATCCGGCCCATAGATCAGCGCCTGCGCGTTGGGGGAAGGCTCGGTCAGCTGATAGAGCAGCGGCTGCGCCAGATCCGGATTGATGGTGGCGCCGCTGGTGTTTTCCTGCACGGCGGTTTGCGCCACGGCGCTGGCGTAAATCCGCGCCTGCTCACGCAAGGCGGCGACCTCGGCGCTGAGCAGCCCCTGCTGGTACTGGTCCAGATAGAACAGCGCCGCGAATATCAACGCCACGGGGAGCAGGTTGACCAGCAGGATATCGCGCAGAAGCCGCGAAAGGCGGGGTTTTTTATGCGTCATGGGGCGGCCGGGGCGGTAATATGCAAACTTACGCTTCCTTGTAGCGGTAGCCGATCCCGTAGAGCGTCTCGATCTGATCGAACTCGCCATCCTCGTTGCGGAATTTTTTGCGCAGACGCTTCACATGGCTGTCGATGGTGCGATCATCCACATACACATTCTCGCCATAGGCCGCGTCAATCAGCTGGTCGCGCGACTTCACCATGCCGGGGCGCTGGGCCAGAGCCTTCACCAGCAGAAACTCGGTGACGGTGAGCTGGATGTCCTTGCCCTTCCAGAGGCACTGGTGCTTGGTCTCGTCCAGCGTGAGGTTGCCCCTGGTTAAAACGCTCGCGGGGGCAGCGCCCGACCCCTCGGCCTTGGACGCCTCATTGCGGCGCAGCAGGGCGCGGATGCGCTCCAGCAGCAGCCGCTGGCTGAACGGCTTGGTGATGTAGTCATCAGCGCCCAGGCGCAGGCCCATCAACTCGTCCAGCTCATCGTCCTTGCTGGTGAGGAAGATCACCGGCATGGCCGAACGTGCACGCAGTTTTTGCAGCAGCTCCATGCCATCCATACGCGGCATTTTAATGTCCAGCACCGCAAGGTCGGCCGGTTTGGCCAAAAGGGCCTGCAATGCCGACTCACCGTCCGTGAAGGTCCGCACGTCGAACCCCTCCTGTTCCAGCGTCATCGAGACGGAGGTAAGGATGTTGCGGTCGTCATCGACCAGGGCAATTGTGTGTTTCATCTACTGGGACTCATATTTGCGGACATAAGTGTCAAGTGCATCGTGGGAGTGACCGGATTATGGCAGCAAATCAAGAGCGGAATTTTTACCAGGAGGCCGCGGGCCTGCTCGCAACCGCGCGGGCGGGCACTCTGGCCACCACAACCCCGGCCGGCCTGCCTCATGCCGCCCTCGTCACCCCGGCGCCAGCGGCGGACGGCGCGCCCATCCTGCTGCTCTCAGACCTTGCGGCCCACACCAGAAACCTGCGCGCCAACCCGGCCTGCGCCCTGCTGATCACCGGCGCCCCCATGGATGAAAACCCGCAGACGGCCCCGCGGCTGCTGCTCAGCGGCACGGCGCGGATCATCACAGATTCCACCGCCTGCGCCACCGCGCGCGAACACTTCCTGCGGATACACCCATATGCCGCCCAATATGCCGGGTTCGCGGATTTCAACCTATGGCGCCTGGAGGTGAACGACGCGCATTATGTCGGCGGATTTGCCGCGGCGTCCCGGTTGCGGCTCGCTGCATTGCAGCATGAAATTAATCGCATTTTTGAGAAGTTTTCCGGTTGATACAAGGTGTTACGCTGCTTATGAAGAAACAGATTGCAGCCAGAGAGGAACGATTTAACCGTGACCCACATGACCGATCTCGCCAATCTCCATGATGCCGTTCCCCTCGCCGGCACAGGTGTCCGCGTCGCCGCCGCACTGCACGCCAACCTGACCGCCCCGGCCCTCGTGGCGCATTCCCTGCGCAAAAACGAAGGCCGCCTCTCGGCCGATGGCGCGCTGATCGTACGTACCGGCGTGCATACCGGCCGCTCGGCCGGGGATAAATTTGTAGTCGACGAACCCTCCACCAACGCGAATGTGTGGTGGGGCAAGATCAACCAGCGGCTGGCGGAGAGCAGCTTCGCCATGCTGAAAGGCCGTGTGCAGGCGTATCTGCAGGGCCGCGAACTCTTCACGCAGGACGTCTACGCAGGGGCCGATCCGGCCAACCGCATCAGCATCCGCCTGGTTACAACAGGCGCCTGGCACGCGATGTTCGCGCGCAACATGTTCATCCGCCCGCCGGCGGAAGACCTCGCCGGATTCGTGCCGGATTATGTGATTCTGCACGCGCCGGATTTCGAGGCGGACCCCGCCATCGATGGGGTGAAATCCTCCTCCGCCGTCGTGCTCTCCTTCGCGGAAAAGATGATCGTCATCGCCGGCACGCAGTATGCGGGCGAGATCAAGAAATCAATCTTCACCGTGATGAACTGGATCCTGCCGGAGCGCGGCGTGCTGCCGATGCACTGCTCCGCCAATATCGGCCCGCAGAACGATTCGGCGTTGTTCTTCGGCCTTTCGGGCACCGGCAAAACCACCCTCTCCTCCGACCCCACCCGCCGCCTGATCGGCGATGACGAGCATGGCTGGGGGCCGGAAGGCGTGTTCAACTTCGAGGGGGGTTGCTACGCGAAGGTCATCGACCTCAGCCAGAAGAACGAGCCGGAAATCTGGGCCGCCACGCACCGTTTTGGCACCGTGCTGGAAAATGTCGTGGCCGACCCGCAGGGCCGCCTGGACCTGAGCGACCAAACCTATACCGAGAACACCCGCGCCTGCTACCCGGTGGAATTCATCCCTAACGTGGAACTCTCCGGCCGCGGCGGAACGCCCAAAAACGTCATCATGCTCACCGCCGATGCCTTCGGCGTGCTGCCGCCGATCTCCCGGCTCAACCCGGCGCAGGCAATGTACCACTTCCTTTCCGGCTACACCGCGCGGGTTGCCGGGACGGAAAAAGGCCTCGGCTCCGAGCCGCAGGCAACCTTCTCCACCTGTTTCGGCTCGCCCTTCCTGCCGCGCCACCCGCAGGTTTATGGCAAGCTGCTGCAGGCGTTCATCGCCAAAACCGGCGCCTCCTGCTGGCTGGTGAACACCGGCTGGACCGGCGGGGCCTATGGCGTGGGCAAGCGCATGTCCATCACCCACACCCGCGCCCTGCTGCGCGCCGCCCTGGCGGGCGAGCTGGACAATGTGGAATACCGCACCGATCCGTTCTTTGGGCTGCAAATCCCCGTGCATGTGAACAACGTGCCCGATGAAGTGCTCGACCCGCGCGCCGCCTGGGCTGACCCCGCGGCTTATGACGCCGCGGCCAAAGGTCTGGTGCAGCGCTTCGTCGATAATTTCGCGACGTTTGCCGATCTGGTCGACGAAGATGTGAAGGCCGCCGCCATCCGCGCCGCGGCCTGAGCGGCAGACCGGCCCCTCCGTCCTTAGCCCGGCCCGCTCAACGCAAAAGCCGCCGCCCTGCAAGCCGCAAGGCCGCGGCTTTTGCCGTCCTCGCGCAAAATTCGCAGGCGATTGCGCTGCAAAGACAAGCACCCGTGCGCCGCATCTGCTAAACTCCTGAGCGGTTTCACCGGCCATGCTTAACACACCGCAGCTGCACAGGAGAGCAAATGTCCAATAATCTGAAGTTCTATATCGATGGCGCCTGGGTCGACCCGGTGGTGCCCAACCGCATCACCGTCATCGACCCTTCAACCGGGCAGCCCTATACCGAGATTTCCGGCGGCAGCGTTGCCGATGTGAACAAGGCCGTGGCGGCGGCGCGGGCGGCTTTCCACTCGTTCTCGCACACCACGCCGAAGGAGCGGCTGGAACTGCTGAAAACCTGCCTGGCGATTTACGAGCGCCGGATGGGTGAGATCGCGGATGCCTGCGCGCATGAAATGGGCGCGCCCATCGGCTTTGCGCGTGACGCGCAGGTCGTCGCCGGGCAGGCGCATTTTGCCGCGCTGATCAAGGCGCTGCCGCATTTCGAGTGGAGCGAGAAGCGCGGCACCACGCTGGTGGTGAAGGAAGCCCTCGGTGTTATCGGGCTCATCACCCCCTGGAACTGGCCGCTGAACCAGATTGTCTCAAAGGTGGCCCCCGCGCTTGCGGCCGGCAACACCATGGTGCTCAAACCCAGCGAAATCGCGCCGGTCAACGCGATCATCTTCGCCGAGATCATGCATGAGGCCGGGGTGCCAAAAGGCGTGTTCAACATGGTCAACGGCGATGGGCCCTCCGTCGGCCAGAAGCTCGCCGAACATCCGGATGTGGATATGATGTCCTTCACCGGCTCCACCCGCGCGGGGATTCTGGTCGCCAAGGCCGCGGCTGATACGGTGAAGCGCGTGGCGCAGGAGCTGGGCGGCAAATCCGCCAACATCCTGCTGCCGGATGTGGATCTGGAGGCCGCCGTGCGCCAGGGCATCGGCGCATGCTTCGTCAACAGCGGCCAGTCCTGCGATGCGGCAACGCGCATGCTGGTGCCGCGCATGATGCACGATGAGGCAATGGCCATCGCCGCCGATGAAGCCTCCAAGCAAACGGTGGGCCCAGCTTTTGGCAACAGCACGGTGCTGGGGCCGCTGGTCAGCCAGGTTCAGTTCGACAAGGTACAGCGCCTGATCAAGACCGGCATCGACGAGGGCGCCACGCTGGCAACAGGCGGGCTGGGCCGCCCCGATGGCCTGAGCGGCGGCTATTTCGTCAAACCCACCGTGTTCGGCAATGTCACGCGCAACATGACCATCGCGCGCGAGGAGATTTTTGGCCCCGTGCTCTCTATCCTGCCGTATGACACGCTGGACGAGGCGATCGAGATCGCCAACGACACGGTTTATGGCCTGGCCGCCTATGTGCAGAGCAAAGACCTGGAAAAGGCCCGCGCGGTGGCGCGCGAGATGCGGGCGGGCAGCGTGTACATCAACTACCCCGAATGGGATTTGTTCGCCCCCTTCGGCGGCTACAAGCAATCAGGCAACGGCCGTGAATATGTCGACTTCGGCCTGAATGACATGCTCGAGATCAAGGGCATGATCGGTTACGGCGCTTAGCGCGATCGTTTGAGCTTCGCTCGCCTGAGCGAGCCGAAAGCGAGCATCGTCCTAAAACGGTTCGGCCGGGCCTCTCAGAGGCTTGGCCGGGCCGCTGGAATTGTAGTTTGTGCCCGCTGACAATGACGTATCCGGCACAGCGGGAATTGCGGGGCGCGTTGCCACGGGCGGCACAAGCGGCACGGGCGGCGCGGGCGGCACAGGCGGCGCCTGGTTTGGCGCCTCCGCCATTTCGCGCGCTTTATCACGCAACGCCTGCGCCAGTTCACCCGCGGCAAAGCCCTTGGTGTAGCCTTGCTGTTCTGCCTGCTGCAAAGCCTGGGTGGATGCAGAGCCGTCCATTTGCGCCAATGCCCCGGGCGGCAGGGTACAGCCTGGCAACACCGCAGCCGCCGCCAGCCCCAGCAACCCGGCGTACAACCGCGGGCGCCCACTCCAGATTGACACCGTATCGAATCTTCTGCTCATTACCGCAGCATAACCCAGCCGTGAACGGACGTCATCTCACGGGTTAATATTTGAGGCTCAAGGAGTTGCCGCCTTGAAAAATTTATCCCTGCCGAAAGTCTACCAGCTGATCGAACCGGGGCCGGTGGTGCTGCTGACAACCGCGCGCAAAGGGATTGCCAATGTCATGACGATGTCGTGGCATATGATGCTGGAGTTCGAGCCGCCGCTCATCTCCTGCGTGGTGAGCAGCGCCAACCACAGCTTCGCGGCGCTGCGGGCAACCAAACAATGCGTAATCGCCATTCCCGGCGTGGCCATGGCCCCGCAGGTGGTGAAAATCGGCAATTGCTGCGGCCGGGACACTGATAAATTCACCAGCTTCGGCCTCACGCCCGCGCCCGCCGCGCAGGTGGAGGCACCGCTGATCGCGCAATGCCTCGCCAATCTGGAATGCCGCGTGACCGATACCAAACTCGTGAATAAGTATAACATGTTCATTCTGGAGGTGGTGAAGGCCTGGGTTGACCCCACGCAAACAGATCGCCGGACCATCCACCACCAGGGTTACGGCAAATTCGCCGTGGATGGCGAGGTGCTGAAGCTGCCTTCAAAGATGCGATGACAGGTGCTGCGAATCGGTGCTAGCCTTCACGCGCATAACAAGGTTTCCAGTCATTCCAGGAGTGCATTATGAGCCAACATAATATCGCTGTGATCGTCGGCAGTCTCCGCCAGGATTCGTTCAACCGCAAACTTGCCACCGGCATCGCCCGGATGGCGCCGGCGGATTTCTCCTTCAACCCGGTACGGATTGATGATCTGCCGCTCTACAACCAGGATGACGACGCCAATCAGGCCGCCAGCGTGAAGCGGCTGAAGGCGGAGATCGCGGGCGCCGCCGGGGTTTTGTTCGTCACGGCGGAATACAACCGCTCGATCCCCGGCGTGCTCAAAAACGCCATCGACAATGCCTCGCGCCCCTACGGCCAGAGCGCCTGGGCGGGAAAACCGGCGGCCGTGCTTGGCGTGTCGGTCGGCGCCATCGGCACCGCGCTGGCGCAGCAGCATCTGCGCAATGTGCTGGCCTATCTCGATATGCCGACGCTGGGCGGGCCGGAAGTGTTCGTCCAGGCTAAGGATGGGCTCTTTGATGATGCCGGGAATATCGGGCCGGGCAGCCAGGCGTTTTTGCAGGGGTGGATGGATAAATTCACCAGCTGGGTGAAACTGCACGCCTGAGCCTACCCCTCCTTCACCGCGCCGATGAGGAATTCAATATTCCCCTCCGGCCCGGTGATTGGGCTTTTCTCCACGCCCAGCACCCGCCAGCCGGGGAGCGACTCCCACCAGAGCCGGATTTTCGCGCATACCGCGGCGTGAATCTCCGGGTCTCGCACAACCCCGCCCTTGCCGACATGCTCGGGCCCCGCCTCGAACTGCGGCTTGATCAGCGCCACCGCGAACGCCCCCGGCGCGCACAGGGCCAAGCCCGCGGGCAGCACAATCTGCAGCCCGATGAAACTGGCATCGCAAACCAGCGCGCCGATGGGCGCGGGGATGATCTGCGCGGTGAGATGGCGGGCGTTGGTTTTCTCCAGCACGGTGACACGCGGGTCGGAGCGGAGTTTCCACGCCAACTGGCCGTGGCCGACATCCACGGCATAGACATGTTGGGCGCCATGGGTGAGCAATACATCGGTAAAGCCGCCGGTGGAGGCGCCAACGTCCAGGCATATCCGGCCCGCAGGGTCGAACCCGAAATGGCTGAGCCCATGCGCCAGCTTCACCCCGCCGCGCGAGACCCACGGGTGGTCCTGGCCTTTGACGGAAAGGGCGGCATCCTCTGGCAACAGGTCACCGGCTTTTTGCACCCGCGCGGTGCCAGCGTATACCAGCCCGGCCATGATGAGCGCCTGCGCCTTGGCGCGCGACTCCACCAGCCCGGTGGCGACGAGCATAAGATCCGCGCGCTGCCTGGCCATGAGCGGCCCCTGCCCCGGCGCTAGCTCTTGCGTGTTACCGTAAACTTGGCCAGCGCCTGCAACAGCGCGGCACGCTCGCCAAAACTCTCCAGATACCCCGCCGCCTGCTCGGCCAGCAGCTCGGCATGCGCCTTGGCCTGTTCAAGCCCCAGCACGGAGACCATGGTGGCCTTGCCTTGCGCCGCATCCTTGCCTGCGGTTTTGCCCAGCTCCTCGGCGGAGGCGGTTTCGTCCAGCACATCGTCATATATCTGGAAGGCGGCACCCAGGTCGCGGCCATAGGCGGCGATGAAATGGCGCTGAGCTTGCGGGGCGCGGCCCAGAATCGCACCGGCCTCAGCGCTAAACTGGATCAGCCGCCCGGTTTTGAGGGCCTGCAAGCGGGTGATCTCCGGCCCTGAGAGTTTTTTACCCTCGCTCGCCATGTCGATCATCTGCCCGCCGACCATGCCGCGCGCGCCCGAGGCATGGGCCAGCGCCAGCACCAGCTCGCAGCGGGCCTCGGCGTCGGCATGGGTGTCTTCCTCGGCCAGCACCTCGAAGGCGCGAGTCTGCAACGCATCGCCAGCCAGGATGGCGGTGGCTTCGTCAAATTTCTTGTGGCAGCTGGGCATGCCCCGGCGCAGATCGTCATCATCCATCGCCGGCAGATCGTCATGCACCAGCGAATAGGCATGCAGCATTTCCACCGCCGCCGCCACGCGCGCCGCGCAGGTGCGGTTCACCGTGAAGAGCTGCGCGGTCTCCATCACCAGAAACGCGCGCATCCGCTTGCCGCCGTTCAGCACCGCATAGCGCATCGCCTCGACGACGCGCGCCTCCGCACCCTCCGGCACCGGCAGCAGGGCGTCGAGCTGGGCTTCCACGACGCGGGAGGTTTCGGCCAGGGCCTCGGCCAGGGCGTTCGGGTTGCGCACAATATCAGACGCCATCGCTCAATCCTCGGATTTAAGGGCAAGAGTGCCATCGGCGCGGGCGACGATTGCCTGCACGCGGGCCTCGGCCTCCGCCAGTTTGGCTTCACAGTGTTTTTTCAGCGCCGCCCCGCGCTCATAGGCGGTGATCGCGTCCTCCAGCTTTTGCTGGCCGGACTCCAGACCGCGGACAATGGCCTCCAGGGCCGCCAGCGCATCCTCGAAGGACATTACCGAAATATCGTTTTTTGCCGTCATGGTTTTGCTGCCTACAGGTTCACTTGAAAATTCACAACCGCATCAGCGCGCGCACATGGGCGGCGGCGCTGGCGGCCAGGGCGGCGAGGTCGTAGCCGCCTTCCAGCAATGAGATAACACGGCCAGGGCAATGCGTGTCGGAGAGTTCCATCAACGCCCGCGTCACCCAGGCAAAATCAGCCTCGCGCAACCGCAGCTGCGCCAGCGGGTCGGCCACATGGGCATCAAACCCCGCCGAGATGATGAGCAGCTCCGGGCGGAAGGCGGCCACGGCCGGAATGATGCCGCCCTCCCAGGCGGCGCGGAACTCAAGCCCGCCGGAGCCGGGCGCAAGGGGCACATTCATCACATTGCCCGCCACCCCCTGCTCACGCACCATGCCGGTGCCGGGGAAACAGGGGTGCTGGTGCGAGGAGCCGTAGAACAACTCAGGATCGGGGCCGAAAATATCCTGCGTGCCGTTGCCGTGGTGCACATCGAAATCCACCACCGCGATGCGCTTAAGCCCCCAGCGCGCGCGGGCATGATACGCCGCCACCGCCGCATTGTTGAAAAAGCAGAACCCCATGGCGCGGTCCCGCTCGGCGTGATGGCCGGGCGGGCGCATCGCCACGAAGGCGGCATTGGCCCAGCCTTCCATCACCGCATCCACCGCCGCCATGGCGCCGCCCGCCGCGCGCAAGGCGGCTTCCAGCGTGCCGGGACCAAACACCGTATCACCGTCGATGGAAGTGGTGTGGTCCGTGGGCAGGGCCAGCATGGCCGCGACATATGCCGCCTCATGCGCGGGCTGTAATGCCCCAACGGGGGCTTTCGGCGCGAGCTCACGCAGCAGCGGAGCAAACGCTGGCACCTCCAGCGCGCGCAGCACCGCGCGCAGCCGCTCGGCACACTCGGGATGGTCCTGCCCGGTATCATGCGCCAATGCCGCCGGATGCGTGAACAACGCAACACTCACGGCACCGCGGCCCTCACCTTAACTGAAAAACTGAACACCCCGCCGCTCTCGCTGGCGGCGACCAGCGCGTGGCCGGTGACTTTGCAGAAATCCCTGAAATCGGCCACCGCCAGGGGGTCAGTCGCCAAAATCCTCAGCTTCTCGCCCGCCGCCATGCCGCGCAGCACCCGCGCGGCGCGCAGCACCGGCAATGGCGACTTTTGAAACTGCGCATCGATCACACGCTCCCTCATAGTTTTGAGAATGCGCGCCCGGACGGTCTTGAGCAAGACCGGGAATCATCCGACATAGAGGCCATGAACTATCGCATCGGCGTCGACCTCGGCGGCACAAAAACCGAAATCCTGGTCCTCGGGCCTGGGGGCAGCGCAATTTTGCGCCGCCGCACCGCCACCCCGGCGGGCTATGCCCAGGCGCTGGGCACCATCGCCAGCCTCGTGCGCGAGGCCGAGGCAGAGCTTGGCGCCAGCGCCAGCGTGGGCGTCGGCATCCCCGGCAGCATCAGCCCCGCCACCGGGCTGGTGAAAAACGCCAACTCCAACGCGCTGAACGGCCACCCTTTCGAGCAAGACCTCGGCTCCCTGCTCGGGCGTGAAATCCGCGTCGCCAACGACGCCAACTGCTTTGCCCTCTCGGAAGCAACGGACGGCGCGGCAGCCGGGGCGCGGGTCGTCTTCGGCGTGATTCTGGGAACCGGCTGCGGCGGCGGCATCGTGGTGAACGGGCAGATTCTGGATGGCCGCCACCGCCTCGCCGGCGAATGGGGGCACATCTCCCTGCCCTGGCCGCGCATGGAGGAAATGCCGATGCGCCCCTGCTGGTGCGGCCGCGCCGGCTGCCTGGAAACCTATATCTCCGGCCCCGCCCTGGCCATGGAATGCGACGGCCCCGGCGCGCGTGACGCCAGCCAGCTGCCAGCCCGCGCCGCCAGCGGCGATGCACAAGCCGCCGCCGCGCTGGCCCTGCATGCCAACCGCCTCGCGCGCGGGCTGGCAGCCATCACCAACATACTGGACCCCGATACCATCGTGCTCGGCGGCGGCCTCTCCAACCTGCCCGGCCTCGCCGCCACCCTCCCGGCCCTGATGCAGCCCTATATCTTCTCCGACACCTGCACCCCCCACATCGTCCGCAACCTGCATGGCGACTCCTCGGGCGTGCGCGGCGCGGCCTGGCTCTGGCCCGGATAAATGCCCGCCATTTGCCGCGACTGCGATGCACAGGTGTCCGGGGCGGTATGCGAGGCGTGCGGCGGCGCGCGGGTGGCGCGGCACGATGAGCTGTTCGGGCTGGCGATCGCGCATATCGATTGCGATGCGTTTTTCGCCAGCGTGGAGAAGCGCGACCGGCCGGAGCTGCGCGACCTGCCGGTGATCGTGGGCGGCGGCGCGCGCGGTGTGGTGAGCACCTGCTGCTACGTGGCGCGGCTATATGGGGTGCGCAGCGCGATGCCGATGTTCAAGGCGCGCGAACTCTGCCCAAAGGCCGTGGTGATCGCGCCTGACATGAAAAAATATGCGGCGGCCTCGGCGCAGGTGCGGCGGTTGATGGAGGCGCTGACGCCGCTGGTGCAAATGCTCTCGGTGGACGAGGCGGCGCTGGATCTGGCCGGAACCCAGGCGCTGCACCATGCGCCGCCGGCGGTGGTGCTCAACCGCTTTGCCCGGCAGGTGGAGGCGCAGGTTGGGATCACCGTTTCCATCGGCCTCGCGCGCAACCGGCTGCTGGCCAAGCTGGCGGCGGAGCGGGGCAAGCCGCGTGGTTTCACTGTATTTGGCGCGGAGGCGGCGGCGGTGCTGGCGCCCGAGCCGGTGGGGCTGCTGCCCGGCGTCGGCCCCGTGCAGGTGCGCCGGTTGCAGGCGCTGGGCATTTTACGCGTGGGGCAGCTGGCGGCGCTGGATGAGCGCACGGCGGTGCAGAAGCTGGGCGATGACGGCCCCGCCCTGGTGGCCCGCGCGCGCGGCGAGGACTCAAGGCCGGTGCGGCTTGCGCGCGAGAGCAAGTCCATCAGCGCCGAGACCACATTCGCCACGGACCAGAGCGCGCGCCCCGCGCTGGAGGCCGCTCTGTGGAACCTGTGCGAGAAGCTGGGCCGCCGCCTGCGCGGCGAGGCCCTGGCGGCGGCGGGGATTGTGCTGAAGCTGAAAACCGCCGGTTTCCTCAACCGTACCCGCAGCCAGCGGCTCGCAAACCCGACGCAATTGCCCGAGACCATCTTCGAGGCCGCGCGCGGCCTGCTGGCGCGCGAGGCGGACGGCACCACGTTCCGCCTGATCGGCATCGGCGCGGCGCCTCTGGTGGCCGGGGCGCTGGCCGACCAGGGCGATCTGGCCGATGCCGGGGCCGCGCGCCGCCGTGCCCGGCAAAACGCCATCAACCATCTGCGCGAGCGCTTCGGGCCATCGGCCGTGCAGCGCGGGCGCGGCTTTCACAAACCACCCGGAACCGGTTAAACCTGCCATATGACCGAAAACACCAGCGCCAGCCGCCAGAATTTCCGCGAAGCCATGTCCCGCCTGGGCGCCGCGGTGAATATCATCACCACCACGGGGCCGGAGGGCGACTCCGGGTTCACCGCCTCGGCGGTGTGCAGCGTGACCGACGACCCGCCGACCCTGCTGGTCTGCGTGAACAAAACCGCCAGCCAGCACGATGCGATTCTCGCCGCCGGCTTTTTATGCGTGAACGTGCTCGCGCACGAGCATCAGGAGCTTTCGCCCATCTTCGCCGGCGCGGGCAATATGGCGATGGCCGAACGCTTCGCCCACGCGCAATGGCTGCGCCTGGCCACCGGCGCACCGGTGCTGGAGCGCGCGACCGCCGCGTTTGACTGCACGATCAGCCAGGTTGTGGAGGTTGGCACGCATAGCGTCATCTTCTGCGCCGTGCGGGCCATCCATCTGGGGGGCACAGCCTCGGGCCTGATCTATCACGGCCGGACCTATCACAAGGTCGGCCAGGAGAAGGGCTGAGCGCTTATTTCCGCTCGGTTTCCGCCTCAACCCCCAGCATCTGCGCCAGCCGGTCCAGCCGGCGCAGCACCGCGTCTCCCGCGAACACGCCGGAGGCCTCCGTCAAGCCCAGAATCAAGCGGTCATGCGCGATGGCGAGGCTGGTTCCGGCCAGCAGTTGCGGCGTCCCGGCCGAGAGCGTGTAGGCCAGGCGCAGCGCAATGCCCAAGGTCTCCGCGCGGCGGGCTGCGTGCATGTCCAGCAGGCTGCGCGCGGGCGCGAGGAAAGCGGCATCGGGCGGCGCCTCGTAGCGCAGCGCCATGGTGAGCGCGAGAAACGCCCGTGCGTGATGGTCCAGCCCGATGCCCGCCTGGCGCAATACGCGCAAAAACGCCTGTTCAGCGCGGTATTCGGGGTGCTCGTGGCTGCCGATGTCGGAGAGCCAGCATGCG
>JAJZCG010000045.1 GCA_021846225.1 Pseudomonadota bacterium | reverse complement strand
GAGGCGGACATCGGCCAGCAGCCAGCCGCTTTTTTGTTCATGGCCGGTGAAGGGCACGCCCAGCGCCTCACGGACCTTGCTGTTGGCGCCGTCGCAGCCGATGAGCCATTGGCTTGTGACGATTTCTTCGGCGCCGCCGGTATGGCGCAGCAGGGAGCTGACATTGGTGGCGGTTTCGGTGAAGGAGAGCAGTTCGCTCCCGCGCTCGGCCTTGACGCCGAAGCTGGCCAGATGGGCTTCCAACAGGCGTTCGGTTTCCGCCTGCGGCTGGGCTAGCGCATAGGGGTGCGGGCTGTTCACCTGCGAGAAATCAACACGGCCCAGGGGTTTGCTGCCGGCGATGATGGTGCCGGCGGTCACCTTGTGGCCGGCGGCGGCGAGTGTGGCGCCGCAACCGGAACGATCGAGGAGTTCCAGCGTGCGGCTCCACAAAAACAGGGCTTTTGGCTCGTCCGAGCCGTGGGTGGTTTTTTCCACGATCCGGACCTTGATACCGTAACGGGCGAGTTCGGCGGCCGCGACGAGCCCGGCGGGGCCAGCACCTACGATGAGGACATCTGTGTTCATGATAGCTCCCTGACCGCTGGTGCGATCGTGTCGTTTATTTTGGTGCCGTTTGGGCGTGTTGAGGATGTTCCAGAACAATGCGGGCGCGTGCACTAAAATTTCCGGGGTTATTTGTGGCGTCGGGCGGCGGGTTCGTCGTTGACCTGGATCAATAAAACCGCCGCCCGGCCCTCAAACCAGAGCCTGATTGGTTTAAGGGTGATCAAGATCTGGTTATTTCCCGCGGGCGATTCACGCTTTCGGTTCGCTCGCCTGAGCGAGCCTCAAGCGATCGCGCTCTGTTTCCGCGGGCGATTCACGCTTTCGGTTCGCTCGCCTGAGCGAGCCTCAAGCGATCGCGCTCTGTTTCCGCGGGCGATTCACGCTTTCGGTTCGCTCGCCTGAGCGAGCCTCAAACGATCGCGCTAGCGGCCCGCATCCACCAGCACCCGGCGGCCCGCGGCCCGGTGCCGCGCCGGGATGAGGCCGTGCAGGTCCTTGCTCGCCGCCACTATATTTAAGCCGGCGAGTTGAGGGGGCAGCAGACGCCCCGTGCGCTCACACAGATTAAACGCCCGCAGCGCGGGGCCCCAGTTCAGCGGCGGGGCGAACAGGCAGGTTTCCTCGGTTTCGACACGGAAGAACAACCCTTGTAGCAGCCGGGTGATCTGCGCCTGGGAATACGGCTGGCCATGGCCGAAGGGCGTGGTCTCCGCATAGGCCCAGAGCCCGCGCCGGTTGGGCGCCACGATAATCAGCTGCCCATCATCCTTCAGCAGCCGCCATACCTCGCGCAGGCAGCGCCGCGCGTTGCCGGCCTGCTCCAGCCCATGCACCAGGAGGATCCGGTCAAAGGTCAGGTCGGGGAAGGGCAGGGCGTCCTCCTCCGCGCTGCATACGAGGTTGGCCCGCCCGGCAGGCCACGGGGCCAGCCCCAGCTGCGGCGGGGACACGGCGATGCAGCGCCGCGCCTGCTCACGCCATAAATGCAGGTAGGGCCCGGTGTAGCCCAGCCCGAGCACGGACATCCCGGTGCAGTCCGGCCACAGCGCGAGCAACTTCCGCCGCAGCAGGGCGGCTGTCATCTGTCCCAGCGCGGTGGCATAAAATCCGGCCGCATCTCGCGTATCGGTCGCCATTCGTCCTATATATACGCGCAAACGCCAAGGAGTGACACAGGTGACAGTAACGGCAACGCGCATCCCCATGCTGACGGATAATTACGTCTGGCTGCTGCGGGAGCCGGGTACCGGCAAGGTGGCGATTGTTGACCCGGCGGCGGCCGAACCGGCCCTTGCCGCGGTGGAGGCGGCGGGCGGGCGGCTGGATTATATTTTCCTCACGCATCATCACGGCGACCATATTGACGGCGTGCCGGCGCTGGTGGCGCGCTATCATCCGGTGGTGGTGGGCCACGCGGCTGATTCGCACCGGTTGCCCAAGCTCGATATCGCGGTGCGCGAGGGGGATCTTGTCGATTTCGGCACCGCGCAATTGCGTGTCATCGCCGTGCCCGGCCACACGCTGGGCCACATCGCTTATTACATCGCCGATGGCGGCATCCTGCTCTCGGGCGACACCTTGTTCAGCCTGGGCTGCGGCCGGTTGTTCGAGGGTACGGCGGAGGACATGTTCGCCTCGCTGCAAAAATTCGCCTCGCTGCCAGGGGAAACGCTGGTCTGCTGCGGCCATGAATACACGCAGTCCAACGCCAAATTCGCCCTGGCGGTAGACCCGGACAATGCGGCGCTGCGCGCGCGCGCGGCGGCGGTGAACGCGCTGCGTGAGGCCGGGCAGGCCACCGTTCCGGCCACCCTGGCGAGCGAGCGCGAATGCAACCCGTTTCTGCGCGCCGCCGATGCCGCCAGCCTTGGCCGCCTGCGCGCCGCCAAGGATGTGTTCTAGACCATGAACAGGCAGGAGCGCCGCCGCCTCGCCAAAACCAGCCCGCCCAATAACGCGGCGCTGCTGGCGCAGGGGGTGAGCGCGCATCAGGCAGGCAATCTGGCGGCGGCGGAAGCCGTGTATCTGCAGGTGCTGCGCCAGGAGCCGGGGCATTTTGATGCCGCACGCCTGCATGGTGAGCTGATGCTGAACCGGGGCCAGACCCGCGAGGCGGTGACGCTGCTGAACCAGCTGACGGCACGCCATCCGCGCAATTTTCTCGCGCATTACAGCCTGGGCAACGCTTTGCGCCTCGCGGGGCAGATTGATGCTGCGGTTGCCTGCTACCAGAACACCCTGGCTCTGAATCCCGGGTTTGCCGGGGCGCATTATGGCCTGGGGCTTGTGCTGCGCCGGGTTGAGCGCGAGCGCGAAGCCGCCGGGAATTTCCGCCAGGCGCTTACCACCGAACCCAACTGGGCCGAGGCGTGGAAAGACTTGGGGCTGACGCTGGCGATGCTGGGTGAACTGCCCGAAGCGGAAGCCGCGCTGAAACGCGCCGTCGCCTTGCGGCCGGGGCTGGGCGAGGCACAGCGCCATCTGGCCGCCATCCGCCAGGACAACCCCACCGAGGCCGAAACCGCCGCTCTGCTGGCCTGCGCCGCCGGCGCGTGGCTGCCGCCCGATGAAAAACTGGACATTCTCTTCACCCTGGGCCGCCAGGAGGACAAAGCCGGGCGGTATGACGCCGCTTTCGGTCATTTCGCCGCCGCCAACGCTTTGTTGCGCGCCCAGCAGGCCCGGGCTGGCATCAGCTTTGCGCGCGCCCGGTTTAGCCAGGACGTTGATAAATTATCCGCGACCTTCAACCCTGCGTTTTTCGCGGCACAGGGCGAGACGGGCAGCCCCTCCGAAGCGCCGGTCTTCATCGTGGGCATGCCGCGCGCCGGGTCCACTCTGTTCGAGCAGATCGCCGCCAGCCATTCCCAGGTTTTCGGTGCGGGTGAGTGTTTTGGCATCGGCGCGGCCGCCGCGCGCATCGGCTGGGCGCCTTCTGCCGCCTGGACGCCCGATGCCCTGCGCGCCGAGGCCGAGACCTATCTGCGCGCGCAACAGGCCAAGGCCGGAACCGCCGCGCGGATCATCGACAAAATGCCCGACAATATCTTCCAGCTCGGCCTGATCTCCACCCTGTTTCCCCAGGCGCGCATCATTTTCTGCGCCCGCGACCCGCGCGACACGATCCTCTCCTGCTTCTTCCAGCATTTCGCGCAGCCGCTGGCCTACGATACGGATCTGCAGGACTGCGCCTTCCGCCTGCGCGAGACCGAGCGCCTCACGCAGCATTGGCAGAGCGTGCTGAAGCTGCGCCATATGACTCTCTCCTATGAAGCCCTGCTGGCGGCGCCGGAGGCTGAATCGCGGCGGCTCATCAGCTTCCTCGGCCTGGACTGGGAGCCGAACTGCCTGGAATTCCACCGGAGTGCGCGCGCGGTGCGCACCGCAAGCTGGGCGCAGGTGCGCCAGCCGCTGTACCAGAACGCCGCGGGCCGCTGGCGCCACTATGCGGCGCAGCTGAGCGGGGTGGAAATCTAGCCTTTTCCCCAGGTTTGCCTGGCCTGGCGGTTTTGCTTAAGTTCTTCTTGAACAACCGTCCAAAAAAGGAAACCATAATGCAAGACGTTTTCATCCTCTCGGGCCAGCGCACCGCCATCGGCGATTTCGGCAAAAGCCTGAAGGACATTGCGCCAACCAAGCTGGGTGAAATCGCGATCCGCGCCGCGATCGCCCAATCGGGGGCCGAGGCGGCTGAAATCCAGAACGTGGTGATGGGCACGGTCATCTACACCGAACCGCGCGACACCTATCTCTCTCGCGTCTCCTCGCTGGATGCGGGGGTTCCGGTTGGCACCCCGGCCATGAACGTCAACCGTCTCTGCGGCTCGGGCCTGCAGGCCATCGTCTCCGCCGCGCAGGGCATCATGCTGGGCGATTGCGCGCTGGCCGTCGCGGGCGGCGCCGAGTCCATGAGCCGTGGCGGTTATCTGCTGCCCTCCGGCCGCTGGGGCGCGCGCCTTGGCGATGGCCAGATCATCGACATGGTGGTTGGCACCCTCAACGACCCCTTTGGCGGCGGCCACATGGGCATCACCGCGGAGACCGTCGCCGCCCGCTATGGCCTCACCCGTGAGATGCAGGATGCCTTCGCCGTGGAATCCCACCGCCGCGCCGCGCTCGCCATCGCCGACGGCCGCTTCAAATCCCAGATTACGCCGGTGGAACTCGCCTCGCGCAAAGGTGTCACCTTGTTCGAGACCGATGAGCACCCGCGCATCGAGACCAGCATGGAGAGCCTGGGCGGCTTGAAGCCCGCCTTCCAGAAGGGCGGCACCGTGACCCCCGGCAATGCCTCCTCGCTGAACGATGGCGCCGCCGCCGTGGTTCTGGCCTCCGGCGCCGAGGTTGCGCGCCGCAACGCCAAGCCGCTCGCCCGCCTGGTCTCATACGGCCATGCCGGGGTGGAACCCGGAGTCATGGGCCTCGGCCCCATTCCCGCGTCGCAGATCGCGCTGAAAAAAGCCGGGCTCACCATCGCTGACATCGACGTGATCGAGGCCAACGAAGCCTTCGCCGCCCAGGCCTGCGCCGTCGCCCGCGACCTCGGCTTCCCGCCGGAAAAAGTTAACCCCAACGGCGGCGCGGTCGCCCTGGGACATCCGGTCGGCGCCTCGGGCGCCATCATCACCATCAAGGCGCTTTACGAACTCCAGCGCACCCAGACCCGCTATGCGCTTGTCACCATGTGCATCGGGGGCGGTCAGGGCATCGCCGCGATTTTCGAGCGGGTGTGAAACAAAAACCCCGGTGATGCTTTGCCACCGGGGGGCGTTTTATCCGCGGGCCAAAAACCCGACCAGCCGTTCCGCCTCGTCGACGATCGGGTTGGCGATGGCGGCGGCGCGCCGCGCGCCTGCCTGCAATATCTGGTCGAGATGCGCGGGTTCGGCCAGAAGCTCCTGCGCGCGGGCATTGATGGGCGCCAGATGCGCGATGAGCGCCTCCACCAGTTTTTCCTTGAACGGGCCAAAGCCAGAGCCCGCGAATTCGGCCAGCACGGCGGCGGTTTTCTGCCCGGTCATGGCGGCGTAGATGCCCACGAGGTTTGCCGCCTCCGTCCGCCCGGCCAGTCCTTCGGCGGTTTCCGGCAAAGGTTCGGGGTCGGTTTTGGCGCGGCGGATTTTCAGGGCGATGGTATCCACATCGTCAGTCAGGTTGATCCGGCTCTGATCCGAGGTGTCGGATTTGGACATTTTTTTCGCCCCGTCGCGCAGGCTCATCACCCGCGCGGTCTCGGGCAGAATCAGCGGCTCGATGCGCGGGAAAAATTCCACGCCGAAATCATGGTTGAATTTCTCGGCGATGTCGTTGGCCAGTTCCAGATGCTGGCGCTGGTCATCGCCCACCGGCACCTGCGTGGCGTGGTAGGCGTGAATGTCGGCGGCCATCAGGTTCGGGTACACGAACAGCCCGGTGGAAACCGCCTCGCGATCCTTGCCGGCCTTGTCCTTGAACTGCGTCATGCGGCTGAGCCAGCCGAAGCGCGCGACACAGTTGAAAATCCAGGCCAGGCGCGCATGCGCGTGTACGGCGGACTGGTGGAAGAGGATGTGCTTATCGGGGTCGATGCCGCAGGCGATCAATATCGCCGCGTTCAGCCGCGTCTGGTCGCGCAGCAGAACGGGGTTCTGCGCCACCGTGATGGCGTGCAGGTCGACGAGGCAGAACACGCATTCGTTGCTGTCCTGTAGTTGGACCCAGTTTTGCACGGCGCCGAGGTAGTTGCCGAGATGTGCGATGCCAGTGGGCTGAATGCCGGAGAATATGCGTGCCATGGCGGCTACGTCGCGCGGTTTTTTGCCCCGGTCAACCTTGTCCTGTTTTGCGCCGCCGGCGCCGCAGCAGCGTTGCCAGCTCTGAGAGATCAAACGCGCGCAGCAAAATCCCCGAACCGCCATAGGCGATGCCGCCTGCCAGTGTGAGCAGCAAAAATTGTGGAATGGTCGCCTTGCCCTGGGGGAGCACAAAAACCTCCATCGCCAAAAGCGCGCCGGCCATGATGGCCCCGGCCGCCAGCAGGCGCGGCAACCGGCGCCGCGCGGCGGCATCCAGCGCGAAATGCCCGCGCCGGTGCAGCAGGAAGAGCAGCACGGCGGCGTTGAAGGCGGAGGACAGGCTGGTGGCCAGCGCCGGGCCCACGGCCTTGAGCGGGTGCATGAACAGCAGGTTCATGCACAGGTTGAGCGCGACCGCCGCCACGCCGATCTTCAACGGCGTCACGGTATCCCCGCGGGCAAAAAATCCTGGGGTGAGCACCTTCACCAGCGCGAACACCGGCAGGCCGAGCGCGAAGGCCGCCAGTGAATTCCCGGCCAGCAGTGCGGTATGCTGCGAAAACGCACCGCGGACGAAGAGTACATCCATGACCTGCCGCCCGGCGAGCGAAAGCCCGATGGCGGCGGGGAGGGTGAGCATCAGCACCCCTTCCAACGCGCGGTTGAGCGCGTTCAGCGCCGCGCCCTCCTCGCTCAGGGCGATATGCCGGGTAATCGCGGGGAGCAGCGCCGTTCCGGCGGCGGTGCCGATCACCCCCAGAGGCAACTGGTTCACCCGGTCGGCATAGTACAATACGGAAACCGACCCCGCGGGCAGCAACGTGCCGATGATGATGTCAATGGAGACGTTGAGCTGCGTCACCCCCGCACCCACCAGCCCTGGCGTCATGCGGCGGAACAGGGTCCGGATGCGCGGTGTTAGCTTTGGACGCGGCACGGTGATGCGTATTCCCGCCCGGCGCGCCGCCCAGACCAGCAGAAAAAGCTGCGCCACGCCCGAGACGGTGACCCCCCAGGCCAGTGCATAGCCCGGGTTGGGCACGTAGCGGCTCAACCCCAGCATGAAGGCGATGGAAAACACGTTGAAGAGCACCGGTGCGGCGGCGGCGGCGGCAAAACGGTTCATGGCGTTCAGCACGCCTGAGAACAGCGCCGTGAGGCAAACGAAGAACAGATACGGGAACATGATCCGCGTCAGCGCCACCGCCAGCATGAATTTGGCGTGGTTTCCGGCAAAACCCGGGGCGAGCGCATACAGAAGCCAGGGCGTGAAGATCTCACCCGCGAGCGTGAGGCCGCCCAGCCAGAAGATCATCACCGCGGTCGCCTCCTCGGCGAAGCCGGCCGCTGCCGCCTTGCCCTCGGTGTGCAGGATGCTGGAGATGGAGGGCACGAACGCGGCGTTGAACGCCCCCTCGCCAAAGAGCCGCCGGAACAGATTGGGCAGCCGCAGCGCCACGAAGAACGCATCGGCCACCGGCCCGGTGCCAAGAATCGCGGCGATGAGAATATCCCGGGCGAAGCCCAGGACGCGGCTCGCCATCGTCCACATCCCGACCGTAAAGGCACCGCGCATCATGAGTTAAGGCCCTATCTGATTAATGCGGCAGGATAAACCCATAGGTGGGATATACTCTGCGGCCGAATGCGTGTGCCGGCTCGTACCACACCCGCACGCGCGTCCAGTTATTGCGCGCGGAAACATCGACCACCGGCTGGGCGTGTTCGATGCGGTGCGCCAGCCAGTTGGATTGCGTGACCAGGATTTGGCGTGGCCCGCGCACCGCCGTCACGACCGCTAGATGCCCCACGTCCATGCGGCCGTGCGGCGCGAATACCAGAACAGCGCCGCGTGCGGGCCTGTGGCTGCGCGGATACACGCCATCGGCCTCGCCCCACCACTCATAGGCGTCGCCATCGAGCTGAATGCCCGAGACCTCGCGCGCATACGGTACGCAGCTGAGCCGCGTGGGGGTGCCAAAATGGCTGGGAGAGGCCATGCGCGGCCCGGCGCAGGCCGCCAGCACCAGACAGGCCAGGAGCAGCCCCAGTTGCCGGGGCGCCATCATGCCGGCGCGATCTGCGCGCCATGCCAGCGCTGCAGCGTGACAAAGCTGCGCGTGTTCTGCCCGCTGGCATCAAACGCCACGCCGAAGCCATTGGCCAGGCCGCCGGCCGCAACGTCCACCTTGCGCAGCACGTCGAGTAATTTGTCCGCGCGGCCGCCTTGGGCGTTCAGCGTATCGAACACCAGTTTCGCGCCGACATAGGCGGTCAGGCTGTCGGCGCTGCGCGGCGGGATGCCGTATTTTGCCTGATACGCCTGCGCGATCTGTGCGGCCGGCGCCGGGTAGTAGGGGGCGCTGATCACCAACGTGCCATCGAACACGCTGCCCAGCGCATCCGCTGTTTCGCGCAGCGTGTAGCCGTTGCCGCAGCCGATTACGGTTTGCGGCCGCCAGTTTTGCGCCTGCATGGCGAGGTAGAAGCCGAGCACATCGGACGGCCCGCCCGCATGCAGCACCAGCTCCACCCCCGCGCGCATGAACCGGCCAACCGGGTCGTACAAATCGGTCACGTCCTCAGGGTAGCCGATGGCCAGCAGCACCGGAATTTTCGCGGTGTTGAGCGCTGCGATCGCCGCCGCCGCAATGGCCCCGCCGGTGGCGCCGGTATTGAACAGCAGGCCGATTTTGCGGCCCTTGAACCGGCTCTGGATCGTGCTTGTCGCCAGCGCGCCGATCATGCTGGTCGTAGGCCCGGTGCGGAGCAGGAATTTGAACCCGCGCGCTGTAATGCCAACGGCCGGGGCGTTGAGTTCGATATAGGGCACCTGCGCCAGCTCGGCCGCCGCCGAGCCGGCGTAGGACAGTGCCGAGGCCCCGGTGCCGAGTACGACTCCGGCATGGCCGCCGGTGATCACCTGGTTCACCGCTGCCGCTGTATGGCTCTGGTCCACGGCATCGGCCGCCACCAGCGCCACTTTGTGCCCGGCAATGCCGCCTGCGGCGTTTAGCGCGCTGGCGGCGAGATGGATGCCGCGCAGGCATTCATCACCGATCAGCGAAAGATCACCCGAGAGCGGCAGCACCACGCCGGCTGTCGCCGGGGCAGGGGGCGGAGCCTTCGGCGCGGCGGCTCTGGCGCGGCCCGCTATGAGGCTGGTAGAGAGGCTGGCGAGCAGAAATCGGCGGGTGGGATGTGACATCGCCGCTAAACTCGCATTTGGCACCAAACCCGGCAAGGTGATGCAGATGAACCAACTACCCGAAAGCATGCGTTATATTGAAATCGCCGCGCCTGGCGGACCGGAGGTCATGCGTATCGGCCGCTGCGCGCTGCCCGTGCCCGGGCCTGACGAGGTGCTCATCCGCGTCGCCGCCGCGGGTGTTAACCGGCCGGATGTGCAGCAGCGCAAGGGGTTGTACCCGCCGCCGCGGGGCGCCAGCCCGATTCTGGGGCTGGAAGCCGCGGGCGAGGTCGTGGCGCTGGGCGCCATGGCCAGCGGTTTTTATCCCGGCCACAAGGTAACGGCTTTGTGCAACGGCGGCGCCTACGCCGAATACGTCGCGGTGCCCGCCGGGCAATGCCTGCCCTGGCCCTACGGCTTCAACGCGCTGCAGGCAGCCGCCTTGCCGGAGAATTATTTTACCGTATGGGCCAATTTGTTTGACATGGGGCATCTGAGTGCTGGCGAGACGCTGCTGGTGCATGGCGGCACCTCGGGCATCGGCCTCACCGCCATCCAGCTTGCCCTGGCGAGCGGCGCGAAGGTCTTCGCCACCGCCGGTTCGGCGGAAAAATGCGCCGCCATTGAGGGGTTCGGCGCCACCGCCATCAACTACCGCACCCAGGATTTCGTGGAGGTCATCGCCACCTTGACCGATAATCGCGGTGTCGATGTGGTGCTCGATATCGTGGGCGCGCCTTATACCCAGCGCAATTTCAAATGCCTGGCGCTGCGCGGGCGGCTTTTGCAGGTCGCCTTCATGCAGGGCAGCAAGGCGGAGGGGCTGGACCTGCTGCCGATCATGACCAAGCGGCTCACCTATACCGGCTCGACCATGCGCCCGCGCACCGCGGAGGAAAAAGCGGCCATCGCCGCCACGTTGAAACGCAAGGTCTGGCCGTGGCTGGAGGCGGGCAAGGTCGTCCCCGTCATCGACAAGGTGTTCGCCCTGGAGGACGCCCCCGCCGCCCATGCGCTGATGGAAAGCAGCACGCATATCGGCAAGATCATGCTTGACCTTGCCGGTTAAAACGCTGACCGGCCCGGCCGGGGAGGTGCTGCACCAGCTCGACCTGCCGGCCTCCTCGCTCCCGGCGGTGAGCAAGCGTGACCTGGAGCAGGCGCTGGAAGCCGCGCATGACGGGCTGAAAACAGCCCCGGCGCGCGGGTTTCGTTTTACAGCGCCGCCCGCCCCGCCGGTGGAGCTGGTGCTGGCTGACCCGGATGCGGCGGCCTGGGCCGTGGCGGTTGAGCATACCGCCGGGCTGGACACGCCGCACGGCGTTTCCGTCTGCCTGCGGCTGCTGGGCCTGGTGGCGTTGCTGGCTGATGCCGCGTGGACGCGCCCTTGGCTGGTTCTGGGCGGAGAGGGCGTTGACATCCATCCGCAGCTGCTGCGCGCCGCGGCCCTGGTGCCGCTTAATGACGCGGGAGGTTTTGACGAAACGGCCCTGCGCGCTCTATTGCCCCCCACACAAGCCCGGGGTGCAAATACATGATGAAATTTCTGATGGCGGTTCTGGCCTGCGGCGCGCTCGCCGCCTGCGCGCCAGTCCAGCCGGAAAGCCAGGCCCAGCAGGCCGACGACGCGGCCTGCACAGCCCAGGCCGATGCCGCCTACAACGCCAGCACGCTCGATGAGCAGGCCCGTCCCTCGCAGAACGGGCTGATGTACGGCGCGATGCCGACGCATGTGTTCGACGGCGAGAAACTTGGCGCCGAGCATGACCGCGAAAGCCAGATCAGCGATTGCGAACGCAACGGCGGCAGCGGCCCGGATGATTTGAACGGCGCACCGGCCGTCATCCCGCACATCGTCAACCCTTGAATTTTTGAAAGAGGATTATTCCCATGAGCCGTATTATCCGTACCGATGCCAATGCCGTCCTGTCCAAGGCGGTTGAGTACCATGGCTTTGTCTACACCCAGGGCGTGGTCGCTTCCGATCCGGCCCAGGACATCACAGCCCAGACCAAGGACGTTCTGGCGCAGATCGATTCCCTGCTGGAAATTCACGGCACGGATAAAACCCGCCTGCTTCAGGCGCATATCTGGCTCAAGGATATGGGGGACCGCGAAGCCATGAATAATGTCTGGACGGCATGGCTGCCCGAGGGCGCTGCCCCCGTGCGCGCCTGCGTACAGGCCGTTCTGGCCGACCCTGGTTATCTTGTCGAGATTATGATCACCGCCTGCCGTTAAGCGGAAAAAAGCTTTTTTGTTTTTAATGTTGAGGCGGTTAGGCTTCAATTTTGCGAATCGCGGCCGCCCCGGAAGGGGCGGCTGAATTTCCTGAGAGTAAAAAACACAACAAGAAGCCTAAATAGGAATTTTGTCTTAACTTGTTTGTGTGCATGATCTGTAAATGGCGATTTTGCCACTATGTTGTATTTTTGTCGCAAATGCGTATTGCGTTGAACGCATTCCACCCGTAGCCCATCGGCATGCCAAATTGGCGCAACGGTAGTCTGGGGCGGAGAATTTGATGGCTGGTGGAAGCAAAGCCGGAGGGGTTGGCGTAAAGGCCCGGCAGGCATTGTTGGGCGCCGTATTGGCGGGGGCTGCATTCTTCAGCGCCGCCGCTGCACAGGCATCGACCCATCATTATGTTGCTCACGCCCCCCTGCGCAGCCATATCCGCCCTGCCAGCACCCGCCATGTGTACGTCCCGCATGTGCAAGCCGCCGGTTACCGGAAAACCTCGGAATATCACGCGCACTACGCGCACGAGACGCATTACGTTCACCCGGTGGCGCACTACGTTCATCCGGTGGCGCATTATACCCATCCGGTTCATTACACCCATGATGCGCATTACATTCACCCGGTGGCGCACTACACCCATGAGGCGCATTACACCCGCCCGGTGCACGAGGCGCATTACCGCATGGCGCGCTACAGCCATTCCGGCCTGCAATGCGTTCCCTATGCGCGGGAAGTCTCGCATATCGAGCTGACCGGCAATGCCTTCCTCTGGTGGGCGGAGGCGGCCGGCCGCTATGAGCGCGGCAATACCCCGGTTGAGGGCGCTGTTCTTAATTTCCGCGCCATTGGCCGGATGCCGCTTGGCCATGTTGCCGTCGTTACCGATGTGATCAACAGCCGCACCATCCTCGTGACCCAGGCCAACTGGGTCCCCGGCACCATTACCAATGACGTTACCGTGCAGGATGTTTCCCCCGATAACAACTGGTCCGATGTTCAGGTTGAACTTGGCGACAGCCGCACCTGGGGCGCCGCCTACCCGACTTATGGCTTTATTTACGACAAGCCCGCCAGTGCCACCGTCATCGCCGCCAATAGCCAGGGCAACGAAGTCGCGGAAGCGCCCAGCGTTCGGCCGGTCAGCACAGAAGGTCCGAACCGCAACCTGCAATAACGGAAGTTTTTGGCGTTCGTATGAATGACGGGCAAGGCCAGGGAGTTTCCCTGGCCTTATTTGCGTATGAGCACCAGCATCAACTGCTCGAATTCCTGCACGCTGAGTGTTTCGGCGCGGCGGGCGGGGTCTATCCCCGCGGCTTGCAGGAGATCGGTGCCGCCAAGTCCCTTTAGCGCGCCGCGCAGCATCTTGCGCCGCTGGCCAAAGGCGGCGGCGGTTAGTTTCTCCATGGCCTGAATTTGCTCCCGTGGCGGCTGGCTTGGTTTTGGCACCAGCCGGATGAGGGCGGAGTCCACTTTTGGTGGCGGCGCGAAGGCGCTGGCCGGGATGTGCATGACGATATCCACATCGCACAGCCATTGCGCCAGCACGGAGATCCGCCCGTAGGCCGGGGTGCTGGGCGCGGCGCAAAGGCGCTCGGCCACCTCGAGCTGGAACATCAACGTGAACGACTGATATTGCGCCGCCTGCATCAGCCATGAGATCAGCAGCGGTGTGCCGATGTTGTAAGGCAGGTTGGCGGCGATGGCGCGCGGTGCGGGCACCAGCGCGGGCAGGTCTGCCTTCATTGCGTCGGCGTGAAGAATCGTGAGCCGGCCCTGTGCGGTTTCCGCCAGGGCTTTGATCGCCGCCACCGCGCGCGGGTCGTATTCGATGGCGGTGACGTGGCGCGCCCTGGTGGCCAGCAGCGCCCGGGTCAACCCGCCCGGCCCCGGCCCGATCTCGATGACATTCACCCCCTCCAGCGGCTCCGCCCTGGCGGCGATGCTGTTCAACAGGTCTGTGTCAAGCAGGAAATGCTGCCCCAGCGATTTGTCCGCCCGCAGATCGTAGGTTTTTATGACCTCGCGGAGCGGGGGTGGTGAAATTTCATCTGGCATGGCGCTTGTTAGCCGAGGCTGGACCGTGGCAACAGGGGGATGTGAGCCAGCAAGCAACGAAACCGTCGTCCCTCCGGCCTCTTGGTGACTGGGTGCTGCACGCGCCGCAGATGCTGCGCGCGCTGGTGCGCGCCGATGAGATATGGCTGGCGATTCTCTCGGCGGCCGTGGGCCTGCTCAGTGGCGTGGGCGTCGTCATCATCAACGCCATCACGCAGATCATGCATGAGCGGCTGTTCGCGCTGCCCTTGGGGCAGGGGCTCTCGGAATCCCTGCATGTCGCGCCGCTGCGGGCCTTTCTGGTGCCGGTGCTGGGCGGCACGGTGCTGGGTGTCAGCATGTGGGCGCTGGCCCGGCTGCGCCCGCGCAACCTGGTGGACCCGGTGGAGGCCAACGCGCTCTACGGCGGGCGGGTTTCGCTGAATGACAGCCTGATCGTCGCGGCGCAGACCGCCTGGTCCAACGGCGTGGGCGCCTCGGTCGGCATGGAGGCGGGGTATGCCCAGCTGGGTGCTGGCATCGCCTCCCGGCTGGGGCGCAGTTTCCGGCTGCGGCGCAATGATTTGCGGGTGCTGGTCGGCTGCGGCACGGCCGCGGCCATCGGCGGCGCCTTCAACGCCCCCTTGTGCGGCGCCTTTTACGGCATCGAACTGATCATAGGCATATACTCCATCGCGACCCTGCCTTTCGTGGTGATCGCCGCGCTGGCGGGCACGCTCACGGTGCAGATCATCTCCGGCGGTACCCCGCCCTTGCTGGTAACCTTGCCTGCGAATGTGCCGAATGCCGCTTATGCCGCGGTGCTGGTGGAGGGAATCGCCTGTGGTCTGGCCGGCATTGCGGTCATGCGCGGCGTCACCGCCATTGAGGGCTTGTTCCGCCGTTCGGGGATTCCGCTATGGGCGCGCCCCGTTCTGGGCGGCGCCGTGGCTGGCCTGCTCGGCTGCATTTCGCCCAAAGCCTTGTCCTCGGGCCATTCCGCCCTGCATGCCGGCATCAATATCGCCTATCCGTTCCTCGTCGTGCTTGGGATTTTGCTGATAAAATCGGTTTCCTCGGCATTCTCCATCGGCTCGGGCTTTCGCGGCGGCCTGTTTTTTGCCTCGCTGTTTTTAGGCGCCTTGTTTGGCAAGGTATTCGCGGGCGTGCTCACTGTGTTGCCCTTTGTCACCCCCATGCCAAGCGGCTTCTATGCCGTGGTGGGCATGAGCGCCCTGGCCGTCGCGGTTGTCGGCGGGCCGATGACAATGACCTTTCTGGCGCTGGAGAGCACGCAGAATTTTGGTGTCACCATGGCGGTGCTGGCGGCCTCCATTGTCTCGGCCATTACCGTGCGCCGGCTGTTTGGCTATTCCTTCGCCACCTGGCGCTTCCATCTGCGCGGCGAGCAGATCCGCAGTGCCGTCGATGTCGGCTGGATCCAGTCCCTCACCGTCGGGCGCATGATGCGCCGCGCCACCGCGATGGTGCATGACGGCATGACCCTGATGGTGTTTCGCGCCGAGGTGCCGCTGGGGTCAACCCAGCGCGTGATCGTGACGGATGCAGATTCAGCCTATGCCGGTATCGCCTACCCGGCGGAGGCGTTTGCCATCACCGGCGAGGGGCGCTCGGTGCGCGATATCCTGCACCACCAGGAGCATTTCCTGCTGCCCGCGATGACTGTGAAGGAAGCGCTGGCAACTTTCGAGGCGGCCGAGGCTGACGCGCTGGCCGTGCTGGACGGGCCCGATACCCGCAACGTGCTGGGGTTGTTGACCGAGCAATACGCCTTGCGCCGCTACAACGAAGAGTTGGACCGCAGACGGCGGGAAATGTCCGGCGAGTAGGGGGTATCCGGTGGGACTTGAGGTTGCCGTAAAATTTGGACGAACCTGACCGTCTTTTAAATAATCCTCTACAGCATCCGGCGAGACAGGCGATGCAACGGCCGGTCGTATAAAAATGTGACCAGCGCGCTCGCGGCGAGAGAGACGGCCATGAAACCGGCGAATACGGCAAGCGGGCTGAACATCTGCTTGTCGCCGGGGCGATAGTACAAGAAGTCGCTGCCCAGAAACAGAACGGATGGGTGGATTATATAAAATGGGTAGGACATGGCGCCGAGCCACGCCAGACGATGGTTCAGGCGCAGGTGTCCGCCACGCTCGAGCGCGGCCAGGCTAAAAATGATGGTGGCAAAGCTGCCGGCCACCAGGGGCGTGCGGTCCAGGCTCGGGTAGAGAAACCCCCAGTCGTCCAGCCTCGCAAGTAATACGAGGGCGACGCTCGCACCCGCCAGGAGCAACCACAGCCAGCGCCGGTGCAACCGCAGCCGGAAAAAGGCAGCACCCGCCCCGAGTCCGGCAAAGAACATGAGCTCGTGCAGGCCAAAAAAATGCCACGCCACCGCATGGGGCAGCCGCAGGATGAAGCCCTCGGGCTTCATCGGCTGGTACACATGCCAGGCGGTGAGACATATCCATGCGCCGAGAAGATAGCGCCCCACGCGCGGCAGCAGGGCCAGCGCGAACATCAGGTAGAATGCGATTTCAAAACGCAGACTCCAGGCCGGTGGAATAAGTTCACGGAAACTGTTGTTGTAGGTAAACGGGGCTAGGGTGAAGATTTGCGCCAGGTATCCGGGGGGGCAGGTGGGCCATAAAAAATACAGCGGAATGGCCAGTGACAGCCAGTAAACCGGGTAGATGCGCCAGAACCGCCGCCAGATGAACCGCGGCAGCCGGTTTGGCTGCTCGAAGTCCTGGCGGTGCGCGGTGTAGATGACGAAGCCGCTGAGTACGAAGAAGAACAATACCGAAGTGATCGGCGGCAGGTCGAACCCGCCCAGAACCGGCCCTGGGTTGAGCGAGGCGGCAAAACTGACGATATGGTCGGTCCCGACACACAGAGCCGCGGCAAAGCGCGCAACTTCCAGGCTGACAAGCTTGCCCGGCCGCTCGGGCGAAGGGTCGTTCATCGCAGACCCGATTCGGTTGGCCGGCAGTTCATGCCGGGGTGATGCGGGCTTGGCGCCGGTACTGTCAAGCATGGCGGGGGGCTGCGGCAGCTGTGCTTAATACGATACCGGTCATTTTATGTACCATTGTAGTAAAAACGGAACGATTCGAAGAGGCAATGCTCATAAAGCTGAGTTTTGTTTTGGAAATGAATACCGTATCTAAAAATAAAATCCTTTAGGTTGTATTTTTTTAAGGTCCGCTGCGACGCAGCTTCGCGGATTTGTGATGTATGTAGCGGACGTGTCACGAAAATTAGGTTCATTTTTGCTTGCTACCGCTGCACTGCAGCGGTAAGGAAGGCGAGAGATGATTAAATCAGGGGTAGTGTGATGTCAGCAGTAGTTTCGACGGTAGGCTTAACGGTTGGTGGCTCTCCGAATTTGGCGACTGGTATCGTTACTATTCCTTCAGCGTTCTCTTCTGTGGGCGGCGGGTCTGCCATAAATGGCCTGTTGCAGTCGTACCTCAACGGGATCAGCAGCTCGATTTCCGCCTCCGTTGCTGGTGCCACGCCTGCGGTTGGCCTTATCAACAATGATCTCACAGCCGGTTCGGTCTATACCGTTGCTGGTTCCACCAGCGCTATATTTGAAGAATTCACGAATACTGACTCTGTCGGTGGCGTGTCGACCCTGAACGGCGGGCCGTTCCCGGGTCTCGCCGTCGCGGCTAACGTGACGAACCTGGTTGTTGAGGCTCCCGGCAGGTCGGTCATTGCCGGCAACGGAAACACGTCTCTGGCTCTGTTCGGCGCCACCAGCAATGTGGTGTACACTGACACGAACGGTGGCACCACGGGCGCGGCGGACTCGATCTTTGCCGCCGGTGGCAGAGACGTGATCAGCGCCTATGGCACTCCCAGCAATCCTAACTCGTCCTACGACATCGTGCTTTCGGGCGGCGCCACGTCCCAGGCTGGCGCCGGCAAAGACACTGTTAACGTCGGTGCATCCTTTGATACCGTAACCGCTAACGGCAACTCGACCGCGACTGTTTATGTTTATGGCGGCGCCGCCACCATTAACGCGAACGATTCTTCCTCTGTCTCGGTACAGTTTGCGCAGAAAGCAGGCGGTACGATGGACTTTATTAACAACAGTTCCAATGCCGCGACCATCTTCTCCGCCAACTATGGCGGCAGCAATGGCGCCCCTAACTCCGTGACGGCTTTTGGCGGTGCGGGCGGTGGTTATTATGTCGGCGGTCTGGCGGGCAGCAATTCGCTGGTTGGCGGTAGCGGAGCGGTCACCCTGCAAGGGGCTGGCGCGGGTGACACCCTTGTGGGCAATTCCTCGGTTGGCAACTTCCTGTTCGCCGGCACGGGTAATGAGACCTTGCTTGCATCCGCGACATCCGCTCAGAATAACTTCCAGCTTGGCCTGGCATATACCGGGCATACTGGCGCGGTCATCGCCAACGCTGTTGTTTCCACAGCGGGTAGCGGGCAGCAGGCGTTTATCCTGGGCAGTTCGTCGAGCAGCACGCTGACCGGCTCGAATTCAACCGTTGCCGGTACGCAAAACCTGTACATCTTCGTGAGCAACGCCGCGACCGCTGCCAACGGCCAGAGCAGCTACTTGATCACCGACTTCAACTCGGTCAACAGCTCGATCTACCTGAACGATAGCATTTTCGGGTCGACCAACACTCTGAGCATTTTCTCGGAGACCAACCAGAACGCCCCTGGCTTCAACGGTTCTGTCATCACCCTGTCCGATGGCTCGACCATCAAGCTCGCCGGTGTGACTGCCAGCTCCCTCACCTCAGTATCGGGTGCAGGCGGCAGTATCGTCATCAGCTAATACAAAGCTTACAGGCCAAAGAAAAACCTGCGCGGCGCAAGCCTCGCAGGTTTTTTTTGCCCCTTGGAAGGTGCAACCGATCACGCCTCGGGCGTGAAATTCATCGCAACCCCGTTGATGCAGTAGCGCAACCCGGTTGGCGCCGGGCCATCCTCGAACACATGGCCAAGATGCCCGCCGCAGCGGCTGCAATGCGCCTCAATCCGTATCATGCCATGGCTGCGGTCCACCGATGTGGCTACCGCGCCGGCAACAGGGTCGTTAAAGCTGGGCCAGCCGGTGCGGCTCTCAAACTTCGTGCCAGCGATAAACAGATCTTGCCCGCATCCGGCGCAGGAAAACCGCCCCGCCCGCTTTTCATGGTTCAGGGCGCAGCTGCCGGGCCGCTCCGTGCCATGGCCGCGCAAAACCTCATATTGCTCAGGGGTCAGAATTTTGCGCCACTCGGCTTCGGTATGGCTGACGGGAAATCTGGGCTCAGCTGGCAGGTTCATGCATGTCTCCTTTTTCTGGCTCGGGCGGCGCGGAATTTCCGCGCATTGCGACCTTGGGACACTATATAAGAGCCAAGCGCCCAGACCCAAGACAAAGCAGGTTTCCATGCCAGGATCACGAACACGCCGCAATCCTTGGTGGTTCCTCGGGGCCGCCGTTATCTTCAGCCTCGGCTCGCCGCTGGCGGGCACGGCGTTTGCCGGCCCTGCGGTTCCCGCTCCCGCCTACGCGCCGCCCGATTCCGCCACGCTTGAAACCGCGGTGCTTTCAGGCGGTTGCTTCTGGGGCATGCAGGGCGTGTATGAGCATGTGAAGGGCGTGGTCCATGCCTATGCCGGATACACCGGGGGCAGCGCTGCCACCGCGGCCTATGAGGCGGTAAGTACTGGCCTGACCGGCCATGCGGAATCCGTGCGGATTGTTTTTAATCCGCAGATCGTCTCTTACGGCGAAATTCTGCACATCTATTTTGCGGTTGCCACAGACCCGACAGAGCTGAACTACCAGGGGCCCGATAGCGGCACGCAATATCGCTCAGAAATCTGGTACGGCTCAGCCGCGCAGGAGGAAACCGCCCGCCGCTATATGGCCCAACTCACCGCAGCGCATGTCTTCCCGGCGCCCATTGTTGTCCGCCTGGCCCCTGCGGGGGCCTTTTACCAAGCCGAAACCTACCATCAGGATTTTCTGGTTCGCCACCCGGATTACCCCTATATCGTGATCAATGACCTTCCGAAGGTACGAGCGCTCCAAACCTTGTTCCCAGCGCTTTATCGCGTCACGCCGGTCACGGTGCTGCCGTTGAATTAGGGCTTTGGGCTCAGGAGGCTTTGGCTTCGGTTTTCGCCGCGTCGATTGCCGGAATGCTCATCCGGCGCCAGCGCTCAAGCGTTGCTTCAATCGCCGGTTTGCCGTTGCTCAACGAAGCGGCGATCAACCGGTCAATCACGGCATGGCGCAGATCGGCTTCGGTCTTCAGCATATTCACGGGCATTTTCACTCTCCGCCGTCTAAATCATGGATCAATCATCCATGTGCGTAATCTCGTATAGGACCAAGGCGCGAATAAGGCAGGGAGCTGATTTGATTGTGGCGAGAAAAATCGGCTGGGTGAAAAAAACTAAGCCGAAATGCCCGGAAACGTCCTGTTAAAGTACGGGGCTTTTGTTATAGGTGCTCAGGCTTCAGCTTCCGGGACATGCATGGCGCAGCGGATCAGACTTCGACTACTTGGCGCGCTGTGCGGCGCTGTACTGCTGACTGGCTGCGCGGGTATGCCAGCGCAAACCTCCCAGACCGCGGGAGCTGCTTCCGTGCTCGGCGCCGGGGATCTCGTTGGGGCGACACCCGCCACTCTGGATGCCGCCTTCGGCCATCCGGCGCTGCTGCGAGTCGATGGCTCAGCGCAGGTCTGGCTCTACCATTCCCCGGTCTGCGGCCTTAATCTTATTCTCTACCCTGATGCGTCCGGGGTTCCACATGTGGCCACCGCCGTGCCGGACAACGGCGATGCCGCGCGCTGCACCCTCAGCCTGGAACACCCCACCACAGCCGCGGCACTGGAGCAGCCCGCCGCCTCCTGATACGCTGTCCTCAACAGAGAATTGAGGATCACATGGCCGGTTTGAAAATTGCAGTGCAGATGGACCCGATGCACAGCATCGACATCACGGGCGACTCCACCTTTGCCCTGATGCTGGAGGCGCAAAGCCGCGGCCATGCGCTCTGGCATTATGAGGTCCATCACATGTGGCTCAACGGCGCCACCCTCCAGGCCCGCGTGCGGCCCGTCACGGTCCAAAACGTCCCCGGCAAACATTACGAATTCGGGCCGGAAAAAACCGTCAACCTGGCGGAGATGGACGTGGTGCTGATGCGCCAGGATCCGCCGTTTGATATGGCCTATATCACCGCCACGCATCTGCTGGAGCACATCCACCCCAAAACCCTGGTGGTGAACAACCCCGCCGCCGTGCGCAACGCACCCGAGAAGTTGCTGGTGACCCATTTTCCCGAATTGATGCCCCCCACGCTCATCGCCTGGGACCGCGGGGCGATCAAGGATTTCCGCAAGCTGCATGGCGACATCATCGTCAAGCCGCTGTTCGGCAATGGCGGCATCGGCGTCTTCCGTATCAAGCCTGACGATGAAAATCTCGGCTCCCTGCTGGACATGTTTTTCGCTGCCTCCCGTGAGCCGTTGATGGTCCAGCGCTACGAGCCGTCCGTCCGCCAGGGGGATAAACGCATCATCCTCATCGACGGTGAACCCCTGGGCGCGCTCAACCGGGTTCCCGCCGAGGGGGACAGCCGCTCCAACATGCATGCCGGCGGCCGCCCCGAGCGGACCAGCCTGACCGCCCGCGAACTGGAAATCTGCGCCCGCATCGGGCCGGCGCTGAAGCGCGAGGGGCTGCTCTTCACGGGCATCGATGTCATCGGCGGCTATCTCACCGAGATCAACGTCACCTCGCCAACCGGGCTGCAACAGATTGCCCGCTTTGATGGTGTTAATCTCGCGGCTGCCATCTGGGACAAAATCGAGGCGATGCGCGGCTGAGGCTGTCACGCAATTGTAGCAGACGGGGCGTTCGCTGGTTTGCTAGACGGGGCGGACATTCTGAGAGGTTGTTTGATGTTGCTTACACGCCGGCGGTTTATTTCCTCCTCTGTTGCCCTGGGGGCGGCGGGGACGTTTGGCGCGTTTCCGGCGCTGGCGGACCCTGGCGCGCTCAATTGCGTGTTGATCGGCGATTGGGGCCGCAACGGCCATGACGATCAGCGCGCCGTCGCGGTGCAGATGGGTAAAACCGCGGCTGCCATCGGCGCGCGCTTCACCGTCTCGGTCGGCGATAATTTCTATGAGGATGGCGTCACCGGTGTTGATGACCCGCAGTGGGAGAGTTCTTTCGAGAGGATCTACACGGCTCCATCTCTCCAGAGCCCCTGGAAGGTGATTCTCGGCAACCATGACTACCGCGGCAATGTGCAGGCGCAGCTTGACTACAGTGCCGGGAGCCATCGCTGGCAGCTGCCCGCGCGTTACTATACCGAGACGCAGACGCTGCCCGATGGTGCGCGCGCGGATTTCTTCTATCTGGACACCTCGCCCTTCATTAAAAAATACCTTGGCTCCAAGGTGAGAATTGAAGGCCAGGATTCGCAGGCTCAGCTTGACTGGCTGGACAAGGCTCTGGCCGCCTCCACCGCGCAGTGGAAAATCGTCATCGGCCACCACCCCATCTACACGGCGCTGGACGATGCCGACGGCGAAGACCACGACCAGCCGGACCTCATCGCGCGGCTCAACCCCGTGCTGATGAAGCATGATGTGCCGCTCTACGTTTGCGGGCACGACCATTGCCTGCAATCAGTCGCGATGAACGGCACGACTTATGTGGTCACCGGCGCCGGTTCGCAGACCTACACCCCGCGCCCGGCCATCCGCGGCGGCTTCGCCTCGGGCGCGCATGGGTTCATGACGCTGCACATAACCAGCAGCAAGCTGCAATATGGGCTTATGGATATGACGGGCAAAACCATCTATGCCGGGTCCATAATCCCGGCCTGAGCGCACTGCCTGCGCAAAAAAGGGGAGCGTGCCAGAGGTGGCGCGGCTCCCCTTTTTGTTGGGTGGCGGGCTTGGCGCCCCGCCCCGGTAAAGCTAGAGTCTGATCGTTTGAGGTTGCCGCGCGCGAGCGTGGCAACCGAAAGCGTGAATCAGCCTCTTATCAAAGAGTTAGAGAGCGCGTTTGGGGGCGCTCTTGCGTCAACCCAAACATATCGCGCTCT
>JAJZCG010000044.1 GCA_021846225.1 Pseudomonadota bacterium | reverse complement strand
TAAGACGCAGGACAGGGGACACATCGATGGTGGTTGCAGCAATTCGGCATTTCGATCCGGCGCGCGTGTTCCATCCCGAATCGGTCAGCCTGAGCGGCAGCGCCACCGTGCTGGGGCGGCGGGTTCTGGCCAATCTGCGCGCCGGCGCGTTCACCGGCGGCATCGCCACCGAGGCCGATGCGATGCAGGGCGCCGACCTCGCCCTGGTTGCCGACGACGCGGCGGATGTTCCCGCTGCCCTGGCGCGGCACGCGGCGGCGGGGGCGCGCGGCGCCATCGTGCTCTCACAGGTTCCGGGCCTCTCCGCCATGGCCAAGGCAGCGGGCATCCGGGTGCTGGGGCCGCATTCCTTCGGCCTGATCGTCCCCGGGCTTGGCCTCAACGCCTCTCCCTTCACGCTTGTGCCGCCGCCCGGGCGTGCCGCCTTTGTCGGGCAGTCTTCCTCCATCGCGCGCACCGTCATCGACTGGGCGGTGCCAAATGGCGTCGGCTTCAGCCATTTCGCCGGAATCGGCGGCAATTCCGATGTCGGCTTCGGCCTGGTGCTGGATTATTTCTCCCGCGACCCCTCGACCACCGCGATCATGATGGAGGTGGACCGCCTGCGCGATCCGCCGCAGTTTTTCTCCGCCGCCCGCGCCGCCGCGCGGCTGCGCCCGGTGGTCGCCATCGCGCCCGGCGTGCGCCTGCCCGGCGGGCCGCAGGAGGCCAGGCGAAATTTTCCCGCGGCGCTGGAGGCCGCGCTCTCACGGGCGGGCGTGTTGCTCACTTTCTCGGTGGCCGAGTTCATTGCCGCGGCGGAGACCTTGACCCGCGTAAAGCCCGCGCGCGGAGATGCGCTGGCGATTGTCACCAATTCGGTTGCCATCGGCCGACTCACCGCCGATGCGGCCACCCGCGCCGGGCTGAACCTGGCCGAACTCAGCCCGCAAACCGCGCAGGCGCTTGCCCTGACACTGGGCAGCCTGCCGCCGCCGGGGCCGATTTTTTCCGGCAAAACCCCCATCCGCCTGGCCGAGATCGCCGCCACGCTCTCCACCGCGCCGGAAGTCGGCGGGATTTTGGTGGTGCATGCTCCCGGCGGCAACGAGGACGACACCGCCATCGAGGCGCTGATCGCCTGCGCCAAGACCATAAAAGTGCCGCTGCTCATCGCCGCCCTGGGCGAGGCGCACGGGCTGGAGCACCGCCACCGGCTGAGCGCCGCGCGCCTGGCCTGCTTTGATACGCCGGAGGCCGCCATCGCGGGGTTCCGCCACCTGCTGCGCAACCGGCATAACCGCGCGGCGGCGCGCGAACTGCCCGATTCCACCGTGCTGCGTATCGCCCCTGACAAAGCCGCCGTCGCCATGCGCATCCACGCCGCGCGCGCGGACGGACATGAGGTGATCGTACAGGACGAGGCTCTGGCGATTGTCGCCGCGTATAAAATCCCCGTTATCGCCAGCCGCCACGCCATGACCCCCGATGAGGCCGCCGCCGCCGCCGCGAAGCTGGGTTTCCCCGCGGTGGTCAAACTCTCCCACCCGGACATTCCGACCAACCAGTTCGCGGGTTCGGTGGTGCTGGACCTGCCGGACGCCACCGCGGTGCATGACGCCGCGCGGGCGATTCTGCTCCGCCTCGCCCAGCAGGGCGCCGATGCCTCCCAGGCCGGTTTCGTGGTGCAGCAGCAGGCGCCGCGCGGCACGCAACTGCGCATCCGGGTGAGCGACCATCCGGTTCTCGGCCCTATCATCGGCTTTGGCCCCGGCGGCGGCGACCCGGATGATGTCGCGGGCCTCGCCGCCGACCTGCCGCCCCTCAACCTAACCCTGGCGCACGCGCTCATCCGCCGCGCCGCCGTTGCCCCCGCTCTGGCGGCGCATCGCGGAGCCCCGGCGGCGGATGAGGACGCGATCGCCGCCACGCTGGTGCGGGTCAGCCAGCTGATTATCGACACGCCTGAGATCCTCCTGCTCGACCTCGACCCCATCTTCGCGCATGAGCATGGCGCCATCGCCGCCAGCGCGCGTATTTTGCTGCGCCCGCCCGGCACCGCGCGCGCGGCGCTGCTCATCTCCCCCTACCCCAGCGAGCTGAGCAGCCGCTACACCGCCAAGGGCCAGACCTTTGTGTTGCGCCCCATCCGCCCGGAGGATGCCGACGCCCACACCGCGATGCTCGCGCGCTTCTCGGCCGAGGACATGCGCTACCGGTTTTTTTCGGCCATGCGCACCCTGCCGGTGGAGCAGGTCACCCGTATGACGGATGTGGACTACAAGCGGGAAATGGCGATCATCGCCGTGCGCGAGACAACGCAGGAGACCATCGGCGTTGCCCGCCTCGTCTGCGATGACACCGATGGGAAATCCGCCGAATTCGCCGTGGTGGTGGAACCCGCAGCCAAGGGCATGGGGCTGGGCAGCGAGCTGATGCGCGCCATCATCGCCTGGGGGCGCACCCGCGGGGTTGTGGAGATCACCGGCCAGATACTGGCCGACAACGCGCCGATGCTGGCCTTCATCAAACACCTGGGCTTCACGATCGGGCATATTCCGGGCGAGAGCGATATCGTGGAGGCGAGGTTACATCTCGAGCCGCAGCCGCTATAGCCGGGCCATCATCCCTGACAAGGAGCCTACATGCGCCTGTTTCTCGCGATTTTTCTGCCCTGGCTGCAGTTCTTCACCATCGGCCGCCCGTTCGCCGGCATCCTCTGCCTGCTGCTGCAACTCACGCTGATCGGCTGGATTCCCGCTGCTTTGTGGTCGGTCTACGCGCTCAGCCAGTATAAGACCGGCGAGCAGATCAAACAGGCGATGCGCGGAAACTGATAACGCGGCGAAGCCCCTTGCCGCGTGCGGGGAAACATGCCAAAGGCTGCCCTCCCCTGCTGGGTGCGTGGCATCGCGCCCGGCTAATGCTCGCCCCGATTTTGGGGGGTCCAGACCCGGACCGGAGCTGAAACCAGCCGAAGGGAGTCACAATGCCGTTATATGAAACCGTGATCATTGCACGGAGCGAAATCACGCAGGCACAGGCCGACGCCGTTGCCGACGCCGTGATCGCCCAGCTCGAAACCGATGGCGGCGCCGTTAAAAAGCGCGAATACTGGGGCCTTCGCGGCCTTGCCTACCGGATCAAGAAAAACCGCAAGGGCCATTACATCCTGCTCGGGCTCGATGCGCCCTCCCCCGCCGTGAAGGAGCTGGAACGCCAGCTGACCCTGAACGAGGACGTGCTGCGCTTCATGACCGTGCGCATCGAAGAAATCACCGAGGAACCCTCCGTGATTCTGTCGCGCAAGTCCGACGACCGTGAACGCGGCTTCCGTGGGCCCAAGCCCGCCGGACGCTTCGAGACCGGCCGCAAGCGCGGCTTCGATGAAGGCCGCGAGGAGTTCCGCGCGCGTGACGAGTTCCGCGCCGACCGTGACGATTACGGCGCTGAGGAGGAAATCTGATGTCTGAAGCAACCACCCCCGATGCCGGCCTGCGCCGCCCCGCTGTTGGCGCCCGCAAGCCCTTCTTCCGCCGGAAGAAATCCTGCCCGTTCTCCGGCGCCGGTGCGCCGGTGATCGACTACAAGGATGTGCGGCTGCTCTCGCGCTTCCTCTCCGAGCGCGGCAAGATAGTGCCTTCGCGCATTACCGCGGTGTCCGGCAAGAAGCAGCGTGAACTGGCCAAAGCCATCAAGCGCGCCCGCTTCCTTGCCCTTCTCCCCTATGTTCTGAGCTAAGAGGAGCAAGAAACATGGCACAAGTAGAACTGATCCTGCTCCAGCGCGTCGAAAAACTCGGCCAGATGGGCGAAATCGTCAAGGTCAAACCCGGCTATGCGCGCAACTTCCTGCTGCCGCAGTCCAAGGCCGTGCGCGCGACCAAAGCCAACCGTGAGCGCTTTGAGCGTGAGCGCGCCCAGCTTGAGGCGCAGAACATCAAACGCCGCGACGAGGCCGAGCGTGTGGCCGAGCGCGTGCAGGGCCTGAGCATCACCCTGATCCGTCAGGCCTCCGATGCCGGCGCCCTCTATGGCTCCGTCTCCAGCCGGGACATCTCCGACGCCTGCACCGCTGCCGGTCTCGGGATCGAACGCGCCCAGGTGCTGCTGGTTCACCCCATCAAGTCGCTCGGGATCTCCGCGGTGCGCGTTGCGCTGCACCCGGAAGTCTCCATCGACGTGAAGGTGAATGTGGCCCGCTCCGTCGAGGAAGCCGAGAAGCAGGCGCGTGGCGAGACGATCGCCGCCGAACCGGACGAAAAGCCGGAACTCGGCCCGCTGTTCGGCGAGGAAGACACCGCCGCGTAAGCCTCATCCGCTTACTTGGCTCCAAAATACGGCTCCCGTGGCAACGCGGGGGCCGTTTTTTTGTGCCGCACGCGCCGATTGTTAATTTTCTTTGTAAAATTAACCCGAATCAATGTACAAATTGCGCGTTGTGCTACGTCTTTTTTTCTGCATCTTACTTCCCAGTGCCCCGATCTAGGGTTCGAGGCATCAAAACACCGTCCCTCACGGGACATGAGCGTTTTGTTTTCAGTGGCCTGCTTGTCCCTTCCGCCCGCTGCAAGGCGCAGCAGACTTCAGGGGCCGGACACGAGAGCGCGATAGGTTTTGGTTGACGCAAGAGCGCCCCCAAACGCGCTCTAACTCTTTGATAAGAGGCTGATTCACGCTTTCGGTTGCCACGCTGGCGCGCGTCAACCTCAAACGATCAGGCTCTAGCTGACCGTTAACCGTAACGGAGAAGGGTGTGACATTGCTGTTCAAAAAGCTGTTGGATCGTATTCTCGCTAACGCCATCCGTCAGGGCCGGTTCCGGGTCATCTGGCCGGACGGATCGGAAAGTCTCTACGGGGATGGCAAAACCCCCGCCGCGGGCATCAAAATAACCAGTGCCGCCACCGTGCGCCGGTTGGTTCTCAACCCCGGGCTCGCCATGGGCGAAGGTTATATGGATGAGAGCATCATCCCGTTGGACGGCACGATCCACGACGTGCTGGCGGTGCTGCTCGATAACCTGGCCCGCTACCCGATGCCCATACTCAACTGGAACGAGCAGATCAGCCGGTTGTTGCGCCCCATTTCGCAGGCCAATAACGCGCGGCGCGCCAGGCGCAACGTGGCGCACCATTATGACCTCAACGGCCGGCTGTATTCGCTCTTCCTGGACCGTGACCGGCAATATTCCTGCGCCTATTTCGCGCGGGGCGACGAGACGCTCGAGGAAGCCCAGGCCGCGAAAAAGCGCCACATCGCCGCCAAGCTGCTGCTCAACCGCCCAGGCCTCACGGTGCTGGACATCGGCTGCGGCTGGGGCGGCATGGCGCTCACCCTGGCGCGCGATTTTGGCGCCCGTGTCACCGGCATCACCCTCTCTGAAGAGCAGCTGGCCGAGGCCCGCGCCCGCGCCGCCGCCGCCGGGCTCGATGAGCGCGTGAAGTTCGCGCTGATGGATTATCGGGACATGAACCAGACGTTTGACCGGATCGTCTCCGTGGGCATGTTCGAACATGTCGGCATCCCGAATTTTCGCAATTTTTTTGACACCATCGGCCGTTGCCTGAAACCAGACGGCGTGGCGCTGCTGCATTCCATCGGCCGGTTTGCGGGGCCGGGGGCCACCAACCGCTGGATCTCCAAATATATATTTCCCGGCGGCTACTCCCCGGCCCTCTCCGAGGCGCTGGCCCCGCTGGAGAAATCCGGCCTCATCAGCACCGATATCGAAATCCTGCGCGTGCATTACGCGCAGACCATCGCCCATTGGCGGAGCCGCTTCGCCGCCAACCGCCATACCATAGCGGCGCTCTATGATGAGCGCTTCTGCCGGATGTTCGAGTTCTACCTTTCCGGCTCGGAACTCTCGTTCCGGCTGTCGGACCACATGAACTTCCAAATCCAGATCGCGCATAACCACGCCGCCGTGCCGCTGACGCGCGACTACATACTGGAGAAGGAGCGCCAGACCGCACTGCCCAGGGCGGCCGAATAGACTTAAAGCCGCAGTGCGCTAAGCTGAGGGCATGCAACTCCCCTGGCAAAAACCGAAGATCCCCGTGCTCGCCCTGCGCGGCATTATCGCGCCGCGTCCCGGCGCCATCAATCTGGAGGCTTACACCGCGCCCATCGAGCGCGCCTTCGTGCTTGCGAAAAAGAGCAAGCACCTGGTCCTGGCGGTTGAGAGCCCCGGCGGCTCGGCGGTGCAGTCGGACCTGATCGGCCAGTTCCTGCTCCGCCGCGCCAAGGAAACCGGTGTGGCCATCACCGCCGTCATCGGCGATGTGGGGGCCTCAGGCGGCTATTGGCTGGCCTGCGCGGGCGCCAGGATCTATGCCAACCGGCTCTCCATCGTCGGGTCTATCGGCGTTGTCACCGGCGGGTTCGGACTGGACCAGTTCATCGCCCGCCACGGCATCGAACGCCGCATTTTCACCGCCGGGGAGCATAAGCGCCGCCTCGACATGTTCGCCCCCCTGCGCGCGGAGGACGAAGCCTTTACCCGCGAATTGCTGGAGGACGCGCACGGCATGTTCAAAGCCTGGGTGAGCGCGCAGCGTGGCGAACGGCTGACCGCCGAGCAAGGCAAGATTTTTGACGGCGGGTACATGCTGGGTGAGCGGGCGCTCAGCCTTGGCCTCATCGACGGTTTCGGCGATGTCGATAGCATCGTGAAACAGCTCGGCGGCAAGAATGCCAAGCCGCTCTGGGTGCGGCCCAAACCGCCGCGCGGCATTATGCGGTTCATCACCCGCGGCGCCGTGGAAGCCGCGATGGAGGCCGCCGAGGAGCGGCTTTCCGGCCCAAGACTGCGATGAGCCTGAGCGCGCGCCGCGCGCGGCCCGAGGATGCCGCGCTGCTGCTTACCATGTCGCACGCCTTCCATGATGAGGACGGCTCGCCCCTCGACGCGGCGGCGCAGGCGACGATTGCCCATGTCGCCGCAGGAGAGCCGCTGGCGCCGGCTTATTTGCTGGAGGAAAACGGCGCCGCCATCGGCTTCTTCATTCTCACGCTGGGCTACAGTGTGGAGAACGGCGGAACGGATGGCTTCATCGACGACATCTATCTCATTCCCGCGGCGCGCGGCCGGGGCCTGGGCCAAAAAGCCGTCGGCCTGGCTGTGGAGCAGGCGAAGGCTATCGGCATCCGCGTGCTGCTGCTCGAAGTGGAGGCGCAGAACGCCCGCGCCTATCATCTGTACCGCAAGATGGGATTTACCGACACGAAGCGCCACCTGCTGCGCAGAGTGCTGGCGGAGGGCCACTGAGCTCTACCGGGGCGGCTTCGCCTCAAGATGCGCCAGGAACACCGCGAGAAGGATCAGCGCGCCGCCGAGCAATTCAATCCAGCTCAGCGGTTCCGCCAGCAACGCCGCCCCGCCGAGCAGGCTGACCAGAGGCAGGAGATAGAGGAACCATCCGGCCCGCTGCGCGCCCAGAACGGCGCTGCCCGCGTTCCAGAAAAGCATCGCCGCGACCGCGTTGCCGCCGATGAAGGCAAAAGTGACCAGCCATTGCGCCGTGCTCATACTCACAACCATGCCAGGGATTTTGGGCGCGCCGGACAGCACCATCGGCAAAGCGCCGAATGACACCGTGACGGCGGTTGTAGGCAATGCGCCGCGGCGGTTGATGAGGGGGGTTACCAGCACGCAATACAGCGACCACAGACCGGCCCCGGTTAGCACCAGGATGATACCGCGCGGCGTTCCAAAAGCCGGCCCCGCGCCGTGCGCCAGAAGCGCGACGCCGAACAGCCCGGCGAGCACCGAAAAAACCATCAGCAGTGTTGGCGCCTTACGCAGCGCGATGGAGGCAAAAACCAAAATCAGCAATGGCTCGCTCGCATCCAGCAGCCCGGTGAGCCCGGCTGAGACCGTTTGCTGCCCAATCGCCGCGGGGAAATTATAGCCAGTGATGCCGATGACGCCGCAAACCGCGCCCACGAGCCAGTCCCGGCTGGTCCAGCTACGGGTCAGCAGCAAAGCGGGTGAGAGCACAACAGCGGCCGTGCCGTAGCACAACCCCATGAAGGCGGCCGGGGGAAGCCCGCCATCGCCGGTTCCAACCATGTAGCGCGTGGCAATGGGCGAAAAGCCCCAAAGCAGGACGGAGACCAGCGTCATGCCCAAGGCGGCGCCGATGCTGGGCATACGCCCTTCGAGTCGTTGCAGCCGGTCTATGACCTGGGCAGCCCGCACGCGCCGTACTCCTGCTTCACGGTTGAAAATCTGGCATCGGCACATGATCGCCCGAGACCAGGTGCGGCCGGTGGGAGGGACCGGCAGCCGCTAAGAATTACCGGCTGCCGGAGGGGATTAAAACACCAGACCGGCTTCCAGCAGCCCGCTCAGTTGGAAGGAATCATTGTGCTGGGTCCCGTAGCCGTATTTGGGCAGGCCGTAAGCGCTGGTGCGGTTGAGCAGCAACGCGCCGACATCAGCACGCAGGAAGAGGTCTTTCTTCTGCCAGGTCGGCGTGACGGAGAGCGCCTCGCCCGTCGCGTTCGGGCCATAGAACCAGAAGGTGCCGTTCGTGGCATCGGCTACGCTCTCGTGCTGGTCAAAATACTCAACCCAGGCGCCAACCGAATAGGGCGAGGTGCCGAAGCTGTAATCAGCGAAGACCGCGCCTATGATGTTGGACATGCCCTTCTGAATGCCAAGCGTGGCATTGGCCTTGGCGTATTCATACTGCACCTCGGGCACCAGGTTCAGATGGCCCGCCGTGTAGCTGTAATAGGCGCCGAACATCTGCGAGTTTTCAAATTCCGGCGCCGCGCCGACATAGCTGTTGTTATAAGCCAGCGAGCCGTTGCCGTAGGTGTTGGCGTGCATCCCGGTTCTGCCCAGATTGCCGCCGTAATAAACATTAACGCTGTTGTTGCTGTTGAAGGTGTAGCCTGCCACCGCCTGCAAAGAGTTGAACACGCCGGTATCGTAACCATCGCCGAAGAACACGGAGGCGCTCACCGGGCCGGAGGCGTAATTCGCGACCACGCCGCGGCCTTGTCCGCTTTCCACATAGGCGATTTGGGAGAGGAAGATATTCGCGTTGTTGAATTCCTGCCCTGCCTCATATCCCTCCAGCCCGGTGACCTGGCCAACCGAGATCGTGACCGGCGAGCCGGTTGGCGCCAGGGTGACGTAAGCGCCATAAAGCGGCCCGGTGGAGAAGCTCTGAATCGAGGATGGGGTCTGACCCAGGCCCAGATACATGTAATTCTCCGAGCCCACCTCGATGGTGGCCTGGAGCACGCCAGTGTTTTTTTGCAGCTCGATTTCGCCGTTCAAAAACTGCATGCCGACCGATTTAGGCCCCGCATTGTTGGTCGTGGGCGCGCCTAGGCCGCCGGTGTCAGCGTAGCGCTGTGTTCCGGAAAAAAAATAGGCCATGCCATCGGCGGCTCCTGAAAGCTCCAACGGCCCCAACGGTCCGCCATCGATCTGAATGGCGGTTGGCCCGCTCATCGCCTTCGCCGTGGGCGCGCAAACCGCAATGGCGATGGCCGAAACAGTGAGGCAAAGAACTTTTTGCCGAATATTCATTTTCTTCTCCAATAAACGTTAAAGTCTCAACATACCTGTTAAACTCAGATGCATTGTCGTATTTGCGATCTGATTTATTTGTTCCCGACGCAGTCTCGCAGTCCGGATCGTCAGGAATTCCAGCGCTCGATCTCAACACCCGTTGATGCCGCATCAACGAATACATCGAGCTTCTCCACGCGTACCCGGACGTTCAACACCCGGGCATCATCCAGACATGTTCGCGCCAAACGCTCGGCAAGCGTTTCAACCAGCTGAACATGCCCTGATTTCACAATTTCACGCGCGCGCACCACGATTGCTTCGTAATCGACCACGCGGGCCAGATCGTCAGGCCCAACCACGCAGTGCGAGCGATGCGCGCCGCCATCGTCAGCCACGGCGAGATCCAGATTGATGCGAACGCGCTGGCGCGACTCATGTTCATGCGCGTAAACGCCGATCGAGGCGTCGAGCACCAGGTCTCTGACAAACATGCGCCGGAAAAGCCGCGACTCTCTGATGGGGCTGGTCTGGTTCATGCTTATGAACCACGCGCAAAACGTTGCGATTTTTTATCTAACATGAAGTTGGTGAACGCCATCTAGAAGCCGATCAACCGGTTGGCGCGCAGATAATCCAGTATCGCGCGGGCTTTTTCAGCCGCGCTGCCCTCGCGCACGAGCGCGCCGCCCTTGCTCTCGGTGGCGATGGCGCCCAGCAGCCGCGCGTGGCCTTGGCGGGTTTCAGGCGGTTTGAGCTTCTGGGGTTTCTTGACCGCGGGTTCGCTCTGCCAGGGGCTGGCCGGCAGCGGTGCGCCAACCTGCGCCGGCGCGCTCAGCAGACGCCCGGCGCGCCGGCTTGCATACACATAGCGCGGGTTGCGCGGGGCCAGCGGGTGCAGCGCGATGACGGCGGGGAGGCTGACGCGCACGACCCGGCGCTGGCCCTTGGGCAGAAACTGCACGATCTCCACCTCGTCTCCCAACAGAGATATCTCCAGCGCCGCGCTCACCACCGGCATGTTCAGGGCTTTTGCCAGCCGGTAGGCGAGCATGCCGCTGCCCTGCCCCGCCTCGGCGCGCTGGCCGCACAGGATGAGATCATATCCGGCAACACGCCCCGCCAGCGGCGCCAGCGCATCAGCCCCGGGCGGCAGGGGCAGCACCTCCACACTGGCGGCGCCGTAGGCCAGGTAATCATGCAGCGCGGGGGCGGCATCGCCCGCATGCAGCACGCTAACCTCCCGCGCGAGGCCAAGCGCGGCATCGAGCGCCAGCACATCGTTGCGCGCGGCGCGCGGCGCGCCGCTGGCCGGGTTGCGCCCCACGGACACCAGGGCGGCGATTTTGAGTTGAGGGGGCATCATACGCTCTCCCGCGCGGTATCAGGCCAGTTGCGCTGCGCCAGCCCGGCCAGCAGCGCCGTCATCACCTCCTGGGCGTCACCCACGATGCTCAGATCCGCGCGCTTGGTGATCGGCGCGCTGGCGTCGCAGTTGATGGCGATGACATGGCGGCAGGCCTTGATCCCTTGCAGATGTTGCACCGCGCCGGAAATGCCGACGGCAAGGTAGGTGCTGGCGCTCACGGTCTTGCCGGTGGCGCCGATCTGCTTGTCACGGGTGAATTTGCCTTCGTCCACCGCCACGCGGCTGGCGCCCACGGCCGCGCCGAAGGCGGCGGCCACAGCCTCCAGCGTTGGAATATCGGCCACGCCGTTGCCGGCGGCGACGATGAAATCCGCCTCCTCCAGCGCCAGGGCGGAAGCGGCGATTTCGCGCAGGCCACGGTTCTGATAAGGGCCGGGCGGCGCCTGGGCGGCGGGTGGCGCCACGGTTTCACCCGCGCCGGAAAACGGCAGGCTGGTTTCCACCACATCAGGGGCGATCAACACCACCAGGGGCATCGGGCCGCGCGCCAGCGCGGCGCCGCCCTGCCAGTACATCGCCACCGCGCCGGGTTTGAGCTCCACCACATGGGTGGCAACCTCCGCCTCCAATTGTACGGCGAGGCGGCGGCCGAGGTCACCATCGCCGGTTTCGTTATCGGGCATGAACACATGCGCGGGCGCATAGCGGGTGACGAATTCATCCAGCCAGGCAAGCTCCTGCTCCGGCGCGAAGCCCAGCTCATCGGCACCGGGCAGCACCGCCACCAGATCGGCGCCATACGCGCGCAAATCTTCATTCAAACTCCCGAACACCAGCACGGCGACCGCCTGTTGCGGCGTTGCCAGCAATGCGGCGGCGGCGATGGCCTGATGGGCGTGCGCATCGAGCATGCCGCGCTGGCTGTGCGCGGCGGCCAGCAGATATCCGGCGGGATCGCCGTGCAGGCGCAGCGGTTTGGCCGCGGGCTTGTGCGCGGGCGCGGCCAGCAGCGAGGCATCGAACCCGCCGGTGGCGCCAAGGATGATCCGGCGCAGACCCGCCGGGTTCAGCAGAAAGGGGCGGCGCGGGTCGAGACGTTTGCGCTCCTGGTTCATGGTTGGACCTCCAGCGCGGCGGCGAGCAGCTCCGCCACATCGATAACCTCCGGCCTGGGGCCGACGACGCCCTCCAGCATCGCGGTGCAACCGGGACAGGCGACCGCGACCAGCGCGGCGCCGGTAGCGCGCGCGTCAGCGATTCGGATGTCGGGGATGCGCTGGGTGCCGGGGATGTCGGTCAATGGTGCGCCGCCGCCGCCGCCGCAACAGCGCCCGCGCAGGCCTGAGCGTTCCATCTCGCTCAGGCGCACGCCGATCTGGCGCAGCAGGGCGCGGGGGGCCTCGGTCTCGCCGTTGTAGCGGCCGAGATAGCAGGGGTCGTGATAGGTGATGGCGCGGGTCTCGCTTGTTGCGCCCAGTTTCAGCTGCCCGCTGCGGGCCAGCCCGGCCAGAAAGACGGTGTGATGCAGCACGGTATAATGCCCGCCCAGGGCTGGGTATTCGTTCTTGAGACTGTGGAATACATGCGGGTCGGCGGTGAGAATCCGCCCGAAGGTCACGGCCGACAGGGTGGCGATGAGCTGCGCGGCCTGCGCCTGGAAGGTTGCCTCATCGCCCAGGCGGCGCGCGGTATCGCCAGTGTCGGTTTCCAACGCGCCGAGGATCGCGAAATCCACCGAGGCGGCCTGCAGGAGTTTGACCAGGGCGCGCAGGCTGCGCTGGTAGCGCATGTCAAACGCCCCCTCACCCGCCAGCAGCAGCACATCAACCGATTCACCCGGCCTGATCTGGCGAAGATTGAGATCCACCGCCCAATGGTAGCGGGCGGCATTGTCATACCCGCCCTGAGTCGCGGTTTCGCGCAGGTTGCCCAGCATCTCCGGCGCCTTGCCCGGCAATGCGCCGCGCGCGAGGGTTTGGAACCGGCGCAGGTCTATGATGGCGTCAACGTGTTCAATCTGCATCGGGCACTCCTCCACGCAGGCGCGGCAGGTGGTGCAGGACCAGAGGGTTTCCGGCGCGAGCAACGCGGACAGAATCGGCTCCTCCGGCGCGCCGGAATGGCCGCCCAGGGCAATGCCGGGATAGGGGCTGCCGGCGAATTGCGCGTCGCTGCCACCGGAGAGACCCAGCACCATGTCCTGGATGAATTTTTTCGGGTTCAGGGGCTGGCCGGCGGCGAAGGCCGGGCAAGCGGCCTCGCATTTGCCGCATTGCACGCAGGCATCGAAGCCCAGGAGCTGGTTCCAGCGGAAATCCGTTGGCTTTTCCACGCCCAGCACCGGGGCTGCGAGGTCCAGCGGGCGCAGCGCGGTGGAGCGCATGGCGAAACGCTCGGCGCGGGGGTGGAAGGCGAGATGCAGCACGCCTGCCACGGCGTGTTTCATCGGCCCGCCGGTGCCGATGCCCAGCACCAGCTCTGCCGTGCCGGCCAGCAGCGCCAGCATGATGAGCGCCGCGAAAAAACCGGAAAGCAGGGCGGAGGGCAGCAGCCCCAGGGCCAGCAACCCGAGCGCGAAGGCCGCCAGCGTGTAGGGCAAACGATTCCATGGCCCGGCCGAGAGGCGCGGCATTGGGGCGCGGCGGCGCTGCCAGACCAGATAGCTGCCGCCAAGCATCACCACGGCCGCCAGCACGATCGCGCCGTTCAGCAGCGCCCAATAGAGCGCCAGCCCGTAGTTGAGGGCCACCAGCGCCACCGCCGCCACGGCGCCACCGGCCACCAGCATGTGCGTGCGCGCGATGTAGGGGTCGCGCGCCACCACATGGTGGACATCGACGAGATAGCGCCGGGGCACGGTGAGCAACTGCGCCCAATTGAACGGCGCCGCCGCCCCTGCCCGCCAAAGCCGCGCGCGCCGCATTGTGCCGAACGCCAGCGCCGCCACGGCCAGCCAGAAGAGAAGCGTGACCAGATGATCCAGGCTGTGCATGCTCAGAAATCCTTGCACAGCCGCAGCGCATCATAGATGGCGCCATGGATGTTGTGCTGGGAGATGCAGTCGCCCACGCGGAAGAGCAGGAAGCGCCCGCCGCCCAGCGGCTGCGACAAAGAGGGCTGCGGCGCCGCGGCGAACAGCGTTTCCATATCCGTCTGGCCGTGGTTGAGGGATTTGTCCTTCAACGCCCAATAGAGCTGATCGTTGGGCAGAATGCCGTTCTCGATCACCACCTGATCGACCACGCGCTCCTCCTGCACCTCGGTATATTCATTGCGCAGCACGGCGATGAGATGATCGCCTTCGCGATAGACTTCATCGAGCCAGACGTTTGGCGTCATCACCACATCCAGCGCGTAGAGGCGGCGGTAGAAGATGGGAAACGTGGTGCCGCCGACATCATCGGCGATTTTCACATCCGGCGTCGCGATCTCGACGCGGCTGCCGCGCGTTGCCAGGAAATCCGCAACGCCGGCGCCGGCATGGGTGCTCATAGAATCATACACCAGCACGTTTTGCGCCGGGGCCACGCGGCCTGAGAGAATATCCCACGCGCTGACCGAGAGGCCCGAGGCAGCGCCCCAGCCCGCGACCTGGCCCATGTGGCTGGCACCACCCGTGGCCAGGACCACGATGTCCGGATTTTCGGCCAGGATCATCGCCTCGGTGGCGTCCACACCCAGGCGGCGCTCCACGCCGAGGCGGGTTGTTTCCATGTCGAACCAGCGGATGATGCCCGCCATCTGCTCACGCTGCGGGGCTTTCGCGGCGAGATTGACCTGCCCGCCAACCGCGGATTCGCGCTCGAAGAGCACCACATCATGCCCGCGCAGCCGCGCGACACGCGCCGCCTCCAGCCCCGCGGGGCCACCGCCGACAACCACAACCTTGCGCTTTGGCCCAGCGGATTTGGCGATGACATGCGGCATGGTGGCTTCACGCGAGGTCGCGGCGTTTTGCACGCACAGCACATCGAGCCCGTTATATTGCCGGTCGATGCAGTAATTCGCGCCGACGCATTGCTTGATCTCATCCTCGCGCCCGTCGCGGATTTTCATCGCCATGTGCGGGTCGGCGATCTGCGCGCGGGTCATGCCGACGAGGTCGATCATGCCGCTCTCCAGCAGGCGCTCGGCCTGGCCGGCATCGCGGATACTCTGCGCGTGCATCACTGGAATGTTCACCACCGCCTTGATGCCCGCGGCCAGATGCACGAACGGCTCGGGGGGCAGCGCCATCGGCGGCATGCAGTTGGCCAGGGTGTTGTGCGTATCCGCACCGGAGCCGACAACGCTGAGGAAGTCGATCAGCCCGGTCGATGCCATTTCATGAGCGATTTCCTTCAACGTCTCATGATCCAGGCCATCGTGGTGGAACTCGTCGCCGCACATGCGCAGGCCGACGGCAAAATCCGCCCCCACCTCGGCGCGCACCGCGCTCAGCACCTCGCGGCCAAAACGCATGCGGTTTTGCAGGCTGCCGCCGAAATCATCGGTGCGGAAATTGGTGCGCGGGCTCCAGAACTGATCGATCAGATGCTGATGGGCGGCGGAGATTTCAATCCCATCCATACCGGCTGCCTTCACGCGCCGGGCGGCGGCGGCAAAATCCTTGATGATACGCTGGATTTCTTCAATCTCAATGATTTTCGCATTGCCGCGGTGCACCGGCTCGCGCACGCCCGAAGGCGTCATCAGATGCGGCCAATGCTCACCATGAAAAGCCGAGCGGCGGCCCATATGCGTCGCCTGGATCATGATCTTCGCGCCGTGCTGATGCATGGCGCCGGCCAGGCGGGCCAAGGGCTCGATGATCTGGTCGTTAGAGAGGTTGACCGATTTCCACCAGCCTTGGGGGCTGTCGATCGACACCGGGCTGGACCCGCCGCAGATGGCCAGACCGAGACCACCCTTGGCCTTCTCCTCATAATAACGGATGTAGCGATCTCCGGGCAGGCCGCCCGGTTCAGCGTAAACCTCCGCATGCGCCGTGCTGACGATGCGGTTGCGCAGGGTCAGTTTGTTCAACACAAAAGGCGAAAGAAGGTTTGGGTAACGCATGAAAAATCCTCAGCAAATATCAAGGCAACGCGATTCGCCCGCGCGGGGCGCCCTGCAGCAATGTATCAGGGCGTGACTGGCGAGACGGTGAAGATGCAGTATTCATGCCCTTCCGCGGCGCACTGGCTCTCTATGCTTTTTGTTTTAACCGGGGATGCCGGGTGCATCTGCTGCGAGACAAAATCCATGGCGCCTGCGAACCAACCCTCGAACATATAACAAAGCCGCCCGTGCGCCTGGGGTTGTTGCAGCACAAAAGATGAGTTGCGCAGCGAAATCTGTGCCTCACCGGTGGCGGCATCGGCGGAGATGAATTCAAAACGGCCCCAGCCGCGCTGGGAGAGTCGCTTGAGATAATGCTCGAACACGGCAAGACCTGAGAGCCCGTGCGTCTGCGCCTCTTTCTCGCACCAGAAATAGGCCGAGCGGTGGCCCGCGGGATAGAGAATTTCGCTGTAGCGCGCGCGGCCCAGCGCTTCCTCCACCGCAAGATGATTGTTGGTGAAAAAATGCCGCGGCACATAGAGCATCGGCAAGCCGTCCGTGGTCCAGACGCCGGTTGTCTCGTCTACATCAATTGGCAAAAGCGGATTCATGAATGACTCCCTGATGAATGAAAAAGCTTAAGCGCCCCAGACCTGCCCGAAGACACGCTGCCAGTTGCCACCCATGATCTTGCGGATACGCGCCTCGCCCCAGCCGGCGCGGACCATCGCCTCGGTCAGATTAGGGAATTCACCGATCGTGCGGATGCCTTCAGGGTTGACGATTTTTCCGAAATTGGTGAGACGGCGGTGGCGCCCTTTATCATGCGTAAGCCACTCAAAAAAATCATGCCCGTAGCCTTGGGTGAAATCCGTGCCGATACCGGCCGTATCCTCGCCAACGATGTTGATGACGTAGTCAATCGCCTCGATATAGTCGTCCACCGTCGCCTCGATTCCGCGCTTGAGAAACGGCGCAAACATCGTGACGCCGACGAAGCCGCCATGATCAGCGATGAAACGCAACTGCTCGTCGGATTTATTACGAGGATGCTGCTTCAGCCCCGAGGGCAGGCAGTGCGAATAGCAGACCGGCATCTTGGATTCGAGGATCGTCTCCTCCGAGGTTTTGGCGCCGACATGCGAAAGGTCGATCATGATGCCGGTACGATTCAATTCGGCCACTGCCTCGCGGCCAAAATCGGAGAGACCGCCGTCGCGTTCGTAGCAGCCGGTGCCAACAAGGTTCTGCGTGTTATAGCAAAGCTGGATCACCCGCACGCCCATATCGGCGAAGGCCTCGATGTAGCCTAGATGATCCTCAATCGCGTGGGCGTTTTGGAAGCCAAGGATGATGCCGGTCTTGCCCTCCGCCTTGGCGCGCGTGATGTCGGCACTACTGCGCACCAGGGTCAGCAGATCAGCATTGTCGCGGATCATTTTCTTCATCCCGGCGATGTTCTGCACCGTCGCCTGGAAACCCTCCCACACCGAGACGGTGCAGTTGGCGGCCGTCAGCCCGCCTTTGCGCATATCCTCAAAAACGTCACGGCCCCATTTGGCGATGATCAAACCGTCGATGACAATAGAGTCTTGATGCAGGGATTTCATATTTATCTCTTAGCGAATATTGGTTGTTGGTTAATCTGTCCGTTTTCGTCACGCGCAACTTTACTGAAAGCGACATTTCCAGGAAAATTCACGACGCATGCTATTTCATGCACCGGTGATGGCGGATTTATGGCTCTCGCGGCTGGGCGCGTAACCGAAACAGCGCGCATAGGCGGTGGAAAAATAAGCCGCTGAGGAAAAACCGCACAAGGAGGCGATGTCGGTAATGCGCAGATCGGTCTGCTGCAACAGATGCTGGGCGCGTTTAAGCCGCAATTGCTGTGCAAAATGCGCCAGCGTGGTGCCCATATGGCGCTTGAAGAAGCGCTGCAACTGGCGAGGTGAGACACTCAGCCGTTCGGCAATTTCCGAGGCCGGGAGATCATTGGCAAGATTTGCCTCGATCAGCGCCACCGCCTGCGCCAGGAGCGGGTGGCTGGAACTGGCGCGGTCATGCGCGGCCAGCGGCTGGCGCTCGCCACTCATGCGCATGCGCTCATGAATGAATGCGGCGGCGACTTCCTCGGCGAAGGAACGGCCCAGCCGGGCTTGGATCAGGCTCAGCATCATATCAAGCGGGGCGATGCCGCCAGTGCAGGTGATCCGGTCACGGTCGACCACGAAAAGATCGGGAACAAACTCTGTTTTTGAAAATTCTTCGCGGCTGGCTGGGAGGTTTTCCCAATGGATGGCGCACCGGTAGCCCTCCAGCAGCCCCGCTTCGGCAAGCGCGAAAGCCCCGGTGCAGAGCGCGCCAAGCAACCGGCCGTGGCGGGCCTGGCGGCGCAACATGTCCAGCATTGGTTTTTTCACCGCCGCGCGCACATGCACGCCGCCGCAGACGAACAGGACATCGGGCGATGGCGCGGCGCCAAGGCGCATACAGGGCGACAAAGCGAGGCCATTGCTGGCGGTTGAGGGCACGCCATCCATCGTCAGCAATTGCCAGGAATAAACCTCGCGCCCGGCCACGCGGTTTGCCATGCGGCACGCCTCGATGGCATTGGTGACCGCAATCATAGAATAGTCAGGAAGCGTGAAGAATCCGAACCGGGAAAGTGACGCCAGATCCATGTCCTAACGTTCAATCACCAGATCGCTCAGCGGTTTGGAGCAACAAAGCAGGATCATGCCCTGGTCGATCTCGCGCTGGCGGATGCCGCCCTGATGCGACATTTCAACCTTGCCCGAAAGCAGCCGGGATTTGCATGTGCCGCACAGCCCCTTGGCGCAGGATGACGGCAAGCGCATGCCCTCGGCGCGGGCCGCATCCAGCACCGTGGTTTGTGCGGAACAAGCAACCGCGCGATGGCTCTTGGCAAACATGACCTCGAATGAATCGCCGCCGGCGAGCACCGGCGCCGCCTCCTGCTCCAGCGCGGCGAAATCAAAACTCTCCTCATGGTACTGGGCCATGTTGAAATCGAGCTGCTCCAGCAACGCCTTCACCGCGCGCATATAAGGCGGCGGGCCGCAGACAAAAACCTCACGCTCAGCATAATCTGCCACGGCTACGTTCAGCATCCCGGCGCTGATGCGCCCGCGCAACCCGCCCCAGCTATGGAATTTTGCATCAGCCTCGCAGACCGGGATGAATTTGAAGTTCCTCGAATTAACCTCCATCAACTCCAACTCACGGCGGAAAATAATGTCCGCCGGGGTGCGCGCATGATGCATGAAGACGATATCGCTCTCGCCGGCAAGGTCATACTGCGCGCGCGCCATTGACATCATCGGCGTGATGCCAGAGCCGCCTGAAAGCAGCAGGTATTTTTCAGCCGGATTGCGCGTATAGCTGAAGCTGCCCAATGCGCCTGTGGCGTTCACTTCCTGGCCGGGAGACATATTATCATGCAGCCAGTTGGAAACCGGCCCGCCCGGCACGCGCTTGACCGTTATGCTGATGACATGCGGGCGCGTGGGCGAGGAGGCGATGGTGTAGCAGCGGTTGACCACCGCATCGCCTATGACGAAATCAAACGTGATGAACTGTCCGGGTTGGAAATGAAACAATGCCGGACGCTTAGGCCCGAAGATGAAGGTTTTGACATCATGCGTTTCCTCGCGCACACCCAGGCAGACCAGCGCATTGTCATCCGCCCCGTCCCAGAATGACAATGCAGGATCTATATCGTTTTTAAAGATATGCTCGGCTCTCATGCGGAAAGATGCGCCTTGAGCCGGACAATGTACCAGGCCGCGAATTGTTCAACCTGCCCTTCCGTCTGGTGGGAATACGGCCCCTGCACATAGCCGGGGCTTTGCGCGCCAAGCTGGCTCAACCCAACCAGGCGGCTGTCCTGCACGTTGGTTTCGCGCCATACGCGGGTAAGATTCTCCATGTCGTAATCCACGCCTTCCACCGCATCCTTGTGCACCAGCCATTTGGTTTTCACCAGGGTCTGGTTGGCGCTCAGCGGAAACACCGCGAAGGAGACGATATGATCGCTCATCAGATGATGCCATGAATTTGGCTGGGTATGAATCGAGAGATCGCCAAGCCGCGGCTCTGTGAAATTGCCTAGCAGTTTCCTGGAGGCGATTTTAGTGTCCAGGGTCTGAGATTCGCCCGCCTTGTCCATCGTCATGCGCCCGACGCGAAAGCCAGAGATCTCGCCCAAGCGTTGGTTGTTCTCAACACAAGGTAGACCCGCGGCCTCCCACGCCGCCAAATCCTTCGCAACCATATCCTCATAATGGCGCCGCAGCGCCTGGCGGGAGGGGTCATGTTCGGTGGCATCAAAGCCGAAGCCAAACTCGTAAATTGATTGCGTCAGCTCGGGATGATTGGCCGAGCAATGGTAGCACTCGCGGTTGTTCTCCACGGTAAGCTTCCAGTTGCCAGGCTCGATCAGATCGCTCTCATGCACTACCTTGCAGTTGGCGATGTCGTGCGGGGTCACGTAGGGGCCTACGGTTTTCGCGAATTCCTCGAAATCATCGGGAGGATTTTCCGCCAGGCAGATGAACAGCAATCCCTCGACCGAACGCAGATGCACCTTGCGCAGCCCGCTGCAACTGGGGTCGAAATCTTCCTGCATATATTGCGCGTGCAGCAGCGAACCATCGAGCCCGTAGGTCCAGGAATGATACGGGCAGACCAAGCGCCCCACACTGGTTTTCTCATCGCTCACCAGAGCCGCGCCGCGGTGCCGGCAGATATTGTGCATCGCATGAATGTTATTGTCATCATCGCGCACGATCAGGATCGAAGCATCACCGATCTTGACATTCATGACATCGCCAGGCTCGGGCACGTCAGGCTCCAGCCCCACGAAAATCCAGTGCCGCCTGAAGATCAGATCCATATCCAGCTTGAAAATATCGGGGTCGGTATAGAAAGGCGCCTCCAGCATATGATACGGACGGCGGTTCTCTACCAGATGTTTGAGCTTCGTCATCGCGGCGTCGGACATTTTATCAGCCTTCTGCTTGAGGTTTTATGAGCGGCAGCATGCAATGCCCGGCCACGCTCGTCTTTAGATTTCAGGCCAAATACTTTCAATTTTCCGACAAAATTGACGGAAAATCAGTTAAAAAACCCGCGACCCGGCGCACCCGACCAGCTGCTGGTCCAACAGCCCCGGCGGCACTGGCGGAATTTTATCAGAATTTGGCAAAGGCCCTGCGCTGGCACGGATGTTTGAAGGCGGGCACCCATGCGCCGCCTTGAACTGCCGGGAGAAATGCGCACCATCCGAAAACCCGGAATCCAGCGCGATTTCAGTGACCGAGCGGCTGGTATTCGTGAGCAGCCAGCGCGCATAGCGCAGCCGCAACACCCGGTAGAAGGTCGAGGGGCGGGTTGAGAGTTCGGTCTGAAACAGGCGTTCGAGCTGGCGCGTGGAGAGCGAGAGCGTGGCGGCGATGCTGCTGATTTGCAGCGGATTTGAGAGATGCTGCTCCATGAGCAGCAGCGCGCGGCGGATGCGCACATTCACCGTGGCCTCGGCAATCGGCGGGTGCGGCTGCACGGAGCTGATCGTGCGCACCCGGTCAAGCAGGAGCACATGATGCGGTTTCTGCGCGGTGCTCTGGCCGACATGGCGCTCAATCAGCCATGCCGCGAGATCCGCCGCCGCCGCGCCGCCGGCGCAGGTGATACGGTTGCCGTCAACCTCGAACAGACGATCCGCCGAAACCTTCTGGTCTGGAAATTCCTCGCAAAAATCCTGATAATGCAGCCAGCTGACGCAGCTGCTCCGGTTCTTCATCAGCCCGATTCGGTTCAGAATGAAACTTCCCGTGCAAATGCCGATCAGATTCACATGCAGCTTCGCCGCCTGATGCAGATAGGCCACCGTTTCCTCGTCGGTCTCCTGCCCGTTGTGCAACGTGCCGCCGATTACCGCGATATAATCGAACTCCTTGGGATTCCTGAACGCGCTCGTGCGGTTCACCTGCACGCCGCAGCTGGAGCGGATCGTCTCGGAGCGGCTGGCCATCACCGCCCAGTTGCAGCCGATCGGGCGCGAGCGGTCGGCTTCGTCAGCGCTCAGGCGCAGCGTGTCCACGAACAAGGATAGCGCGGAGAGCGTGAAATTCGGCGCGAGAATAATACCGATCGAAAGCGGCTTGCGCTTCGCGGGTTCATATTTCTGCTTTTGCTGGCCGAAATCGGTTTCAGCGTCCTTCTGCGTTCCTGCATCGTTTACATAGTCTCTTGTATATAACACGGCTTTTCTCCATAATTTGAAGTGCCGGTGTGCTCCACCCCATCAACATTCTACAAAGTTCAGGGCAAGCCCGCCTTGCGATGTTTCTTTATATTTTGTCATCATATCTTGGCCCGTCTGTCGCATAGTGTCAACCACATGGTCGAGAGAAACACGATGCGTGCCATCGCCGCGCCGGGCCAGGGAGGCAGCGCTGATCGCCTTGCCGGCGCCGAAGGCATTGCGCTCGATGCAGGGAATTTGCACCAGGCCGCCAATCGGGTCGCAGGTCATGCCGAGGTGGTGTTCCATGGCGATTTCCGCTGCGTTTTCAATCTGTTCATTGCTGCTGCCCAAAGCTTCCGCAAGCCCGGCGGCGGCCATCGAAGCGGCGACGCCGACCTCGCCCTGGCAGCCCACCTCGGCGCCCGAGATGGATGCATTTTGCTTGAACAAACCCCCGATAGCGGTGGCCACCAGCAAAAAGCGGCGCATGGTTTCGCGTGTCGCACCTGGACAAAATTCCCGGTAATAGCGCAGCACCGCTGGCACCACCCCGGCGGCGCCGTTGGTTGGCGCCGTCACCACACGTCCGCCGGCGGCGTTCTCCTCATTCACCGCCATGGCGAAGAGGCTAACCCAATCCATGATCGCATGCGGCGCCAGGTTGTTCAGCCCCACATCGGCCTCCAGCTTTTCCCGCAGACCGGCGGCGCGGCGGTGCACTTTGAGCGAGCCGGGCAATATCCCCTGCCCGTGCATGCCGCGGTCAATTGTCTCCATCATCACATCAATGATGCGATCAAGATAATTTATCACCTCCGCATGCGGGCGCAGGGCGGTTTCATTGGCGAGAACCATGTCTGCAATCGGCAGGCCGCTTGATTTTCCCAGCCGCAGCAGCGCCGCACCGGAGTTGAAAGGATAAGGCACCGCCTGCATCCCTTGCGCGGGGGCATCC
>JAJZCG010000043.1 GCA_021846225.1 Pseudomonadota bacterium | reverse complement strand
GGCCTGGAGCCAGATGGTGAGGCAGTTGGTGAGCAACAGGTCAAAGGTTGAGGGGTCGCCGACGAGGCCGCCGGCGGTGGCGATGACGCAGTGGGGGTAGGTTTGCAGGGCATCCTCCAGCGCCTGACGCTGGTAGCGGCGGTAGGCGTTGGAGCCGTAGAGGGCCTGGATTTCCGCCGGGCTGCAACCGGCGAGGCGGGTGATCTCGGCGCGCAGCTCCACGAAGGGCCAGCCAAGCTGGGCGGCGGCCATGCGCCCCAGTGTGGATTTGCCGGCGCCGCGCAGGCCCACGAGCGCGATGTGGTTGCGCCGCTGGCCGGGCGCGATTGCGCCGAAGAGCTCGGCTAGGGCCTTGTGGGCGCGTTGCAGCTCCTCCGGCCCGCGGCCGTGCAGGAGCTTGCGGATCATCAGGCCTTCAGGGGTGCTTGTGGTCTCATCGCCCAGCAGCTCGGCTAGGGAGGAGCCAAGCGCCAGCGCCACCTGCTGGAGCACCAGCACGGAGACATTGCCGATGCCCGACTCGAGATTGGCGAGATGGCGCTCCGACACGCCGGCCTCCTCGGCCAGCATGCGCCGGGACATGCCGCCGCGCGCGCGCAGCAGTTTGACCCGCTGGCCGAGGCCAGAGAGGAGCGGGTCTTTTTCGGAGGGGGTGGATTCCATTGCTTTGAAGAGGGATTGCGGGCTCATACGCCTGTGTATCATCACCTTCCGGCCGCCAAAAGGGTTTTGACGAAATATATTGCAGGAGCGCAGGCTCCCTTGTCTGCGCGCGGTTGAGGTGCCATTTCTGCGGGCATGACAAATCCAAATGATCCGGTCGGCTGGCATGGCACGACAATTTTATGTGTGCGGCGCGATGGTGCGGTGGCAATGGCCGGGGATGGCCAGGTGAGTCTCGGCAATACGGTCGTGAAGGGCAATGCGCGAAAGGTGCGGCGCATCGGCAATGGGGCGGTGATCGCGGGGTTTGCGGGGGCGACGGCGGATGCCTTCACGCTGCTGGAGCGGCTGGAGGCGAAGCTGGAGCGCTTTCCCAACCAGCTGGAGCGGGCCTGTGTGGAGCTGGCCAAGGACTGGCGGATGGACCGTTATTTGCGGCGGCTGGAGGCGATGTTGATTGTCGCCGACAAGGAGCGCGGCTTTACCATTACCGGCAACGGCGATGTGCTGGAGCCATCGGACGGGATTATCGCCATTGGCTCGGGCGGGAATTACGCGCTTTCGGCGGCGCGGGCGCTGATGACGGTGCCGGACTTGGCGGCCGAGGAGATTGCCCGCCGCGCGATGAAGATTGCCGCGGATATTTGCATCTACACCAATGAAAACCTGATTGTTGAAACACTGTAATGGAAACACCCATATATTCGCCGCGTGAGATTGTCAGCGAGCTTGACCGTTTTATCATTGGCCAGAACGACGCCAAGCGCGCGGTGGCGATTGCGCTGCGCAACCGCTGGCGGCGGTTGCAACTGCCAGAGGATATGCGCGATGAGGTGGTGCCGAAGAATATTCTGATGATCGGGCCGACGGGGTGCGGCAAGACCGAGATCGCGCGGCGGCTGGCGAAGCTGGCGCAGGCGCCGTTCATCAAGGTGGAGGCGACGAAGTTTACCGAGGTTGGCTACGTGGGGCGCGATGTGGAGAGCATTGTGCGCGACCTGGTGGAGGCGAGCATCACCATGCTGCGCGAGCAGAACCGCAAGGGCGTGGAAGCCAAGGCGGAGCTGGCGGCCGAGGAGCGGCTGATCACCTCGCTGGTGGGCGAGGGAGCCAGCGCCGACACGCGGGTGAAATTCCGCCGGATGCTGCGCGCGGGCGAGCTTGAGGACAAGGAGATCGAGATTTCGCTCAGCGAGGGCGGGGGCGCGCAGATCGGCATGATCGACATGCCGCAGAACGGCGCGATCAACCTTGGTGATATGATGAAGGGGATGTTCGGGCGCCAGGCCAGCAAGCGCAAGATGCTGGTGCCTGACGCGCGCCGGGCGCTGGAGCGCGAGGAGGCTGACCGGCTGCTCGATACCGAGGCGCTGACCAAGGATGCGCTGCGCCATGCGGAGAGCAACGGCATCGTGTTTCTCGACGAGATCGACAAGATCTGCGCCAAGACCGAGGGCGGGTTCAGGGGCGGTGATGTCTCACGCGAGGGGGTGCAGCGCGATTTGCTGCCGTTGATCGAGGGGACCACGGTTTCCACCAAATACGGGCCGATCAAGACGGATTATATTCTCTTCATCGCCTCGGGGGCTTTCCATGTCGCAAAGCCGGCGGATTTGTTGCCGGAGTTGCAGGGGCGCTTGCCGATACGGGTGGAACTCTCCTCGCTCTCGCGGGAGGATTTCAGGCGGATTCTCACCGAGCCGGAGCATTCGCTGCTGAAGCAGTATAGCGCGCTGCTGAACACCGAGGGCGTGAATTTGACGTTTGCCGATGATGCGGTGGATGCGCTGGCCTCGCTGGCGTTTGATATCAACGACCGGGTGGAGAATATCGGGGCGCGGCGGCTGGCCACGGTGATTGAGAAATTGCTGGAGGAGATCAGCTTCTCCGCGACTGACCGCGCGGGAGAGAGCGTGGTGGTGGACGCGGCCTATGTGAATGAGAAGGTCGCGCCGCTGGCTGCCAAGGGCGATCTCAGCCGCTTTATTCTGTGAGCGTTTGATGAGATATCGTATCGCGGGCGCACTGGCCGCCCTTGTCGCCCTGGGCGCACTGGGGCTCGCGTATTTCGCGCAATATGTGCTGCTGCTGACACCGTGCGAACTGTGCCTGTGGGAGCGTTGGCCTTACCGCATTGTGGTGGTGCTGGGGTTGCTGGCGGTGTTGCTGCGCCGGGGCGGCGCGCGGGTGCTGCTGGGGCTGGCGGCGCTGGTGATGATCGGCGATGTGTTGATCGCCGGGCTGCATGTGGGGGTGGAGTTTGGCTGGTGGGCCTCGCCGCTGCCCGAGTGCAACGGGATTCTCACGCCCGGCGCGCCGCTGCCGATGGCGCCGGCAACGCCTTGCGACAAGCCGGTGTATCTGATCGCGCATTTGCCTGTTTCCATGGCGATGATGGATTTTTGCGGGGCGCTGCTGTTTGCCACGGCCCTGCTGATTTATGTGCTGAAAAAGCCGAGGAAGTTTAAATGAGCGCGCAGGTGAAGCGGTTCATCCGGGTGGACCATGCCGGGGAATACGGCGCGGCGCGGATTTATGCAGGGCAGCTGGCGGTGCTGGGGCGTGGCGCGCAGGGGCCGGTGATAGAGCATATGCAGGCGCAGGAGATGGAACATCTGGCGCGTTTCGCTGAGATGATTCCCGCGCGCCGGGTGCGCCCGACCGCGCTGCTGCCGTTCTGGCATGTTGCGGGATTCGCGCTGGGGGCGGCCACGGCGGCGCTGGGGGAAAAGGCGGCGATGGCCTGCACGGTGGCGGTGGAAGAAGTGATAGACGCGCATTACGCCGCGCAGGAGGCGGCGCTGGGCGAGCGGGAGGCGGCGTTGCGCGAGACGATTGCCACATTCCGCGCCGAGGAGTTGGAGCATCGCGATATCGGCCTGGCGAACGGGGCGGAGCAGGCGCCGGGATACCGGCTGCTGACGGCGCTGATTAAAACCGGCTGCCGCGTGGCGATTAAGCTGAGCGAGCGGGTTTAGAGCGATAACGCCAGAAGCGATAACCCCAGATTGGAGATTGGCCCGGTTCGTGGGCCAATCTGAAGTCTGAATCGCCTTCCAGCCGCGATAGGTTTGGGTTGACGCAAGAGCGCCCCCCGAACGCGCTCTCACTCTTTGATAAGAGGCTGATTCACGCTTTCGGTTGCCACGCTGGCGCGCGTCAACCTCAAACGATCAGACTCTTTGATAAGAGGCTGATTCACGCTTTCGGTTGCCACGCTTTCGGTTGCCACGCTGGCGCGCGTCAACCTCAAACGATCAGACTCTTTGATAAGAGGTTGATTCTCGCTTTCGGTTGCCGCGCTGGCGCGCGTCAACCTCAAACGATCAGACTCTAGCTGTGTAATCTGCAGGCGGATGATGTGCGCCTCAGTCGCACGATGGGCAGGCCAGGCAAGGGCTGACTTGTTCCTCGGCAAGCTGGGCGGGCCTGGTGCGCGATGCCACCACCAGGGCCAGGCCGAGTGCTGCGATGCCCGCGCCGACGAGGGGAAGCCGCGCATAGCTCATGCCCGCGGTAAGGGCGGCGCCGCCAAGCCCTGCGCCCAGGGCGTTGCCAAGATTGAAGGCGCCCTGGTTGAGGGTGGAGGCCAGGTTTGGCGCGCCGCTCGCCGCTTCGACCACCCAGGTCTGCAATGGCGAGACCAAGGCGAAGGCCAGCGCCCCCCAGACCGCCAAAACGGCGATCACCGCCGGTTCGTTCGCGCCGACCAGCCACATGAGGGCCAGGATGAAGACCAGCCCGGTGAAACTGCCGATGACGGTTTTGATCAGGCTGCGATCGGCCAGGCGGCCGCCGATGAGATTGCCGGCGGTGAGGCCCAGGCCGATTGTGAGCAGCGCGGCGGTGACGCTGCGCGGAGACAGGCCCGTGACCTGCTCCAGGTAGGGGGTGATGTAGGTGAAAACGCTGAACAGGCTGATGGCGGCGATGGTGGAGACGAGCATGGGCAGCAGGACGGACCAGCGCCCCATGGTGCGGAATTCCTGAGCGAGCCGGTTGCGCGATCCGGGAATCCCCGAGGGGATGAAGGCCCAGATTGCGGCCATCGCGCCGGCGCCGATGAGGACCACGGCCCAGAACGCCATGCGCCAGCCCGCCGCCTGCCCCAGCGCCGTGCCGAGCGGCACGCCCAGCACGTTGGCGAGGGTCAGCCCGGTGAACATGAGCGCCACGGCCTGCGCGCGCTGCTCGCGCGCCACCAGATCGCGCGCGACCACGGCCCCGATGCCAAAAAACGCGCCGTGCGCGAAGGCCGTTACCACGCGGGCGGCCAGCAGAAAATTGTAGTTCGGCGCCAAGGCGCAGCCGATGTTGCCGATGATGAAAATGGCCATGAGGCTCAAGAGGGCTGTTTTGCGGGGCATGCGGCTGGTCGCCATTGCAACCAGAGGCGCGCCGACAACCACGCCCAGCGCGTAGCCGGAGACCAGATAGCCGGCCATGGGGACGGTGACGTTGAGGTCATGCGCGACGTTGGGCAGCAGGCCCATGATCACGAATTCAGTCGTACCGATGCCAAAGGATGCGATGGCCAGGGCCAGGATTGGAAGGGATAACAAATTGAGGAATCTCCGTGCAGGGCGTGGCCTGGCTAATTGTGCGGTGCAGCGGAGCGTAGCAGGGTGAAGTTGGGTGCGGGAGGCTGAGTTTTGGCATGTCAGACAAGAGACATTCGCGCGGCACGGCCGGGGATTCAGGCCGCGTCCCAGCATTGCCGGGCAATGCCGCGCAGATGCTGGGCTTCGCTCCAACGGTCTGTCTGGTCCTGCCCGCCGGGGCCGGAGATTGCATATGGCTTGGGGCCAAGCTCGCAGGTGAAGCAGAATTGTTCATCCTCTCCGGCGCGCGCCTTCCAGCTGCGCATCAGATAGGTCCACCACGCGCGGAACTGCGCCAGCATGGGCTGGTGCTGCGGGAAAGAGATTTCAACCTGGACCTGGCCGGGTGAAGCCACGCGCCCGTGCGCGGCCCAGGAGCGGTTTAATATGGTTTGCACCTGGGTCTCGATTTCGCCGGGGAGCGGCGGGAGAGGGAACTCGCGTGCCACCACATAATGCGAAAGATCGGCGAGCAGGCGCAGGTTCGGCACCGCGGCGAGCAAATCGAGCATCACCAGCATATCGCTGTTCAGCCGGCCGCGGTGGGTTTCAAGATAGACCGGCACCGCGGATTGCTCGGCGATGCGCAGCCAGCCCTCCAGGATACGTACGCTCTCGGAAAATGTGCGCGGCCGCACATCCGCCTGGATGGTGAGGTGGTGCGCGCCATAGCGGTTGGCGAGTTCGACCGCGGGTTTCAGCGCCTCGATGCTGGTGGGAAAGCACTGGCCCTCCGCCCCCAGCCCATGCGCGGCGCGCAGCGCGGCGAGCGGCGCGACGGCCGCCGCGTCCTCGAAATGATGGGTGATGCCATCAAAGCCGGCGGCCGCCACGGCTTCGATGGCGGCGGCTGGGGAGAGGTCGCTGGTGCGGCCCTTCAGCTGCTCCATGCCCCAAAGCGATTGAAAAACGAGAAGTTTTTGCATGTTTCAGGCTCTGATACCAACGGTCATGACGGATGCCCGATGGCATCGGATTGATTTTCGGCGCGCGGTGTCACGGGCTTACGATGATGAGGCATCAGCCATGGCCATTGGTGCCAGCAGGGATTTGAGCGGGACATCCGGCGCGGCGAGGGCGGCCGGGCTGGGGCGGGCGCGTTGTGCGATGAGCATTTCGGCGAGCCGGATCTCCTTGCCGAGGCGCATGCCACCGGCTGCCGCCGCGGCGATGAGCCTGCCTTGCGCGTCGCACTGGAAATGCAGGGCCGTGCCGCCGGGCAGGTGCCGCGCGATGGTGGGGGCGTCAGGTTCGGCCAGCCCGGCTACCTGCAGGCAGAGATCATATTGGTCTGACCAGAACCAGGGCACCGCCTGGAACGGTTGTGTGCCGCCAAGCATGGTCTGTGCCACGGCCTCGCCCTGGTCCTGCGCGTTGCGCCACGCTTCCAGCCGGATGCGCCGCCCGCCAAAAAGCGGGTGGGGGAAGGCGCAGCAATCCCCCGCCGCGTAGATATCGGGGTCGCTGGTGCGCAGCCATTCATCCACCGCGATGCCGTTATCCAGCGCAAGCCCCGCAGCGGCGGCGAGCCGGGTTTGCGGCGCCGCGCCAATGCCGGCGATGAGGAGATCCGCGGTGATGAGGCGGCCATCGGCAAGATGCAGATGGTGTTGCGCGCCGGCCCGCGCGATGCGCGCGATGCCCACGCCGGTCAGGAGGTTCACCCCCGCCTGTGCGTGCCGCGCGGCGATGACGGCGGCCACGGCGGCGGGGACGCCGCGCATCAATACGCGCGGCGCGGATTCGACAAGCGTGACCGCGGCGCCGCGCTGGCGGGCGGCGGCGGCGAGTTCCAGCCCGATGAAGCCTCCGCCGATAATCGCGACATGCGATTGCGGGGCCAAACGGGTGCGCAAGGCCAGCGCATCCTCGTAATTGCGCAGATACAGCACGCCCGCCGCTCCCGGCAGTTGGCGCGGCGTTGCGCCGGTGGCGAGCAGCAGCTTGCTGTAGGGGAGGGTTGTGCCATCAGCGAGATGAACCCGGCGCGCCGGGGCGGAGATGCTGGTGACCTCGGCGCCACGGCGCAGGCTGATATTTTGCGCGGCGGCCTGCTCCGGGGTGAGAACCCAGGCAGGTGCTGGAGGTTCTGGTTCCAGCAACGCGGCCTTGGAGAGAGGAGGACGGTCATAAGGGGCGTGCGGCTCGGCGCCGAGCAATGTGAGCGCCCCGGTGTAGCCGCCCCGGCGTAAGGCGAGCGCCGCGCTGGCCCCTGCCTTGCCGGCGCCGATGATGATGATGCCCGTCATCAGCTCAGTGCGATCGTCACGCGCCCGCCGGCCAGCGTTACGGGAAAAATACGCAGATTGACGCAGGCCGGGGCCCCTTTGGCTTCGCCGGTGCGATAGTCAAAACGGCCGTTATGCTTGGGGCATTCGATGATATGCTCCATCACCAGCCCGTCGGCGAGATGCACCGCCTCATGCGTGCACAACCCGCTGGTGACGTAGAATTTGCCGCCGGGGGCGTGGTACACGGCGAAACTATGGCCTTCCCGGTCGACGCGGATCACATCTTCCGACTCGATATCGCTGGTGGCGCACAGGTCAATGATTTGCGGCATGGCGGGTTTCTTTCAGGCGGCTTGGGAAACGGGCGCGCGCGCCGGGGCAGGGCGGGGCACGAAATAGGAGGGGTCGCGTTTCTGGCGCAGCAGCGCGGGAAGGATCTCCCGGTAGGCGGCGAACAGAGACGGGTAGGGGGCCGGGCAATCAGCCTTGATTTCCGCATGCAGGGCTTTGAGCGCGTGATAAGGCACCATGGGAAACATGTGGTGCTCCACATGGTAGTTCATGTTCCAGTAGAGGAAGCGCAGCAGCGGGTTCATATACACGGTGCGGCAGTTCAGCCGGTGGTCGGTGACATCCTCCGCCAGACCCGCATGCTGGGTAAGCCCGAAGACGAGGGATAGCCAGGCGCCGTAAAACGTGGGCAGGCCGATGAGCATGGCGGGCAGGATGGAATGCAGGGCAAGGCAAAGGGCCGCGATGGCGCCGAGGATAGCCAGCCAGATGCGCGCGAGGGTGTAGACCTTGTGGTGTTCCATCGGCGGAATGAAGGTTGCCTCCTCCGGGCTTAGCCGGTGCAGGCTGTGCAGCAGAATATGCCGGAGCGATTTGATGCCGCCGGGGATGGCGAACAGTTTTAACAGCAGTTGCAAGAAATCCGGCGGGCGGGGGGATGAGATTTCCGGATCGCGGCCGACGATCAGCGTATCGGTGTGATGGCGTGCATGGCTCCAGCGCCAGACCACCGGCTCACGCAGCATCATGAAGCAGGAGAGGTGATAAAGTGCGATGTTCATCCAGCGCGTGCGAAAAGCGGTGCCGTGGCTGGTTTCGTGCCAGCGGGAATCCGCGGCGGAGCCATAGAGCACGCCATATACGGCGAAGGGCAGCACCGCCCGCCAGCTTCCCCAGAGGGCGATGCCAAGTCCGCCGGAGAGGCCGAGCGCTGCGAACCAGATTAGCGTGTCGCGGATTGCAGGCCCGTCGCGGCGCTGCATGAGTTGCTTCATGCGCGCGCGCGCGATGGGGGTTGCGTACCATTGCGCCCCGGCCCGGCCATTTTCAACGGCGGCGGCGCCATCGGGGCCGGTGAGGCTGTAGTCGCGGATGGCAGGGCGGGGCATGGTGCGGTTCTCCGGGAAAGATGCTGATTTTTACGGAAAGGTTTGGATCAGCGTGGTGTCCGCGCGGGGGTTAGCGCGGGGTGTAGAACGCCGGGCGCGGCGGCATGGCGATGGGCTCAACCTTGCCCGATGTCTGCGCCAGCACGCAGGCATCGGCCGCCAGGGCGGCGGCGTAGCCGTCCCAGGCGGTTGGCCCGTTGAGCCCGCGGCCCTGCACGCCGTTGATGAAATCCTGAAGTTCGATGTCGTAGGCGTCGATGAAGCGCTCTTTCCAATCGGTGAGGATGTGTTTGGAGGAACGCGCGTTGCTGCGCAGCAGGACGCTGGCAGGTTCCGGCAGGCTCGCGGTGCCGCTTTCACCCACGACGGTGCATTGGATGTCGTAGCCGTACTGGCAATTGACGAACACCTCGACATCAATGCGCGCGCCGCGCGTGGTTTCCAGCAGCACGATCTGGGGATCGGCCAGGCCGGAATGGGCGTGGCGGCTTTTGCGCGGGTAGACGACCTGGGCGCTGATGTAGTCGTCATCGAGCAGCCAGCGCAGCACGTCCAACTCGTGGATCAAGGTGTCAACGATGGCCATGGGGGTTGTGTAGGCTTCGCCCACGCTCGGGTTGCGGTGCGCGCAATGCAGCATCAGCGCGTCACCGATTTCACCGCCGCGCAAGGTGTTGCGCAGGGCGTTGTAGCCTTTGTCGTACTGGCGCATGAAGCCGACCTGCACCAGGCGCCGGCCGGCGCTCTGCTCGGCGTTGACGATGCGCATGCAGCCGGCGGCGGTTTCGGCCAGCGGCTTCTCGCAGAACACGGGCTTGCCCTGGGCGATGGCGGCCAGCACGAACGCCTCATGCGTCGGGCCCCAGGAGGTGACCAGAACGGCCTGCACGCGCGGGTCTGTGATGAGGGCGTGCGGGTCTTCGTGCGCCGTGGCGTCAAGCTGATAGGTGCTGATGGTATCGTGCGCGCGCTGCGGGTTGATATCGTTGACCGCGATCACCTTGGCGCCGGAGAGCGTTTGGGTGAGCCTGCGGATGTGGTCCTGGCCGATGGCGCCGGTGCCGATGACGCCGATTTGAAGGTTCATTGATTTTGTCTCCAGCGGATTGAATGGGGTGGTTCAGGCGAGGTTCGCGCGGATGTAGGCCATGCTCTCACGCAGCAGGGATTCGGTTGTGTCCATCTGCATGATCTGCTCCGCGAAGGGCTCGAAAGAGACCGTGCCGTTGTAGCCGCGCGCCAGCAGGGTGCGAAGCTGGGCGATGTTGCCCAGACGGTCAGCCGGGCCGACGAACACGCGGTGGGCATCGCGCATTTGCGCCGGGGCGAGTTCGGGCGCTTCGACACCGGAGATGTGAACCAGCCCGGTCAGCTCTGGAAAGAACTCTTCCTCGCCGGCGAGGAAATGGTGGAAGGTGTCATGCACCAGGCGGTAGGTGCGCTCGCCGGAGACTTCGAAGATCGCCGCGACGGCATCCGATTTGCGGCGCAATGCGCTCTCCTCGAAGCCGAGCGGCTCGACCAGGCCGATGAGACCGTGATCCTCCAGGATGGGCCGCAGGGTTTTGAGCGCGTGCACGAGATCCGTGCGGCGCGTGGCGGCGCTGCGCTGATCGTCGCGGCTGTTGAGCGGGCACATCACCAGCGCTGCCGCGCCGCATTTCTGCGCGTAGGCGGCCAGTTGCAGGGCGCGCTGCTGCAAATCAGCGTCGCAGACATCGAACGGGTAGAGCGCGTTGATCGAACGGATATTGATGCCGGCGGCGCTGGCCGCGGCGCGCAGGTGCGCGGCGTCGCTGCCGTCGCTGATTTCGGCGCCTTTCAGGTCGTTGCGCAATTCGATGCCCGAGACGCCGAGCCGCCCGCACATGGCGAGAAATTCAGGAAACGGGAGGCGTGGGGCGCTGATGCGGTTGATGGCGAATTCAAAATTTTGCGACATGAGGGAACCGGTTCGGTTTGAGGTGAAAACGGGGGAGGTGTTCAGCGCCGCGGGTGTTTGGCGAGGTAGCGCTGGATTTCGCTGAGCATGAAGCGCGAGGAGTCATCGGCGCGCTCTTCCCAGGCGAATACGCAGGAGGAGAGAATGCCATCGAAGCCGATTTCGGCCAGGGTTGCGAAGAAGATGTCCCAGTTGATTTCGCCTTGGCCGATATCAAGGTGCTGGTGCACCCGCACCTTGGCGCCGGGCGGGTTGACGATATAGCGCAATCCCGAGGAGGCCGTGTGGTTGAAGGTGTCGGCCACGCGCACATGCGCCAGAAAGGGCGCCGCGCGGCGCAGCATGGCGGCCATATCCTCGCCGTAATAAAACGTGTGCGGCGCGATGTAGGATATCTTGACCTGGGGCGAGCCGATCATACGCACGATGTCCAGCGCCTGGTTGAAGTCTTCCACCCAATCTTCCGGGTGGGGTTCAATGGAGAGGGTTATTTTTTCGCGCTCGAAGATGGGGACGAGTTCATCCATGGAGCGCCAGAACGCGGCTTCGCATAATTCCGGGGTGTTGAGGCCGGGGATGTGCGTGGGCGCGCGCTCCGGCGCGGCGCCGCGGCCGAATTCCGAGATCATCGTGGTGCAGCCGAGTTCGGCGGAGATTTCGATGGCTTTTTTCCAGTACCGGATGGCCGTCTGGCGTTCGTCCTCAAAGGGGCTGGACCAGCGATACATCGGCTGAAGGGTGGCGAGCTCGACGCCGTGATCGCGCATCGCGTTCTTGAATTCAGCGATGCGCTCGCGGCCGGCGCGCGGCATCACCCACCAGTCCAGGAAATCAGCCCGGGGGGAGAGTTCGATGTGCTGGTAGCCGAGAGCGGCGGTTTTGCGGGCAATGTCCGGCAGGCTGAGATGGCGGTGCATGTAGGGGTCGAGCGCGATCTTCATTGGTGTTTCCTGGCTTTATTTTATGTTGTCCAACAGGCGGTTCCGGTGGTTGCTGGCGGGTGAGCCGGAACATGCCTGCAGGTGCGATGGGGGGAATGTAGGGACAGGCGGGTGTGATTGCAGTTGCTATTTTGACGATAAAACGTCAAAATACAGAAATGAGGCGGGGCATAGGTGGGGGTGGTTTCGATGGCGCTATCGCCAAGACGCAAGAAATCCGCCCGGTTTGATGATATTGCCGTGGTGGCGGGGGTCAGTTCCTCGACCGTGGACCGGGTGCTCAATGAGCGGGGCAGCGTGTCGGCGCGCGCGCGTGCCAAGGTGGTGGCCGCAGCCAAGGAGCTGGCGATTCCGCGTGTGCTGCCCGAGATGCGCCATGGGTTGATCCATTTGGATATTCTGTTGCCCAGCAATGGATCGCCGTTTTTCCAGCGGCTCAACCTGGCGCTGCAACGCGCGATTCCGCTGCTCAACAAGCGTGTCGTCGTGCACCGGAAGTCTTTTCCCGAGCAGGATGAAGCCGCGATGATCCGGGCGGTGCGGACTTGCCCCTATCCGCGGCAAGGGCTGATTATCGCGGCACCGGATACGCCGCCGATGCGCGGCGCGTTGCGCGAGGCGTTGGGGCGGGGCGAGCATGTGGCGATGGTTGTGACCAACGTCGCGGGGGTTGAGGGGGCGCGATATGCCGGCATCGACAACTACGCGGCGGGGCGGACCGCGGGGTATCTGCTCGGGCGGTTCTGCCACAAGCCTGGGCGGGTGCTGTTGCTCTCCAGCCGGGCGGATTATCGCGGGCATCTGGAGCGCGTGAGCGGCTGCACCGATGTGCTGGGGGAGGCGTTCGCGCATCTGCGGTGCGAGCCGCTGATGGGCCAGACCAGCGATGATTCCGGCCGCTGCTACATCGCCGTGAGCGAAGCGTTCCAGCGCGGTGAGCCGATTGCGGGCATATACAACACCGGGGCCGGCTCGCCGGGGATTGAGGCGGCGCTGCGCCGTTTTGCGGCGGGCGGGAAGGTGTGCTGGGTGGCGCATGAACTCTCCGATGATCATCGGCAGTATTTGCACAGCGGGATTTTGGACGTGGTGATCGACCAGGACCCCGATGGCCAGGCGACCATGGCGTTGCAGCATGTGTTGAGGGCGCCGGAGGTGCCTGTGCCCGGCGGCGCCGGGCCGGGGGAGTTCCGGCTTTATCTGCCCGAGAACATGCGCAAGGAGAGCTATATCGCGCGGTGAGAGTTGGCGATTTGGAAGGCTGACGCATCAGCCTCCAGGTCCTGATTGGTTCAAATGTAATCAGGTTGTTTTCCGAGGGCGATTCACGCTTTCGGTTCGCGCGGGTGAGCGAGCCTCAAACGAGCGCGCTCGATTTCCAAGGGCGATTCACGCTTTCGGTTCGCTCGGGTGAGCGAGCCTCAAACGATCGCACTTATTTTCCGAGGGCGATTCACGCTTTCGGTTCGCTCAGGAGAGCGAGCCTCAAACGATCGCACTCGATTTCCAAGGGCGATTCACGCTTTCGGATCGCTCAGGTGAGCGAGCCTCAAACGATCGCGCTTAATGAATTTATCGCGCTAATGAATCTCCGGCTCCGGCACGGGCGCGCCGTAGGCGGTTTCGAGAAAGTCGAAGTCGCAGCCTTCATCCGCCTGGGTGACGTGCTGCGCGTGCAGGGCGCCGAAGCCGCGCCCGTAATGCGGTTTGGGCGGCACCCAGGCGGCACGGCGGGCTTCCAGCGTCGCGGCGTCGACGCAGAGTTCCAGCCGGCGCTGCGCGACGTCCAGCTCGATGATGTCCTGATCCTGAACGAAGGCGAGCGGTCCGCCGGCCCGGCTCTCCGGGCAGATATGCAGCACGCAGGCGCCGTAGCTGGTGCCAGACATACGGGCATCGGAGATGCGCACCATGTCGCGCACGCCTTGGGCGAGAAGTTTTTTCGGGATCGGCAGCTGGCCCCATTCGGGCATGCCGGGGGCGCCGATCGGCCCGGCATCCTGCAGGACCAGAACTGAATCCGCGGTGACGTTCAGGGCGGGATCGTCGATGCGGGCTTCCATGTCGTTATAGTTCTTGAATACGACGGCGGGGCCGCGATGTTTCAAGAGATGGGGCTCCGCCGCGCCGGGTTTGATGACGGCGCCGCGCGGGGCGAGATTGCCGGTGAGGACGGCAAGGCCGCCGGAGGTGCCGACTGGATTGTCCCAGGTGCGGATGACGTCATCGAGATAGACTTCCGCGCCGGCGATGTTCTCGCCCAGGCTGGCGCCGTTCACGGTGGGGCAGCCCAGATGCAGATGTTCGCTAAGGCGGCTGAGCAGCGCCCTGGTGCCCCCGGCATAGTAGAAATCTTCCATGAGGAAGCGCCCGGTGGGGCGGATGTCCGCCAGGACGGGGATTTTGCGGCTCAGGCGGTCGAAGGCTTCCAGCTCCAGCTTTATGCCCGCGCGCCGCGCCATGGCGATGAGATGGACGATGGCGTTGGTGGAGCCGGAGAGGGCGAGCGTGGTGACGATGGCGTTCTCGAAGGATTCCAGGGTGAGAATATCCGAGGGTTTCAGATCCTCCCAGACCATCTCGACGATGCGGCGCCCCGTGTCCGAGGCCAGGCGGGAATGATTGGCGTCAGGTGCTGGGATGGACGAGCCGCCGGGGAGCACGAAGCCCAGGGATTCGGCCAGGGTCATCATCGTCGCGGCGGTGCCCATGGTCATGCAGGTGCCGGCGGAGCGGGCGATGCCGTCCTCCAGCTCGCCCCATGCCTCATTGCTCAGGTTGCCGGCCCGCCGCTCGGCCCAATGCTTCCAGACATCCGAGCCGGAGCCAAGAACCTTGCCGCGCCAGTTGCCGCGCAGCATTGGCCCGGCGGGGAAGTAGATGGCCGGGATGTTCATGGAGATCGCGCCCATCAGCAGGCCGGGGGTGGTTTTGTCGCAGCCGCCCATCAGCACCACGCCGTCAATCGGGTGGCTGCGCAGCAGCTCCTCGGCCTCCATGGCGAGGAAGTTGCGGTAGAGCATCGTTGTCGGTTTTACGAAGGGTTCGCCCAGGCTCATGGCCGGGAGCACCACGGGGAAGCCGCCCGCCTGCCAGATGCCGCGCTTCACCTCTTCCACACGCTGCGGGAAGTGGCTGTGGCAGGAGTTCATGTCCGACCAGGTGTTGAGGATGCCGATGACCGGTTTGCCCTCAAAATCCTTGCGCGAGAAGCCCATCTGCTTGGTGCGCGAGCGGTGGCCGAAGGCGCGCAGCGTGTCCACGCCGTACCAGCGGTGGCTGCGCAGCTCTTCATAGGTTTTTTTGGGAGGCTGGCTCATGAGGCTGTATCCTGTGTTGTTTCAGCTCAGGGGTTGGGCAAGCTGGCCGAGCGGCCGGCCGGGGATGGTGCGCGCGCCGTGCCGTGCGTCCCATTCGTTTTGCACATGCTCGAGCACGCGCATGACGGGCAGCACGGAGCGGCCGGTGACGAGGGGGTCGCGGCCTTCGTTCAAGGCGGCGATGAAATCCTGCGCGATGAGCCAGGCATTTTCGTGCTCGGTGGTGGCGGGGGCGGTTCCGGCGCCGGTGGTCAGCGTCGCGGTCAACTCATCCAGCCGGTAGCTGTCGTGGCTGGTCACGGCCAGCGTGTCGTAAATCCGTTCGCGCGCGTAATAGGAGCCGGTGGCGAGGATGCTCTGATCGTCATGCGTCTCGATGAGGACGCAGACTTCCATGGGGATGCCGGTGTTGGGGTCCAGCCCCGGCATGAAGCTCTGGATGCGCCGGATACGCGCCTCGGCCGCCGCGGGGTCGCCGCCGCCCAGCAGCCAGAGGCCGAAGTCCAGCAGATGCGTGGTGTGGTGCCAGAGGATGTTGTCTATCCAGTGCCGTTTGATGCCGGTGGCGCCGATGTTGACCAGCCGGTGGATGAAGAAACGCCCGTGCACATGGCGCGGCGTTTCCGCGCCCGATTGCACGCGCGCGAGCAGCGCGCGCCGTTCCGGGCGGAAGCGCATGGGGTGAGAGACGGCGAGCATGACCCCGGCCTGCTCAGCGGCATTTACCACCGCTTCGGCGGCGGCAAGGGTCATGCCGAGGGGGATTTCCACCAGCACGGCCTTGCCCGCCTTGATGACTTCCATCGCCATCGCGGCGTGCGTCTCGCTGGGGCCGGCGATGATGACGGCGTCAATCTCGGGCTGGTTCACGGCCTCGAGGAGGTTGGTGGTGGCGTGGCGGAAGCCGTATGTGGCGGCAAAGGCCGCGGCTTGTTCGCCATCGCGCCCGACCACCGTGTGCAGGCATACGCCGGGATATTCGCGCAGGGCCTCGGCGTGCCAGATGCCCATCATGCCGTGGCCGATCAGACAGAGGTTTTTCATGGTGCGGATTCCGTGGTGAGCAGTTTGGCCATGGGGAAGGCGGGGATGGGAACACCTGGCGCCTGGAGGCGCAAGGCGAAAATGCCGCCGGAGAGGGGGGTGGTTGCGAGCCGGGCCGGGGCGACATGGTGCCGCGCCGAGGTGATGAAGAGGGTTTTCAGGTCCGGCCCGCCGAAGCAGGGCATGGTGGGGGCGGCGCAGGGAAGCTTTATGTGCTGCACGCGCGCGCCCTCTGCCGTGTAGGCGTTGAGCACGCCAGCGGAGATGCCCGCACTCCAGTACAGCCCGGCCTGGTCGGTGGCGCCGCCGTCGGGCCGGCCGTCGGCCTCGCCGGGTGTGGCGATGAGCCGGGGGTTGGAGATTGCGCCGGTGGCGGGGGCGTAATCGTAGCGCATCAGCTTCTGCGCCTTGCTGTCGGAATGGAACATCGTGCGCCCGTCGGCTGACCAGGCGAGGCCGTTGGAGACGATCAGCCCTTCCAGCACCCGTGTGGCGCGCCCGCTGGCATCGATGCGGTAGAGCGCGCCGGTGGGACGCGAGAGCGCCGCCTCGTCCATGGTGCCAACAAAAAAGCGGCCGCAGGGGGCGATCTTGCCGTCGTTATAGCGGTTGCCGGGGGTGGGGCCTTCAGGGTCGGCGATGAAGCGCAGGTGTTGCGTGCGGGGGTTGAAGTGATGGACCCCCTCGCGCAGCGCCACGAGCAAGCCGCCGTCGTCAGCCAGGGCCGCGCAGCCGATGGCGCTTGGCATCGGCCAGCTGTGGCGGGTGCCGGTTGCCGGGTCCAGCCGGTGCAGGCTGGGGGCGATGATGTCCACCCAGTAGAGCGCCTGCTCGGCCGCGCTCCAGACCGGGCTTTCGCCCAGCCCGGCCTGCGCGTCGAGGATGCAGGTGATGTCCATGTTCTCGCCCCCTTCCGGCTTGCGGTTCAGCGCATCGTCGGCATGGCGAAATCGGCGCCCTTGCGGATGCCGGTTGGCCAGCGCGCGGTGGTGGTTTTAAGGCGTGTGTAGAAGCGCACGCCCTCACGGCCGTGGATGGCGTGGTCACCGAAGATGGAGCGCTTCCAGCCGCCGAAGGAGTGGAACGCCATGGGCACCGGGATGGGAACGTTGATCCCGACCATGCCGGCCAGCACGCCGTTGGAGAAACTGCGCGCGGAGTCACCATCGCTGGTGTAGATCACGGCGCCGTTGCCAAATTCATGCTCGTTCACCAGTTGCAGCGCGGCCTCGAAACTGTCGCGCCGGACGACGCTGAGCACGGGGCCGAAGATTTCCTCGCGGTAGATGGTCATCTCCGGGGTTACATGATCAAACAGCGTGGGACCGGTGAAGTAGCCGCCCTCGTTGCCTTGCAGGGTGAGGCCGCGCCCATCCAGCACCAGCGCGGCGCCTTCCGCCTCGCCGCGCGCGATGTAGGATTCGACCTTGGCGCGATGCGCGGCCGTGACCAGGGGGCCCATTTCGGCTTCTTTGTCGGAGCCTGGCCCGATCTTCAAGGCCCGTGCACGTTCCGCGATGCGCGCCACCAGCGGCTCGGCGATGGGGCCGACCGGCACGGCGACGGAGATGGCCATGCAGCGCTCCCCGGCTGAGCCGTAGGCCGCGCCCATGAGCGCGTCCACCGCCTGGTCGAGATCAGCGTCGGGCATGACGACGAGATGGTTTTTCGCGCCGCCCAGGGCCTGCACGCGCTTGCCGTGCGCGGTTGCCGTGGTGAAGACGTATTGCGCAATCGGCGTGGAGCCGACGAAGCTGACCGCGGCGATGTGCGGGTCGCGCAGGAGCTGGTCGACGACATCCTTATCGCCGTTGACCACATTGAACACGCCCTTCGGCGCGCCGGCCTCGCTCAGCAGCTCGGCCATGCGCAAGGCGGCGGAGGGGACTTTCTCGGAGGTTTTGAGAATGAAGGTGTTGCCGGTGGCGATGGCCACGGGGAACATCCACAGCGGCACCATGACGGGAAAATTGAAGGGGGTGATGCCGGCGCACACGCCCAGCGCCTGGCGAACTGCGTAGCTGTCAACATTGGTGCCGACATTCTCGCTGTATTCGCCTTTCAGGAGTTCGGGAATGCCGCAGGCGAATTCAACCACCTCGATGCCGCGCGTGACCTCGCCGCGCGCATCGGAGACCACCTTGCCGTGCTCGTTCGAGATCATCACCGCGAGTTCGTCCGCGTTTTTTTCGAGCAATTCCTTGAAACGGAACATCACGCGCGCGCGGCGCAAAGGCGGGGTCGCCGCCCAGGCGGGGAAGGCGGCGCGGGCGGCGGCAATGGCGGATTCCACTTCCTCGGCCGTGGCGACGGACAGGTTTGCTCCCTGTGCGCCGGTGGCGGGGTTGAATACCGGCAGAGTGCGCGGGCCCGTGCCGGAAACGGCGGCACCGTTGATGTAATGTCCGAGGGTTTGCATGTGGTTGGACCTTGGGTTGCTCTTGGGTTGCTGATGAAAGAATGGGTTGCTGATGAAAGAAAGAACCGGCGCGCGAATGCCGCGCACCGGTTGAGTTACTGCGCCGGGCCGGTCAGGCGACCGGGAGCCACTGGCGCAGTTGGGAGGACTTGATGGCGGTATCGACGATTTTCTGGATTTCCCAGGCTTCTTGAAAATCCGGGCCGGCTTTGGGGCCGCCGTTGATGGCGGCGAGGAATTCGGCCATTTCGATGGTCTTGAGATCGTTAAAGCCGAGCTGATGCCCCGGCGCCACGCAGAACAGGCCGTAAGGGGCGTGCTGCGGCCCGGATTCGATGCGCACGAAGCCGGTGGTCTTCGGGTTGCCGCCGGCGGGGTAGTACAGCAGCTCGTTCAACCGCTCCTGCGTGTAGACGAGCGCGCCCTTGGTGCCGTGCAACTCGAAGCCGAGCTGCATCTTGCGGCCGGTGGCGACCCAGTTTGCCTCGATCGTGCCGCCGCAACCACGGGCGAAGCGCACGGTGAGGCGGGCGATATCGTCCACTTCCACGGCGCGGCGTTCGCTCGCCCCCGGCGCGATGGGCCGGGATTTGACGACGGTTTCGAGCTCGGCGTTCACCTCCGAGATGGGGCCGAGCAGAAAGCGCGCCATGCCGATGATGTGGCTGCCAAGGTCTGCGATCGCGCCAGCGCCGCCGGTGCGATCAAACCGCCAGCTGTAGGGAACCTCGGGATCGGCCATGAAATCTTCAGCATGGACGCCGCGAAAGCCCGTGATCTCGCCCAGCTCGCCGTTGGCGATCATCTCACGCGCCAGCTTGAGAACCGGGTTCTTGATGTAATTAAAGCCAACCTGCGTAACAAGCCCGGAGGCCTGCGCCGCGCGGGCCATTTCCTCCGCCGTGGCGGCGTCGGGCGCGATTGGCTTCTCGCAATGCACATGCTTGCCGGCGGCGAGGGCCGCGAGCGACATTTCCTTGTGCGTGGCATTGGGGGTGGTGATGGAGATGACCTCGATCGCCGGGTCGGCGAGCAGCTCGCGCCAATCGGACGTCCAGCCTTTGAAGCCGAACTGCTTTGCCGCCTGCTGGGCAGCGCTGCTGTTTATATCAGCGACGGTCTGCAGAACGGGTTGCAGGCTGCCGGGGAAGATGCCGCCTGCGGCCCGGTAGGCAAAGGTGTGTGCCTTGCCCATGAACCCGGTGCCGATGACGCCAATGCCAATGTCACGCATGATGGTTTTGCCTTGAGATGAAATTAAACGGCGACGGCCTGCCCGGTCTGCACGGATTTAAGCGCACATTCCGCGAGCCAGAGGGCCTGGCGGCCATCATGCGGGGTGACGGGCAGGGGGGCGGCTTTGCTGACGGCATCGACGAAGGCGGCCAGCTCGTTACGGTATGCATCGGCATAACGTTCCAGGAAGAAGTTCATCAGCGGTTCACGAACTTCGGTTGCATCCTGGCGCCAGCGGCGGATGGTCGTGGGGCGCAGGTTTTCATTGAGGAGCATGCCGTGCGAGCCGAAAATCTCGAAGCGCTGGTCGTAGCCGTAAACCGCTTCGCGGCAGCAGTTGATATGGCATTGGCGGCCGGAGGCGGTGCGCATCTGCACCATCGTGGTGTCATAGTCACCCATTTCAGCAAGCTCCGGGGCGATGAGGCGGCTGGCGGTGGCCATGATTTCGACCGGCTCCTCGCCCAGCAGCCAGCGGGCCATGTCGAAGTCGTGGATGACCATATCACGGAAAATGCCGCCCGAGCGCAGGAGATATTCGTGAGGGGGAAGGCCCGGGTCACGGCTGGAAATGATGACCTGGCGCACATCACCGATGTCGCCCGCGTCGATCGCCTGGCGGAGCGCGATGGAGGTGGGATCAAAACGGCGGTTGAAGGCGAGCATCACGCGGCCGTTCTGCTTTGCGATTTCGGCCACGGCGGTGTCAACGCGGTTCATATCCAGATCGATCGGCTTTTCGCACAGCACGGCCTTGCCCAGTTTCACCGCATGCAGGGTCAGATCAACATGCGTGTCGGTCGGCGTGCCGATGACGAGGGCATCCACATCGGCGCGCTCAATGGCGGCGAAGGGGTCTTTCATCGCCTCGGCGCCGAGCGGGCCCGCGAGATCCTGCGCGGCGTTGCCGAAAGGATCGGCGACCGCCACCAATTTGGCCATACGGTTGCCAGCGACGTTGGAGGCGTGGATCTTGCCGATCCGTCCGGCGCCAAGAACTGCGATGCGAAGCATTTTCTGGATTTCCTTGTTATGAATAATTGATAATCGGTGGTGGCGTGAGGGAGAATTTGTATTTTACGCGTGGCGGTGTATCGCGCCGCCTTTTAAGCGCGCAGCTGTTTGCGCGCGCTGGGGGAGAGGGCGGCGGGATTGACGACCAGGGAAGGGTCCAGCCTGGCGTTGAAGAAATCAAGAATATTCTGCGCCGAGGCGATTGCCATGCGGGCGGCGCATTCCTCGGTGAGACCGGCGCAGTGCGGGCTCAGCACGGTGTTTTTGCCATGAAACAGGCCGTGCGTTGTATCGGGCGGCTCGCTGGAAAAGACATCCAGCCCCGCCCCGCCGAGGCGGTTTTCATCCAGCGCGCGGGCAAGGGCGTCTTCATCGATGATGCCGCCGCGCGCGGTGTTGATGATGACGGCGGTTGGCTTCATCCGTGCCAGCTCTGGCGCGCCGATCAAGGGTTTGTCACTGGCAAGGGGAATATGCACCGAAATGGCATCCGCATGGGGCAGGGCATCGGCGATATTGGCGATGGGGGTGGCGCCGGCCAGCGCGATGGCGCTGGCGTCAACGAAGGGGTCATAGGCCATGATTTTCATATCAAACGCCTGGGCGAGACGGGCGACATGCCGCCCGATGCGGCCAAAGCCGAGCAGGAAAAGCGTTTTGCCGCCAAGCTCGGTTGCTTGCAGGCTGTTGCGGATATTCCAATCGCCCGCCCGGGTGTGCTGATCGTAGATGATGGCGCGCTTCATCAGGGTGAGCAGCATCATCATCGTGTGTTCAGCGACGGATTTTGAGTTCACATCGCCTGCGATGACAAGCGGTATGCCGCGTGCGTTCAGCGCCGCGACATCGACGGAATCATAGCCGACACCGTGGCGCGAGACGATTTTGAGCTGCGGCGCCTGGGCGATGACCGAGGCGGGCATCGGTTGGGTGCGGATCAGCACCGCATCGGCGCGCCCGATGAGCGGGGCGTAGGACTGGAGGGACACTTCATCGACAAGATCGAAGGTGAAGCCCTCCGCGGCTTCGAGAACGGCTGTTCCGGCTTTGTGGATGCGTCCGGCGACGAGGATATGGGGCATGTCAGTATCCCGAGTTGGCGGGGGTTTGCACCGGCGCCGTGGTTTGGCCAATGAGTTTGCGGGTGGCGGCGACACTGGATTTGGCGGCGTCGGCCAGAAGCCGCACGTCGTTGGAGACCGTGACCAGATCGAAACCATAACCGATGGCTTTGGCGGCGTATTCGGGCGAGCCGTTATGCAGGCATGCGCGAATGCCCGCCGCATGAGCCTTGTCCAGGATGTTGTGGATTGCAGCGAGGATTTCTGGTTCCTCGCGGTCGAAGCCGGTGCGGTAGCGGCGGCCGGTGAGGCCGAGGGTAAGGTCCGCCGGGCCGATATAGACGCCGTCCAGCCCGGGGGTGGAGACGATCGCATCCAGATTGGCGACGGCTTCCAAAGTTTCGATCATGGCCAGGCACAGCACCTGATCATCCGCGTGGGCGCCGTAATCGGCGCCTGCGGAGAAGTTTGCGCGCGTGGGCCCGAAGCTGCGCACGCCGTTGGGCGGGTAGCGGACGTAGGAGACGAGACGTTCGGCGTCCTCGCGCGAATTGACCATCGGGCAGATGATGCCGTAGGCGCCGGCATCGAGGGATTTCATGATTGCCGCGGGGTCCAGCCAGGGCACGCGCACCATCGGCGTAACGCCGCTTGCGTTCATGGCTTGCAGCATCAGCGTGGTGGCTTCGTACCCCACCAGGCCGTGCTGCATGTCGATTGTGATGCTGTCATAACCTTGCGCGGCCATGATCTCGGCTGAAAATGGGCAGCCGATGGAGAGCCAGCCGTTGATGACGGGTTTTTTTGCCGCCCAGGCGGCGCGGATACCATTTGGAATCATCGCAGCGCCCTCCTAAAGCGCAACTTGTGCGAGCTTGACGTTCAGGAAGTCAAAAATGCCTTCAGCCCCTCCCTCGCGCCCCATGCCACTGGCCTTGATGCCGCCGAAGGGGGCCTCGGCGGCGGCAAGGGCGAAGCTGTTCACGCCGACCATGCCGGCTTCGATGCGCGCGATTGATTCGCGGATGCGCGCGGGGTCGCGCGTGAAGACATAGGCGGCGAGACCGTATTCGCTGGAATTCGCGCGATTGTAGGCGGACTCGGCATCGCTGAAAGGGGTGATCGCGGCGATCGGCCCGAAGTTTTCCTCGGCCAGGGCCAAGGCGTCATCCGCAAGGCCGGAGATGACGGTGGGCTCGAAAAAATTGCCATGGTTGAGGTGGCTGGGGCGGCCGCCGCCGGTCTCGATTTTGCCGCCGCGCTGGCGGGCGTCATCAACAACGGCCTGAATTGCGCCAACACGGCGCTGGTTGATGAGCGGGCCCATCTGGCTTTGC
>JAJZCG010000120.1 GCA_021846225.1 Pseudomonadota bacterium | reverse complement strand
GTGCCTGCGCTGCTGCGGCTGCGCGAGGCGGTGGGGCCGGCCGTGGGGGCTAATCTCGACCCCAGCCATCTGCTGTGGATGGGGGCGGACCCGCTGGCGGCGGCGGCGCGGCTTGGACCGGCGCTGCACCATGTGCATGCGAAGGACACCTGGCTGAACGCGCCCGCCATGGCGCTGACCGGGCGGCTGGAGACGGGGGCGCTTGAGGATATGGCGGGGCGGGCGTGGAGCTACATCACGCTGGGCTACGGCATGGATGAGGGGTGGTGGCGCAATTTTGTCTACCGGCTGCGCCTGTCGGGGTATGACGGCTGGCTCTCGATCGAGCATGAGGATGTGATGCTGTCATGCGAGGAGGGGCTTGAGAAATCAGTGGCGCTTTTGCAGCGCATCATGCCGGTGGCGGTCAGCGATTTTGCGCCGCAGGCGATTTGACCAAGGGAAAACGCACATGGATGTAAGAATTGGCCTGATTGGCTGCGGCGTGATGGGCGCTGACCACGCCGCCATTTTGCGCGCGGGGGTTGCCGGGGCGCGGCTTGCCGCGGTTCAGGATGCTGACGGCAAGCGGGCGCGGGCCCTGGCGGAGACGCTGGGGACGGTGGCGGTGATGGACGAGGCGGCGGCGCTGATCGCCAGCCCCGAGGTGGATGCCGTGCTGATCGCCGCGCCCGACCCCGCGCATGCGCCGCTGGTTCTGGCCTGCATCGCGGCGGGAAAACCCGTGCTGTGCGAGAAGCCGCTGGCCGATACGGTGGAGGGTTGCCGCGGCGTGGTGGCGGCGGAGATGAAGAGCGGCGGGCGGCTGGTGCAGGTGGGGTTCATGCGCCGCTTCGATGCCGGTTATCATGCAATGCGCCAGGCCGTTGAAAGGGAGAGCCTGGGCGCGCCGTTGATGTTGCATTGTGTTCATCGCAACAAGGTGGCGCCGGATTATATCACCTCCGCGCAGGTGATCGCCAATTCGGGTGTGCATGAGATGGATATTGCCCGCTATCTTCTCGCGGAGGATTTTGCCGCGGTTACGGTGATCAGCGCCAGGCCGAGCCGGTTGATGCCAAACCGCCAGCCGCAGATGATTTTGCTGGAATCGGCGCGCGGGGTGGTGGTGAGCGTGGAGGTCACGCCCGATGCGCAATATGGCTATGATGTCCGCGGTGAGCTGGTGTGTGAAAGCGGCACGATCTCGCTCGCGCCTGCGCCGCCGGTGGCGTTGCGGCAGGCGGGTCTGGACGGTTTTGCGGTCGAGGAGGACTGGCGGACGCGTTTTGGCGAGGCCTATCGCGCGCAGATGGTGGCGTGGGTGCATGCGGTGCGCGGCGGCCAGCCGGCGGGTGCCAGCGCCTGGGACGGATACATGGCCTCGCGCACGGCGGCGGCGGCGCTTGAGGCGTGGCAGGCTGGCGGGCGGGTGGTTATGGCCCCTGAGTCCCGGCCGGATTTTTACGCGGTGTGAGCAGAGGGCCAGGTGGCCGCACGCGCTGTGCGGCCATCCGGCGTTTGGTGTTACATGGCCGCGCTGAAGAGGGCGATGACCTGTTCCCGGTTCGCCTTGCGCGGGTTGGTGAGCATGCAGGCGTCCTTCTGCGCGTTATCGGCCATGACCGCGTGGTCCTCGGCCTTGACGCCCAGCGCGGCCAAGCCGGAGGGGATGCCGATGGAGCTGGAGAGTTCGCGGATGGCGGCGATGGCGGCTTTCGCGGCATCCAGCGTGCTCATGCCGTGGGTATTCACCCCGAGCAGGCGGGCGACCTCGGCGAAGCGGCTGGTGGCGGCGATGAGGTTGAACTCGCAGATATGGGGCAGCAGGATCGCGTTGCAGACGCCGTGCGGCAGATTGTAGAAGCCGCCGAGCTGGTGGGCCATGGCGTGGACATAGCCGAGGGAGGCGTTGTTGAAGGCCATGCCCGCGAGGTATTGCGCGTAGCACATCGCGGTGCGGCCTTCGATGTTCTCGCCGTTCGCCACGACCTGGGGCAGCCACTCGCCGATCAGGCGGATGGCTTTTTCAGCGCAGGCGTCGGTGATGGGGGTTGCGGCGGTGGAGACGTAGGCTTCCACGGCGTGGGTCAGGGCGTCCATGCCGGTGGCGGCGGTGAGCGGGCCGGGTTTTGCCACCATCAGCCGCGGGTCGTCGATGGCCATCAAGGGGGTGCAGCGCCAATCCACGATCGCCATTTTCACATGGTTGGAGGAGTTGGTGATGATGCAGAAGCGGGTCATTTCCGCGGCGGTGCCCGCGGTGGTGTTGATGGAGATCAGCGGGGTCATCGGCACTTTGCTCTGGTCGACGCCTTCGTAGTCGCGGATGTGGCCGCCGCCTGCGGTGACCAGGCCGATGCCTTTGGCGCAGTCATGCGAGGAGCCGCCGCCGAGGGAGACGATGAAGTCGCATTGATTGTCCTGATAGACCTTCACGCCGTCATGCACGTTGATGTCAGTGGGGTTGGGTTCGGCGCCGGGGAAGATGATGGCGTTGATCCCGGCATCGCGGATGTAGCCGGCGATGATGTCCGCCACGCCCATTTTATGCAGCCCGGCATCGGTGACGATGAGGGCTTTGCGGCAGCCGAGCGATTTGGCGCGGGTGCCGGCCTCTTTGGCGCAGCCGGGGCCGATGAGGGTAACGCAAGGGATGAAAAAGCTGTTCGTCTGGTCGGCAATCTGCTGGAAGGCCATGTGGTTCCTCATATTTTATTTGTGTGTTGCGTGGGGGCTGCCGGGCAGTCACGGCACGCAAGCCGGGGTTATGCAAACGGCGTGCCATGGCGTGCGGCGGCGGCGCAGGAGGTGGAAAGGCCCGGGACCAGGGCGCGGCGTGGGACAGATTCGTGCCAAATTGGCGCAAATGGTTTTGAGTGTGCTGCAAAACGTGACAGAATCGCGGACGCGGGCTGAAACGGGCGCGGGAATGAGGAGCCGGACATAGGCCATGACGATTAAAAGCTTCACCGACCACGCCGCCAACGAGCGCACGTTTCTGGCCTGGGTGCGCACGGGCATCGCCATCATGGCGTTCGGGTTTCTGGTCGAGCGGTTTGATATTTTTTTGCGGATCGCGGCGGCGGCGCTGGGGCAGCGGCCGCATACCCAGAGCAGCCAGGCGTTTGGCAATGCCGCCGGGCTGGGGTTGATCGTGGCGGGGGCGTTGCTGATTTTCATGTCAGGGCTGCGGTTCAGGAAAACAGAGAAGGCGATTGACAGCCCGCTGGCGCAGCCCGGCCCGGGCATGCGGCTGGATTTCATGCTCAGCGCGATGCTGGTGATTTTGGGCATGGCGCTGGTGGTTTATCTGGCGCATGCGCTGAGTTGAGCAGGGGCAAGGCGGCGGGCGCTCGACGGGCGGCGGCCGGCTTGATAAGCCCCTCCTTTGAAGGAGGCTGTGAGTCGGCATATGACGGTTGCGATTGAGATGGGATATACGGCGGCGGGCGCCCCGGCGACGCTCGACCTCGAGGAGCTGCTGGCCACCCGCCTGCTGGTGCAGGGCAATTCGGGCTCGGGCAAATCTCATCTGTTGCGCCGGATGCTGGAACAGAGCGCGCCCTGGGTGCAGCAGGCGATTATCGACCCTGAGGGCGATTTTGTCACCCTGGCGGAACCGTTTGGCCATTTGGTGATAGATGCGCAGGCCCATAGCGAGCAGGGTTTGCAGCTGGCGGGCGAGCGGGCGCGCATCCACCGTGTTTCCACGGTGCTCAACCTGGAGGGGCTCGACGCCGAGAACCAGCTGCGCCGCGCCGCGGCTTTTCTGGGCGGGTTGTTCGAGGCTGAGCGGGACCATTGGTACCCGATGCTGGTGGTGGTCGATGAGGCGCAGTTGTTCGCGCCGGCGATTGCCGGGGAGGTGTCCGATGAGGCGCGCAAGCTCTCGCTGGGGGCGATGACGAACCTGATGTGCCGGGGGCGCAAGCGCGGGCTGGCCGGGGTGATCGCAACCCAGCGGCTGGCCAAGCTGGCCAAGAATGTTGCCGCGGAGGCGTCCAATTTCCTCATGGGGCGCACGTTTCTGGATATCGACATGGCGCGCGCCGCCGACCTGC
>JAJZCG010000042.1 GCA_021846225.1 Pseudomonadota bacterium | reverse complement strand
CGGCGCCGCTCAATCCCAGTAATAATCTCCATCCCAAACCGTCCCCGCTCATAACGACGCTCATAGAAGCGCCCTTATGAGCGTTCACTGCGAAGCCGAGGTAGGCGGTTCAGACCGGATGGATACGATGATCATGACATGCAGCCGTGTTTTGAGGTGCTGCATGTCTCTGTATTCAGCCTCGTTAAGCTTTTTGGCCGGGCATCTGCTACTATATCTGTCGAACGGTTGACATTGCCGGCCTACAAGCGGCGGGCCCTTGTTCTGGCAAGCTGCGAACTTGTGCTCAATTTGCTGCGCCAGGGGCTCATGGGCGGTGGCGCAGGGAATATCACCGTGACACTTCGCCGCACGTCCCGCGCTGTGGCCCGGCTTAGTGTGGAGAGCGACGGCAACAGCGTTTTCAAAAATATATTGCCGCCACCTGGAGGTATCTCCTCTGATTTGGCGGCCATACTTGAGTCTGACGTGGTTTACAGCTCGCGCACTGGTGGCGCTACAGCGGCGGAAATCAGCTTTCCTGTTGCCGCATTAATTTGAGAATCCAATTCTAATTTTGAGTGGGTGCGATTGTGTATAAAGGGGTCGAATGCGAATGGGGGCTGAATCATGGCCTTATTGGTTCATCAAATCTACTTCCAAGCATCGCGGTCCGGGGGAAGCTTACGGCCATCGGTTCAATCCGTCACCATAGAGAAGGCGACGGTCTGTTTCATGAAGGTAGTGAAGCCTCCTGCATTCTCTACATTGATTCCGGCGTCGTAAAAGTCATTAATTCTCTGCCGGGCGGTAAGGAGATTGTTCAGGGTTTTTTGTTTCCTGGCGATTTGGCGGGGTTTGGCGAATATGGCGGTTATGCTGCCACGGTGAAGGCAATTACCCCCGTGGCGGCCGTTCACTTGCGCGCCGCGGCGGTGGAGGCGTTGTTACGCTCTGACCCCGATCTACAATCGCAGATTTTTTTCAAACTTTGTCAGAACTTGCGCCTTGCGCAACAGCATGTCGTCTCTCTCGTCCAGCCGAGTGCAAAAAAAAGAATCGTCATGTTGCTCAATTTGCTGCGGATACACAGCCAATTTACCAGGCAATTACCAGAGCAGATTCATTTGCCCATGAGCCGGACCGATATTGCGGATTACACGGGGCTTGCGGTCGAAACCGTCAGCCGCAATTTCCAACGGCTTCAGCGCGAGGGAACCATTCGTCTGATTACCAGCCATTGTGTGGAAATCACGGACGAAAGAGTTTTCGAATCATTGCTCCGGACAGAAGATTAGAATGCATGATCCCAGGTTTCCCCGTGCGGGTTGGTGGGCGGCGCGCGCTGAGCATGAATCTGATGGGGCACGCATTTTCAATGACGTGTCCCACTAGGTCAGCCCTCGAGATGCAGACGGTTGAGCACCTCATTCACCAGCTCGTGCGCGGGCGCGCCGGTATCAAGGGTAATGGCCGGTTCACCGGCTCCCGGCTCTTCCAGCGCTTCAAACTGGCTGTCCAGCAGGCTCGCCGGCATGTAATGGCCTTGCCGTGAGGCAAGGCGCTGCTCAATCAGCGAGAAACTGCCGCGGAGATAGACAAAGCGCACATCCTCCTTCTGGTCCGTTATGATGTCGCGATAGCGGCGGCGCAGGGCTGAGCAGGCGATGATGCCCGCCTTGCCATCTGCGCGCCAGCCGTTGATCGTGCGGGCGATTTCCCGCAGCCAGGGGGCGCGGTCCTCGTCCGTAAGCGCAATCCCCTGGCGCATTTTCTCGACATTGCTCTGCGGGTGGAGGGCATCGCCCTCCATGAAGTCCCATCCGAGCCGCGCGGCGAGGAGGGCCGCGACCGTGGATTTACCACAGCCCGACACCCCCATGACGATGATGAAACGCACGTTGCTCACTTGGGTGCCGGAATCGGCTCGATCCGCCCCAGTACGACGACGTAGAAGAAAATACCAACCAGCAGCACCACGCCCGCCACCAGGAAGGCCGTCTCGAAATTATTGGTGGTGCCGACGATGAAGCCGGTGACGATTGGTGCGATGATGCCCATCATGTTGTTCAAGAAGTTCATAATGCCGCCAATGGTGCCGGTGCCGCCCTTGGGCGCGATGAGCGAGGGAATGGACCAGCCGACGGGTGCCGAAGCCGCAAGGCCGGAAAGTGCGATGGAGATCCACATAATCGCCCAGCCGGGGCTGGTTGTCTGGGTAGCGCCGAATACGGCCAGGCCAAACAGCATGCCAACAATCAGGACCGTTTTGCGGACCTTGGTTTCATCATGCCCCGCGCAGACCAAGCGGTCCACGAGCAGCCCGCCGAACAGGATGTCCGCCACCGTGGCGCAAGCCCAGGGGATAGCGGCATAGCCGGCGGATTTGAGGATGCTCATATGCATCGCCTGCACCAGATAGCCGGGTAGCCAGGTGAGGAAGAGGTAGAAACTATAGCCATAGGCTGCGAAGCCCAGGCTTAACCCCCAGACCTTGGGCTGACGCAGCAGATAGGCCAGCATGGCGCCCGCCCCGGCATTGGCTTCCCCCTCCGGCGTAGCCCCGCCTTCGAGGATGTAGGCATGTTCCTGATCGGATAGATTCTTGTCCGCCGAGGGGTCACGATAGATGAAATAGAAGGCTATGAAATACAAAAAGCTGAGCAGCGCGGTGATGCCAAAACCCCAGCGCCAGCCAAAGTCCACCACCACGAAAGCGACCAGCGGCACGCCGATGACGTTGGAAAATTTTGCAGCCGCATCAAACAAGGCGGTGGCGATGGAGCGTTCCTGGCGCGGAAACCAATAGCCGGTGGCCTTGGCGCTGGCGGGAAAGCCCGGCGCTTCCGCCACGCCCAGCAGCATGCGCGCCGCGAAGATGCCGCCGAACCCGCCGGTAAAGGCCACTGCCGCCGAGGCGATGGCCCAGAGAAACGCGCCCCATCGGCCCACACGGGTAACGCCGAAACGGTCCAGGATCATCCCCACCGGGATCTGCAGGAGCGCATATGTCCAGAAAAAAGCACTGAACAGCAGCCCTATCTCGCCGCTGGTGAGGTGGAATTCCGCCTTAAGTTGCGGTGCCGCGACTGAGAGATTGATCCGGTCGATATAATTGATCAGGACACCGGCCCCGAGCAGGCCGCCAATGGCCCAGCGGCGGCGGGGGATTTGCGTGGACAGGCTAGACATGCTTCCTCCAATGAAGTTGTTTTTATCAGGCTGTGTTAGCGCTAACATAGTAGGCTGTAAAGCTGATTTGGAAGGATGCGTAAGAAAATGGCAGGCCGGAAACCACGCGCAACCGCTCCGGGCCGCGTGACGATGGAAGAGGTGGCGGCACAAGCCGGCACAAGCATGATTAGCGTATCCCGGGTCTTCAAGGGCACCGGGCGGGTGAGCGCCGAGCTGCGGGCGCGGATTGAGGAAGCCGCGGCCAAGCTGGGCTATGTGCCCGACCGTGCGGCGAGCGCGCTGGCCTCCGCGCGCTCCATGAATGTCGCAGTGCTGATCCCGTCCATCACGAATACGGTGTTCGTCGAGATGCTGGCCGGGATCGACGAGGTGCTCTCGCCGCGAGGCTATCAGATGATCACTGCAACCACTTTCTACGCCCCGGCGGATGAGCTGCGGCTGCTGCGCGGGCTGCTGGCCTTCCGCCCGGATGGCGTGCTGCTGACGGGCATTGACCATTTGCCCGAGACGCTGAAATTACTGTCCAGCGCTACCGTGCCGGCTGTGCATATGATGGAGCTGAATAACCAGCCCGGCAGTTATTCGGTTGGTTTTTCGCAAGAGGCGGGTGGGGCTGCCATCGCGCGGCATTTCGTGGAACGGGGTTACCGCAAGATCGGCTTCGTGGCGGCGCAGCTTGACCCGCGCACGCTGGCGCGCGGGCTTGGTTTTCGCCGGGCGCTGGAAGAGGCGGGGCGTGGCGCGCCGCGCGCGCTGATGGTGCCGGACCGCTCTTCCATCGCGCAGGGGGCGGCGCTGCTGGACCGCATGCTGGAAGAACACCCGGACACGGACGCACTGTTCTTCTGCAATGACGATCTGGCGTTGGGCGCTTTATTTCGCTGCCTGCGGCGCGGCATCGCGGTGCCGGAGCAGCTGGCGCTGGCGGGGTTTAACGATCTGCCCGCCTCGGCCTGGGCAACCCCGGCGCTGAGCACGGTGGCGACACCGCGTTACCAAGTGGGCCGGGATTCAGCCGCGATGTTGCTGGAGCTGATGGCGGGACGCGAGCCTGAGATGGCGCGGAAGGATCTGGGCTTCACGCTGCATGTGCGGGAGACGAGCTGAGAGGCCGGACGGCTTTGGATTTTCTGTTCATTCTGCCAAGTTTTGAATGAATTCAGCCGGCCGGAGGGATGCCGGTGTTCACCGCAGCGTGATGCCGGGAACCCGCAACCGCAACGCCGGCAGCAGCGGCTCCAGGGCCGGCAGGCTGGGCGCTGTAACCAACGGGGCGTCATCGCACCCCAAGGGCCTGAATTTTTGCAGCACCCAGCGCCGGACACCATAGTTTTCCAACGTGCAGGCAATTTCCAGCAGGTCTTGCGCATCAAGCAGCGCCGGATGAACCGTGGTGCGTAATTCATAGCTGATGCCGCTGGCCAATACGGCCTCCAATGCGCGCCGGGCGCGCGGGCCGCTGCCGGGGCTTGCCGTGATGGCGGCATAGCGCGTGAACGGCGCCTTGATATCCAAGCCAACCCAATCGAGCAGCGGCAGAGCCCGCTCCAAGCGCTGCGGCAGCACGCCGGACGTGTGCAACCCCGTGGCAAAGCCCATTTCGCGGGTTTCGGCCAGCGCTTCGGGTAGTTCCGCCTGGGCCGTGGGCTCGCCGCCGCTGAAGACGACGGCGTCAAGCAGGCCTACCCGCCGGCTCAGCCAGGATTTCAGGTCAGGCCAAGCCTGCGCCGCTTGCGCCGCGCGGGGGAGCAGATGCGGGTTGTGGCAGTACCGGCAGCGTAAAGGACACCCCTGTGCAAACAGCACCGCGCAGAGCTGGCCTGGATAATCAACCGTGCTGAATGGAACCAGCCCCGCGACCTGCAGTGTTTTATGGTTCAACTGGTGCGGTGCCGCAAAAAGCAAAGCTGCGGCGGGCCTCGTGTTCGCCCTGCTTGCCGATATTGAAGGAGGCGACGGGCCGGTGGTAGCCCATCACCCGCGTCCATACCTCACAGGGCTGACGCTCTTCAGCCGAGAGGCGGATTTCATTTGCGGCGGATGTTGTTTGCGAGGACTGCTGCATGGTCGTTCTCCGGTCAGATTTTCAGTATCAAGCGCAATAACGCAGGCGTTTAGCGGCAATTTTTTCTTCGTCGCAGATCGGGCAGAAGCGCTGTTCGCCCTCCAGGTAGCCATGCACGGGGCAGACCGAGAAGGTCGGCGTGACCGTGATATAAGGCAGGCGGAAGCGCGATAATGCGCGGCGCACCAGTTCCCGGCAGGCGTCAACGCAGGGCAGGCGCTCGCCCAGGTAGAGATGCAGCACCGTACCGCCGGTATATTTGGCTTGCAGGTCCTCCTGGTGCTCCAGCGCCTCGAAGGGGTCATCGGTGAAACCGACGGGAAGCTGCGAGGAGTTCGTATAATAAGGCTTTTCTTCCGTCCCGGCTTGCAGAATACCAGGAAAACTCTTGCGGTCCTGCCGGGCGAAGCGATACGTCGCGCCTTCTGCCGGTGTTGCCTCAAGATTATACAAATGCCCGGTCTGTTCCTGAAAGCTGATGATGCGTGCGCGCACATGGTCGAGCAGGCGCTCAGCGATCTGGTGGCCGTGCGGAGTCGTGATATCGTGTGAATCGGCCGTGAAATTCCGGATCATCTCATTGATGCCGTTGACGCCGATGGTGGAGAAATGGTTCTTCAACGTGCCGAGATAGCGCTTGGTATAGGGGAAAAGCCCGTCGTCCATGTAGCGCTGGATCACCTTGCGCTTGATCTCCAGGCTGTTGCGCGCCAGCTCCAGCAGTGAGTCGAGCCGCGCGTACAAGCCTGCTTCGTCGCCTTTATGCACATACCCCAGGCGCGCGCAGTTGAGCGTGACGACGCCAAGCGAGCCGGTTTGTTCGGCCGAGCCGAACAGGCCATTGCCGCGCTTGAGAAGTTCACGCAGATCAAGCTGAAGCCGGCAACACATTGAACGAACCATCTGCGGTTCGAGATCTGAGTTTATGAAATTCTGGAAATACGGCAGGCCGAATTTCGCCGTCATGGCGAACAAAAGCTCTGCATTCTCCGAATACCAAGGAAAATCTTTGGTGATGTTGTAGGTGGGAATCGGGAAACTGAAAATCCGCCCCTTGGCGTCGCCCTCGGTCATCACCTCGATATAGGCGCGGTTGATCGCATCCATCTCGGCTTGCAACTCGCCGTAACGAAAATCCATCTCCTCGCCGGCGATCACCGGTATGTCGTCGCGCAAATCCGCCGGGCAATTCCAATCAAAGGTGACGTTGGTGAACGGCGGCTGGCTGCCCCAGCGCGAAGGGACGTTCAGGTTGAAGATGAACTCCTGAATGTTCTGGCGTACCTCGGCATAGGAGAGCCGGTCCTTGCGGACAAAGGGGGCGAGGTAGGTATCAAACGAGCTGAATGCCTGGGCCCCGGCCCATTCGTTTTGCAATGTGCCCAGAAAATTCACCATCTGGCCGATCGCGCTCGATAGATGCCGGGGCGGCGCGGCCTCCACCTTGCCCTCCACACCGTTGAAGCCTTCGTGCAGCAGCGTGCGCAACGACCAGCCCGCGCAATAGCCCGAGAGCATGTCCAGATCGTGGATATGAATATCCCCTTCGCGGTGCGCGCTGCCGATCTCCTCGGGATATATGCTGTTCAGCCAGTAATTCGCGGTGAGCTTACCCGCGCTGTTGAGGATCAGCCCGCCCAGGGAGTAGCCCTGATTGGCGTTCGCCTGAACGCGCCAGTCCTGCCGGTCGAGATATTCGTTGATCGAGGCGACAGCATCGACCGCGGCGCGCCGGTCATGGCGGATCTTGGTATGCTGCGCACGGTAGACCACATAAGCACGCGCGGTGAGCAACTGCCCCTCACGCATCAGTGTCCATTCAACCTCATCCTGGATGTCTTCGATCTCCAGCTCGCCGCCGGGAAAGCGGCCCAACAGCGCCGCCAGCACGGCCCGCGTGAGGCGCGCCGCCTCGTCTTGCTTAAACTGGCCGCTGGCGCGCCCCGCGCGGGCGATGGCGTAGCAGATGCGCTCCGAGTCAAACGGGGCAACGGCGCCATCGCGCCGGCGCACGCCCTTCCAGGGAAGAGACGTCACATCATCCACGCAAACCCGGTCCTGCGGCATCACAGCTCTTTCTCAGAAAAGACGGCCCTTCGTGGACCACCGGCCGGGCGATTCGCCTTGACCTATATCAACGATCCCGCACGCGCTACGTTAATCGGTCCGTAGTGACGAACGCCCGAACCTCCCGCCTAAGCCGCCCGGCACCAGCCGCGCGCTGGCGGAAGTTGTCCTTGCCCAGCGGGCTGAGGCCGAATTCATGCTACGCTCACAATGTTCTGTTCCTCCTCATGCGTAATCCTGCTTCGTACCGCCGCAATCTCGCTGGCGTCGCCCAGGGCTTCACCGATTAAAATCAATACCGGCCCGCTTGCCGCCTGCGCCGCGTGAAGGCGGGGCAGGGTGGCGATGGTTGCCGCTACGCTGCGCCGGCTGGGCAGGCTGGCGTTTTCGATCAGGATCGCGGGCATGTCCGGCGGCATCCCGGCCTCGATGAAATGGGCAGCCAGGCCGGGCAATGTTTCGCCGCCCATGTAGACCACGAGCGTTCCGCCGGATTTTGTCAGCGAGACGAAATCATGCGCGGGCAGGCCGCCTTGCGCGCCGTGGCCGGTGAGAAAATGCAGCGAGCGCGCCACGCCGCGCTGCGTGAGGGAGAGGTTGAGCGCGGCGGCGGCGGCGGTGGCGGCGGTTATGCCGGGCACCACCTCGAAAGCGATGCCGTGCGCGCGCAGGGCATCCATCTCCTCGCTCGCGCGGCCGAATACCATCGGGTCGCCACCCTTCAGGCGCACCACATTGTGGCCGCCGCGCGCCTCCTCCACCAGCAGGCGGCAGATTTGCGCCTGCGAGGCCGCGTGTCTGCCGCAGCGTTTGCCAACGTCGATCAGCCGCGCCGCCGGTCCCGCGATGGCGATGACCCTGGGGTCCACCAGGCTGTCATGGAGCACCACACCGGCCGCCCGCAGCAGGCGCGCGGCTTTCAGCGTCAGCAGCTCAGGATCGCCAGGGCCGGCGCCGACGAGAAACACATGGGTCATGTCACCAACTCCAAAGCTGTCGTGGATTGCAAGATCGCGGCCAGCTCCCCCTTGCAGGAGCCGCAATTGGTTCCGGCCTTGCAGGCGCGGCCGATGGCCGCGACATCGCGCAGCCCCCCCTGTATGATCGCCGCGCGGATGTCAGGCTCGCTGACGCGGTGGCAGATGCAGACCATGCGGCCGCTCTCGCCGCCCGGTTTGGCATTGGCCATCAGAATACCGGCACGGCTCGCCTGCCAATTGGTCACGCTGAACAGCGCCGCCAGGGTTGCCGGGCCGGGCAGCAGCTCGCGCCGGGGGGCGATGAACAGGCAGGCCAGCAGCGTGTTGCGGCGCAGTATGCCCAGGCGGTAGATGCCGCGCCCCGCATCCATGACCTCGACGCGCTCCGCATCGGCATCGGCGCCGCAGAGTCGCGCCGCCCAGTCGGAGAGTTCCACGCCGAATTGCAGCGGCTTCCAGCCGGCCAGCACGAAGCGGTGCATGCCCCCCGCCAGCGGCACCCGCGCGGCGCAGAACTGCCCGGCGGGGCGCGGCTGGGCGCGCGTCTGCACGATGGCGTGCCAGTCGGTCTGCAGCCGCTGCACCGCGGCGGGCTCAAACTTCGAGGCGGGCTGGCCCGAGAGCGGGTCGTGCTCGGGGCCGATGAGCTGGTTGATGGCGCCGGTGGTGCTGTGCGCGCCGGTCCAGTGCATCGCGGCAAAAATCTCGCCCGCGCGCTGCCCCTTGGAGATTTCGGCGGGCAATACAGCGCTGCCGTGGCGCGTGGTGACGCGCAGCAGGTCGCCCTGGGCGATGTTCCGGGCTTTGGCGTCCTCGGGGGACAGCGAGAAGCTGGGCTCGGCGGCGCTCTCCATCAGCGCGGGGACGAAGCCGGTGCGGGTCATCGTGTGCCATTGGTCGCGCAGGCGCCCGGTGTTGAGGATGAAGGGAAACGCCTGGTCGCGCTTTTGGGGGGCGGGCAGCGCCACCGGGAGGAAGCGCGCCAGCCTGTCAGGTGTGGAGAAGCCGCCGCGTGCGAAGAGGCGTTTGCCGCCCCAGGTGAAGGGCGCCATGTCATCATAAGCGGCGTCGCTCAATTGCGCGCGGCCGGAAATATCGAACAGGCGCGAGCCCTCATTGCCGCAGCCCGAGAGGGCGGCATGTTCGCGGAAAATATCGGCCGGTTTGGTGTAGGCGAATTGGGCCGCGAAGCCCATGCGCCGGGCCAGTTGTGTGAACATCCACCAATCGGGCTTTGCCTCGCCGGGCGGGGCGCGGAAGGGGCGCTGGCGGGAGATGGTGCGCTCGGAATTCGTTACCGTGCCGTCCTTTTCGCCCCAGCCGGCGGCGGGGAGGACGATGTTGGCCAGGCGCGTGGTCTCCGTCGGCCAGCAATCGGCGGCAACGACAAACGGGCAGGCCTCGAGCGCCGCGCGCACCCGCGCCGAGCGGGGCAGGCTTTCCGCCGGGTTGGTTGCCGCGATCCATATGGCTTTTACACGCCCGGCCAGCACGGCGTCGAACATGTCCAGCGCTTTCAGCCCGGGTTTTTTCGGAAGGCGCGGGGCGTTCCAGAAGGATTGCAGCATGGCCCGGTCTTCGGCGCTCTCGAAACGCAGATGTGCCGCGAGCTGGTTGGCCAGCCCGCCCACCTCGCGCCCGCCCATGGCGTTCGGCTGGCCGGTGAGGGAAAATGGGCCCATCCCCGGTTTGCCGATGCGCCCGCTGGCGAGGTGGACGTTGAGAATGGCGTTGACCTTGTCCGTGCCGTTGCTGGACTGGTTAACCCCCTGGCTGAATAATGTGACCGTGCGCGGGGTCTCGCAGAACCAGCGCAAAAACATATCGAGATCGGCATCGGCGATGCCGAGGGCGGCTGCGGTTATATGGGTTTCCTCAGCCGCGGCCATAGCTTTTGCGAAGCCTTTGGTGTGGCAGCGCACATAGGAGGCGTCGATTTTGTCTCGCTGGTTGAGTGCGGTGAGCAGGCGAAGAAACAGCGCGGTGTCGCCATCCGGGCGGATCGGCAGATGCAGATCCGCCAGTGCCGCGCTTGCCGTGCGCCGCGGGTCTATGACCACGATTTTCGTGCCCCGCGCGGCGCGGGCCGCCAGGGCGCGCTCGAATAATACCGGGTGGCACCAAGCGGCGTTGGAGCCCACGAGTACGAGCAGGTCAGCCTCCTCGATGTCATCATAACAGCCGGGCACCACGTCCTCGCCAAAGGCGCGGATATGTCCGGCGACGGTGGAGGCCATGCACAGGCGCGAATTGGTGTCGATATTGGCGCTGCCGATGAAGCCCTTCATCAGCTTGTTGGCAACGTAATAATCCTCGCTGAGAAACTGCCCGGAACCGTAAATGGCGACGGCATCGGGCCCATGTTCGGCGATCACGGCGGAGAATTTCGCGGCCGCCTCATCCAGCGCCTCCTCCCAGCTCACCTGCCGCCCGCCCGAGGTTGGCACCAGCAGGCGGTTGCTGTCGTCCAGCGTTGCCGCCAGCGTGGAGCCTTTGATGCAGAGCCGCCCGGCATTGGCCGGATGCGCCGCATCGCCGCTGATCACACCGGCGTTCACCTCAACGCCGCACCCCACGCCGCAATAGGGGCATGTGGTTTTCATGCAGGCACACCCAGGGCCAGCAGCACCCGGCCGTCCTCCACCTTCACCGCGAAATGCGGCGTGCAGCCGCTATCGAGCCCCTGCGCCTGGCCCGATTCCAGGGAGATGACCCAGTTATGCAGCGGGCAGGTGACCGAGGCGCCATGCACGATGCCCTGGCTCAACGGCCCCTGCTTGTGCGGGCACTGGTCGCGCAGCGCAAACACCCGGTCATCCGCCGTGCGGAAGATCGCGATATCACCCATCCCGGTCGTCACGGTTCTAGCCCCCAGGCGGGGAATTTCCGCCAGCGCGCCGACATCCACAAACTCGCGTGCAATCCGCATCCCGTCCATTATACCAGCTCCGCCATTGCGTTGAATTTTTTGCCCAGTGCGGGGCTTGCCGCTTCCTGCGCCCAGGGGTCCGTCTGCGCGAATTTCTGCGCGTGAAGAAAATCCTCGAACAGGGAGCGCCGCAGCAAGGCGTTGTCCACGATTTTCTCCTGCACATATTTCAGGCCCACACGCTCGATCCACGGCGCGGTGCGCTCCAGGTAGCGCGCCTCCATCCGGTAGAGTTGCAGGAAAGCGCAGGCATATTCCATCACCTCCTCCTCGGTGCTCACCTTGCACAAAAGCTCGGTGGCGCGAACCTTGATGCCGCCGTTGCCGCCGGCATGCAGATCCCATCCGGCTTCGGTCGCGACCACGCCGAAGTCCTTAATGGTCGCCTCGGCGCAGTTGCGCGGGCAACCCGAGACCGCGAGCTTCACCTTGTGCGGATGCCAGGAGCCCCATGTGGCCTTCTCCAGCGCGACGCCCATGGCGGTGGAATCCTGCACGCCAAAGCGGCACCATTCCGAGCCGACACAGGTTTTCACCGTGCGTAATGATTTACCGTAGGCATGGCCCGAGACCAGCCCGGCCTCGTTCAGCTCCTGCCAGACGGCGCGCAGGTCTTCCTTTTTCACGCCCAGCATGTCGATGCGCTGGCCGCCCGTCACCTTCACCGCCGGGATGTTGAATTTATCCACCACATCGGCGATGGCGCGCAGCTCGCCCGCTGTCGTGGTGCCGCCCCACATGCGCGGGATCACCGAATATGTGCCGTCCTTCTGGATGTTCGCGTGCATGCGCTCGTTCACGAAGCGCGACTGCGCATCATCCACATATTCGCCGGGCCAGGCGGCGAGGAGATAAAAATTGAGCGCCGGGCGGCAGGAGGCGCAGCCATCGGGGGTGGTCCATTCCAGCGCCTGCATCACGGTGGGGATGGTCTTGAGCGCACCCCCTTTGATGCGGCGGCGTACTTCATCATGCCCATGGCTGGTGCATTTGCACATCGGCTTCACCGCGTCCGGTGCGTAAGCGTCCCCCAGCGAGAGTTTCAGCAGCCCTTCCACCAGCCCGGTGCAGGAGCCGCAGGAGGCGGAGGCTTTGGTGCGCGCGCGTACATCCTCCACCGTGCAAAGCTCATGCGTGGCAATGGCGTTGCAGATGGCCGATTTCTTCACGCCGTTGCAGCCGCAGATTTCGGCATTGTCCGGCATTTGCGCCAGCGCCTCCTCCGGGCCGCCCGCGGCCAGCACCGGGCCGAAAATCATCGTGTCGCGCAAATCGCCGAGTGGCGCTTCATCCTTGAGGAGCTGGAAGTACCATCCGGCATCGCGCGTATCACCAAAGCAGACGACGCCGGCCAGCCTGTCATCGCGCAGGACCAGGCGCTTATAAATGCCGCGCGCGGCATCGCGGAAAATAACATCCTCGGTGGATTTGTCACCCATGAAGGCGCCGGCTGAAAACATCTCGATGCCCGAGACCTTCAGCCGCGTGCCGGAGGCAACGGGCATGAAGCCGCTTTGCGCGACGCCGCAGATGTGATCGGCGGCAACCTTCGCCATGTCCCAGATCGGCGCGACCAGGCCGTAGCATTGCTTGTTGTGCTCCACGCATTCGCCGATGGCGAAAATCGCCGGGTCGGAGGTGCGCATCGCATCGTCCACCAGCACGCCGCGGTCGGTGGCGATGCCGGAAGCCTTGGCCAGATTGGCATTCGGGCGGATGCCCACGGCCATCACCACAAGGTCCCCCGGGATGCTCCGGCCGTCTTTCAGCGTAACGGCATGCACGGCGCCATGCTCGCCCTCGCCGTCGAATGATTCCGTGTTCGCGCCGGTATAGATCGTCATGCCGCGCGCGCTCAGCGCACGTTCCAGCAGATGCGCGGCCGAGGCGTCCAGCTGGCGCTCCATCAGCGTGGGCATGAGATGCACCACGCTCACCTCCATGCCGCGCAGGTTCAGGCCATGCGCCGCCTCCAGCCCGAGCAGCCCGCCGCCGATGACCACGGCGGATTTCCCCGGCGCGGCGATGCTCAGCATTGCCTCCACATCGGAGACCGAGCGGAAGGTCATCACACCCGGGCGCTCAACGCCGGGGAGCGGCAGGACGAATGGGTTTGATCCCGTTGCCAGCAACAGATAATCATATTTAACAACCGTGCCGTGTTCACCGCTGACGGTGCGATGGGCGCGGTCGATCGCGCTAACGGCTTCACCCGCGATCAGCCTGATGTTGTGTTCGGCGTACCATTCCAGGCTGTTCAGCACGATCTGCTCGAAGGATTTATCCCCCGCCAGCAAAGGCGAGAGCATGATCCGGTCATAATTCGGCTGCGCCTCGGCGCCGAACACCGTGATTTCGAACATCCCCGGCGCGCGTTGCAGAATTTCCTCCACGGTGCGCATTCCGGCCATGCCGTTGCCGATAACGACCAGTTTTTTACGTGCGGCGGTCATCATGTTCATCGTCGCAATTCCTTGATGTGAAAAATGAGATTGAAAGGATCGGGACGTCCTAGATTTTCACCCGGTCCATATCGGCAACGCCGCGCGAGAAGCTGGCACGCCATTCTTTTTTCACGGCGTTGATGCCGATGAAGGCCAGCAGCGCGAGACCGGCGAAGATGAGGAAACCGTCCTGGTAGGAGCCGGTCCATTGCTTGGAGTAGCCAAGTGAGGAGGCGAGATAGAACCCGCCGATGCCGCCAGCACAGCCGACCAGACCGGTCATCACGCCGATTTCGCGGCCGAAACGCACCGGCACCAGTTGGAATACGGCACCATTGCCCAGGCCCAGCGCCAGCATGGCGGTGATGAAGGCGGCAAGCGCCATGGTGAGGGTCGGCAGGCCGATGCCCACCAGCATCAGCATGGCGGCGGCAACAATGTAGAGGATGGAGAGCGCGGTGATGCCGCCGAATTTATCGGCCACCCAGCCGCCGATGGGGCGGAACATGGAGCCTGTGAACACGCAGGCCGCCACCGCATAGCCAGCCTGCACCGGCGCCAGCCCGTATTGTGTGTGGAAATAAATGCTGAGCGAGGAGGCCAGGCCGACAAAACCGCCGAAGGTGACAGCATAGAAAAGCATGAACCACCAGGTGTCGGCGATCGCCAATACCTTCAGGTATCCGGCCAGCGTCTGGCGGGGTGGCTGCACCGGGGCATCCTTGGCCAGCACGATGAACAGCGCGAGCACGGCCGCCATTAGCAGTGCCGACATGCCGAACACATTCACCCAGCCGAAATACAGGCCAAGCGCCGGGGCCGCGAGCGCGGCGATGACCGTGCCGAGGTTGCCCGCACCGGCCAGGCCCAGCGCCTTGCCCTGGTGCTCGGGCGGGTACCAGCGCGAGGCCATCGGCAGCGCGATGGCGAAGGAGGCGCCGGCCATGCCCAGCACCACGCCAAGCAGCAGCACGGCGGCGAAACTGGGAACACCCAGAAGCCAGGCGGTTGCCAGGCCGAGGATGACCACGATTTGGGCAAAAATAGCGGATTTTTTGGCGCCGAAATGGTCGACCAGCACACCGTTGAAAACACGCAGGAAGGCACCGGCCAGCACCGGGGTTGCGACCATCAGCCCTTTGTGCGCGGGGTCGAGCGCGAGCGCCTTGGAGATCTGAATGCCCAGCGGCCCCAGCAGTACCCAGCACATGAAACTGAAATCAAAATACAGAAACGCCGCGAAAAGCGTTGGAAAATGGCCGGACTTTAGAAAGCTTTTTTCAACCGGAAGGGACATGACGATAACTCCGCGGCGCACGCTTCAAACGCCGCCAGTTGCGAACCGTCCCTTGGCCCGCGCAGAAGATAGTGGGGGGTTCCCCCCGGCTTGGCAGGTGCAATCGCCATTGATTGCTCTGCAAACGGCCTTAACCGCTCAGGTGCAGTGCAGCAATTCGCGTGCCAAGCTGAAGGTTATGGAAAGAAAAGGCGCAACTTCGCGCGTTTTCGAATATATTGCCGAAAATATCATCTATTAAAATATAAAACAGGCAAATACAGCCTATTTGTTATCTCGCCCCGTTGCGTCCATCTGCATTTATCCGGGGTGTGATGCCCCGTTTTGTGGCATGAGAAGGCTTCGGGACGGAATTATGGACGGTATTGATGACGATGCTAAAGGCAGTTACCGGCGTGTAGAGGTCCTGACGGGGCCAAACCGGCGGCGGCTCAACATGCGGTTCCAATAGAAGATATTGTGTCAACCCAGAAAATTCCAAACAAGTTGGAATTTCCTGGGCGTGGGAAGAAGAGATTAAGTGCTTCGGCGTGAGGGGCGCGTCATGGCTTCGACGCAAAGCAGATCGTCTAGAACCGTCTCACTCAAGAGCCCTTCTTCCAAAACGATATCGCGGACCCTGCGATTCTCCATAAGGGCTCGCCGGGCAATGTGAGAGCATGCCTCATACCCAAGCGTTGGTCCGAGCGCGGTAACAAGGGTGATGCTGTTGTTTACCGTATCCAGGCAGTGTTGCCGATTTGCCGTGATACCTTTGATGCAACGAATTGTCAGCGTATCAATGGCAGCGGTCAGCATCCGGAGTGATGTCATGATGCAGTAGGCAATGGTCGGCTCAAAAGCATTAAGTTGCAGTTGTCCTGCCTCGGCGCACATGGTCACAGTCAAGTCGTGTCCGATGACAAGATACGCAACCTGATTAACAACTTCCGGAATGACGGGATTAACTTTGCCAGGCATAATCGATGAACCTGCTTGGCGTGCCGGAAGATTGATTTCCCCCAGACTGGTCCGAGGCCCACTGGAAAGGAGTCTAAGATCATTGCATATTTTTGAAAGTTTTACCGCAATGCGTTTCAGCACACCCGAAAAAAGTACGAATGCCCCCATGTCAGAGGTTGCTTCAATCAGGTTTGGCGCAAGTGTGAGTGGATGCCCACTAATGGCAGCAAGCTCCTTCACGACTAAAGGCGCGTAGCTGGGATCTGAATTTATGCCGGTTCCGATTGCCGTAGCACCGAGATTTACCTCGTTAAACAACGATGCCACTTCGCCTAGTCGCAGAATATCTTCCGACACAGTGACATGAAAGCCTTCAAATTCTTGGCCAAGCGTCATCGGAACCGCATCTTGCAGCTGTGTGCGGCCCATTTTAAGAACGTCGGAAAATTCAGCCCCTTTGTCTTTCAGGGCAAGCGAAAGGTCTTGCAACGCACGTCGCAACGACTTCACGCCTTCCAAAGTGGAAAGACACAAGGCCGTGGGATAGGCATCGTTGGTAGATTGCGACATATTGACATGGTCGTTGGGATGAAGAATTTGATATTCACCCTTGGCGTGGCCGGCCAGAGTCAGTGCAATATTTGCGATCACTTCATTGGCGTTCATATTGGTTGATGTGCCTGCACCACCCTGAACGGCATCGACTGCAAATTCTTCGTTATACATTCCAGATGATAGAATGGCTGCACAGGCACTTTCGATCATTTCCGCCTTGCCGGCTGGAAGCAGACCTAAATGGCGGTTGGTTCGTGCCGCCGCCAGCTTGACCATCGTCAATGACCGTACAAGGTCAGGGAAATGGCCAATAGGTACACCCGTTATGGGAAAATTTTCAGCGGCGCGTAATGTGTGGATGCCCCAATATGCCGAGGATGGTACGAATGCATCACCAAGTAGATCGTGTTCACGGCGCATTTCAGCACTCTCAATTGAAGTCTTGCTAATGGTTCCGAGCAACGGGGCTTTGGTAGTATCGGTCGCCGTACTTGTCGATTGTCTCATGATGTTACCTGATATTTTGGTTTTTGAATTTTCCTGTGTGCGCGAAATTTTCTTCAACAGAAAGAAAATTAGACTCTATCTTAAGAACACAGGCTTGATGTTATTCACGAAAATCAAAGCTTCGGTAGGCTTCTTTATGGATTGCAGTACGGAAAATACCGTCTGAAAGAACAAAACCCCGATACATTCCGCTGGAATTAAATGGCAAGGAGGGTGGTCCGGCGCGGCCAATGGCGATCAACCCGCCATCGCCACCATGGGAGAAGAGTTCTGCAATGACGTCTGATGCAGCTTGTTCAAGTGTTTGCGATGCATAGCGAATGCGAGCTGAAATTTCAGATGCCGCAGTGAATCGGATGAAAACCTCACCGGTACCTGTCGTGGAGACTGCACAAGTTGCATTGTCTGCGAAGGTGCCGGCCCCGATTATGGGCGCGTCTCCCACCCTGCCAGGTCTTTTCGCCGTGAAGCCGCCTGTTGAGGTTCCAGCAGCAAGATTGCCCGCTGCGTCGCGTGCGACGGCGCCAACGGTACCATGACGGTCTGCGTCTGAACGCGTATCTGGTGCCCCGCTGGCTCTGCGCGCGAGCTCTTGGTTTAGCGCAACAACGCGGCGTTCGGTGCAAAAATAATCAAAAGATTGAAATTCAATATCCTGCGTTGCCAGGAATTCCTCTGCGCTGTGCCCGGCTAACAGGACAGTTTCAGAATGTTCCATCACAGCGCGGGCGGCAAGAATGGGGTTGCGCGGTCCACAGATACCAGCCACGGCCCCCGCGGCACGGTCGCGGCCAGACATAATGCCCGCGTCCATTTCCAGTTTTCCATCTGCGTTAAATACAGCGCCACGCGCCGCATTAAACAAAGGATCGTCTTCAAGTGCCATAACAGCAACGGTGACAGCATCGAGTGCTGAGCCTGATTTTGATAAAACTTTCCAGCCTGCGGCGAGGGCGGCCCGCAAGGCTGTATGATGGGCATCGACCATAGCAGGGTCCATGCCTGCGAGAGGAAGAGTGCCTGCACCGCCGTGAATAGCAAGGGATGGTTCAGCCAATGTCAAATCTCCATTGAACAGCTTGGCGGTTCAAGCTGTGGTGTTTCGAAAGCGGCAAGGCGCCGTCATGTGTAGAGACCAACGGCGCCTTGCTTTATGTTAAGCCGGATCGTTGCCGGTATCCTGCTCAACCGTATGGGTCAGAATGTAGGAGGGGAATGTCGGACTAAAAGGGCTGCTCCCTTTTAGAACGACCCAGCCTATCGCAAGGGCAATTGCGATAATCGGAATTGCCGCAACGGTATAGGTTCCATCGGGGTAATCAAATCCAGTCAACACGACAACCGCGGCCAGGAAGGCAAGCGTCAGCCAGGAGGAATAGGGAGCAAATGGCATCCGGAACGAAACAGGAGAATTTTCACCACGGTCGATGGAACGGCGAAGCATGATCTGGCAAATTACGATAATTGCCCAGGTGGAAAGAATTCCAAGCGATGCAACATTAAGAACGATTTCAAAAACCTGACTTGGCACGATATAGTTCAGTATGACGCCGACAAAATAAATGACCAGAGTGACAAGGATTCCGCCGTATGGAATTTTCGCGGCATTCATTTTCGAGACAAAAACCGGTGCGGAGCCGCCCATGGCCAGAGACCGCAACACCCGCCCTGTGGAGTACAGGCCTGAGTTAAGGCTGGATAATGCAGCGGTGAGAACCACAAAGTTCATGACAGACCCAACGCCGGGCACGCCGAGCGCACCAAAAAACGTTACGAAAGGGCTTACGCCGGCGTGATAGGCCGTCCACGGCATAAGTACCACGAGCAGTGCAACAGAACCGACGTAGAACAGCGCAATTCGATACATGACGCTATTGACGGCTTTTGGGATAACCTTCCGCGGGTCTGCCATTTCTCCAGCTGCGGTGCCGATGATCTCGATCCCCGCATAGGCGAAAACCACGCCTTGCGTGAGAATGACGGCGGGCAAAAGGCCGTGTGGAAACAAGCCGCCATTTTGGACAATCAGGTGAAGGCCAGGAGTTTGCCCGGCAATCTGGTGTCCGGAAAACAGTATCACCGTGCCGATGATAAGAAAAAGTACCAGAGCCGCGACTTTAATTAGTGCGAACCAGAACTCCAGTTCGCCAAACCAGCCGACCGCCACCAGGTTCATAGCCCCAACGATCACCAGCGCGATCATGGCAAAAGCCCACTGAGGTACGTTTGCGAGAGTTCCCCAGTAATGCATATAAAGTGCCACGGCGGTGATATCGACAATGCCGGTCATCGCCCAATTAAGGTAAGACATCCAGCCGGCGACGAAGGAACCTCGTTCACCCAAAAACTCGCGTGCATAAGCGACAAAACTTCCTGAAGTTGGCCTGTGCATCACCAGTTCACCCAGCGCCCGCAAGACCAGGTAGGAGAACAGCCCGCAAACCAGATACACCACGGCAAGCGCTGGCCCTGCGTGCTCCAGGCGTCCGCCAGCACCAAGGAACAGCCCGGTGCCGATGGCGCCACCGATGGCGATCATCTTCACCTGTCTCGGCTTCAGATCTTTCGCATATCCTTGCTCATGTGATTCAAGCCATGTTTTCTTGTCAGTTGCTATATCGGCAACTTTTCTTCCCGACATCATTTCATCCCTTTTTTCTGAGAGGTTGTTGAAGTATTTGCCTCAGATCAAACAACGCATCCCGATCGAGACGATGCGTAAGACCCGACTCTATATTGTCTATATGTGTGACCATCTCTTTCGCCGCGCCTTCAATATCTCCAGCCGCGATCAGATCCGTAATCCGTTCATGCTCGTCACAGGCTTCGCTGGCATCGCGATCTGACTGGTAGAGGGCTGCGATCAAAATCACGCGGGCGGTGAGGTCACGCATGATGTCAGCAAGGATAGGATTATCCAGTGCTTCAGCCATGCAAACATGAAAATCAGCCAGCAAATAACTACGCGCGCCAATGTCATTGGCCGCAATCGCCGCGCGCTCTTGCGCAATATGCGCGCGCAGCGCTTCGATCATCCGGGCCGGCACCTTGTCGATGGCCCGCAAAATACCGACCTCGATCACTTTGCGTGCATGGAATGCCTCCAAAACCTCCTCTTGCGAAGGCTCCACGACAAACCAGCCTCGTCTCGGGCTGGCTTGCACCAAGCCTCGGGTTTCGAGCCGGATTAGCGCCTCACGAACTGCGGTGCGTGAAACGTTAAACAGATTGGCAAGCGCTTGCTCTCCCAGCCGTACACCCGGCTGAAGCCGCCCGGCGAGGATTGCATCTACGATTGTGTGATCGATACGAAGAGGAAGCTGATCCATGTTTTTATCATTCATCAATCTGATGTACAAATCTGATATACATTTCTGATGTTCGATTTTCCCGTTGTCAAGCCCCCGGACGGGGCGCTGTGGCTTCAACAGCTGCATTGGATGGCTTTGGGGAGGTAATCCAACGGGCGCGCGGGCCGCATGGATCCCCCAATTCTACTTATGAGGATATTTTTTCAATCTAAGAACGAAATAATATTGGAGCGCGGCATCTTCAGGTTGTTCCGCTTTGCGGGCCAATCTGCGGTCTGAATCCGGCTCTGGAAACCAAATTGACGCCGGTTCTGGCCCTCAAATCAACCCATTATAAGGCATGTGTGCCATGATGACGGCGGTTCGCCATTGCGCCAATGCCATCACACCCAAAAATAAATTGGATGCTCCGTCCCTGAAATCCTGCAACTCACCCTGAAGTTCGCGCAGCAAGCTACCCGCCGCGCGAATTCCTCAAGGGTCGATATTCAGATGAACCCATCAAGCCGCAGCCAGACGCGCCATCCTAAAATAAAAAGGCATTCGTCGTGCTAACCTGAAATCTCGAGCGCCGCCCCGACTTCTTTGAGCAGGGTCGAGATGTGTTCGGGGGGCGGCGTGTCGGTGTAGAGCGCGGAGATCTGGGCAAAGGTGCCTACCTTTACGAGCGCGGGGCGGCCGAATTTGGAGTGGTCCGCCAGCAGGAAGACGCGCCGGGAATTGCGCAGAATGGCCTGGGTACACAGAACCTCATCGAGATCAAAATCGAAAAGTCCACCGTCCTTGTCGATTCCCGAGATGCCGATGATGCCAATATCCGCGCGGAACTGCTCAAACATTTGCACGGCCGGCAGCCCGGTCACGGCGCCATCGCGGTTACGGAGCTTACCGCCAGCCATCACGATCGAACAATGGGGATTTTCACTCATGATTTTCGCCACGTTGAGATTATTGGTGATGACCCGCAGGTTTTGATGCGAAAGCAATGCACGGGCCGCTTGTTCGGTGGTTGTGCCGATATTGATGAAGAGTGAAGCGTTGGCCGGGACATCCTGGGCCACTTTCGCGGCGATCCGTTGCTTGGCATTGAGGTTGACCACCTGGCGACGCTCATATTCGATATTCTCAATCGAAGACGCAAGCCCGGCCCCACCGCGGTAGCGCGACAATCTACCTTCGGAATCGAGCATGTTAACGTCCCGCCGGATGGTTTGTACGGTTACGCCGAAATGCTGCGCCAGCGCCTCGATGGTCAGGAAGCCGCGCTTGGCCACCAGTTCCACGATGCCGCCATGCCGCTCTTCATTGCTTTGTTTCTCGGATAACATGATGCCTCCCACGGGTTTTCCCCACTTTAGACACGCTTGCCCCGCGCCGCCAACGCACAAACATGCCGCATCGCAGCATTTTTTTGATGTGTTGCGTTGCGAACCTAAAAATTTGTGCATGCGCGAAGTAGATCAAAAAATAGTTATTATTTTTCGGTTGCGAAAATTTTAAGGTTCGATTATCGGTGTTAACGAGCCGCAAAGCTATAAAGCAGGCAAGGGAAGCACCAACGTGAGCCACTCGACCACCTCCCCATCCATCTGCGACCTGTTGATCGTCGGTGGCGGTATAAATGGCGCTGCCATCGCCCGCGACGCGGCAGGACGCGGGCTTTCCGTGACGCTGATCGAACAGCACGACCTGGCGCAACACACCTCGTCGGCGAGCACGAAACTCATCCACGGCGGGTTGCGGTATCTTGAATATTATGAATTCCGGTTGGTTCGCGAAGCGTTGATCGAACGCGAGACATTGCTCGGAATCGCGCCTCATATCATCTGGCCGCTTGAATTCGTCCTGCCCCATGCCCGCCACCTGCGCCCGGCCTGGATGATCCGCATGGGCTTGTTTCTTTATGACCATCTGGCCCGCCGCAAGAGTCTGCCGGCCTCGCGGGGAATTTCCTTTGCCACGCATCAGGCGGGTGCCGTCCTGCGCCCTGAATACCGGCGCGGCTTCACCTATGCCGATTGCTGGGTTGAGGATTCGCGCCTCGTCGTACTCAACGCCCTCGATGCCGCAGAACGCGGTGCCGTCATCCACACGCGTTGCGCCCTGCAGGCCGCCCGGCCCGAAGGTGGACTGTGGCATGCCCAGACCGAGGCTGGCCCCATTACCGCCCGTGCCTTGGTAAACGCCACCGGCCCCTGGGTGAGCGAGGTTCTGGGCGCTCGGCTCGGGCGCAACGCCTCGGCCCATGCCCGGCTCATCAAGGGCAGCCATATCGTCACGCGCAGGCTCTACAAGGGTGAAAATGCCTTCATCCTGCAAAATCCCGACGGGCGGATTGTCTTTGTGATCCCCTATGAGCGGGATTTTTCACTCATAGGCACCACGGATGTGCCGTTCTCGGGAGATCCGGCGGGCGTGGCCATCAGCGCCGACGAAACCGGCTATTTGTGCGAGAGCGTCAATCGCTATTTCCGCGCCAGCATCTCGCCGGAGGATGTCGTCTGGTCCTATGCCGGGGTGCGTCCGTTGTTTGATGATCAGGCCGCGGACGCCAAAGCCGTGACACGCGATTATGTGCTCGATCTAACACATGACGAGGCCACGCCGCCGCTGCTTTCCGTGTTCGGCGGCAAGATCACGACTTCACGCAAGCTGGCCGAGCATGCGCTGGAGAAGCTCCTGCCCGTGCTGGGCCGCCCCGTCTGCGCCTCTTGGACCGGCGGCACCCCATTGCCGGGGGGAGATTTTGCCGATTTCTCCGGATATCTCGCGGAATTCCAGAAGCGCTTCCCAACGCTTGAAGCGCGTCTCGCACGGCGTCTCGTGCGGGCTTATGGCACGCGCGCCGAACGCTTTGCCGGCGCGGGCATGGGGCGCGATCTGGGCGGTGGCATCACTGAAGCGGAAGCCACCTATCTTGCCAACCATGAATGGGGACGTAGCGCGGAGGATATCCTCTGGCGGCGTTCGCGCATGGGGCTCCACGTGCCAGCAGGAACCGCCGAAAGGCTGACGGCGTTCTTGAAGGAAATACCAGCCGCCATTTGAGACTTAACCAAGAAACAACGAGGAAACGAAACAATGACCAAGTATGTCGGTGCCATTGACCAGGGCACCACGAGTTCACGCTTTATCGTGTTCGACAAATCAGGAAACATCGTCTCTGTCGCCCAGAAGGAGCATCGGCAGATTTATCCCAAGCCGGGTTGGGTTGAACATGATCCGATGGAAATTCTCAACAACACCAACGAGGTCATCGGCGCGGCATTGGCCCGCGC
>JAJZCG010000119.1 GCA_021846225.1 Pseudomonadota bacterium | reverse complement strand
TCCGCCTGATGCTCGCGGATAAGTTTGAGCTTGGCTTCCGGCGTGGCTTCGGCGAGGAAATCATCCACGCCCGCCTCAGCGGCGATGGCGGCAGCCGTGAGGCGGTTATCGCCGGTAATCATTACGGTCTTGATGCCCATGCGGCGCAGTTGCGCAAACCGCTCCTTGATGCCGCCCTTGACGATATCCTTCAACTCGATGACGCCCAGGACCCTGGTGCCTTCGGCGACCACCAGTGGCGTGCTTCCGCGGCGCGCGATACCGTCCACCTGCGTGGCCACGGCCGGCGGGAAGCGGCCGCCCGGTGTCTCCACGTGACGGCGGATGGCGTCCGCAGCGCCCTTGCGGATCCTGCGCGTCGCCATGTCCACGCCGCTCATGCGCGTTCTGGCGCTGAAATGCACGAAGCTCGCACCGAGCGCGTGGATATCCCGCTCGCGCAGGCCGAAATGCTGCTTGGCCAGCACCACGATGCTGCGGCCCTCGGGTGTTTCATCCGCCAGCGAGGCGAGTTGTGCGGCATCCGCCAGCTCCCGTTCCGTGACGCCCGGCGCCGGCACAAACGCAGCCGCCTGCCGGTTACCGAGGGTGATGGTGCCCGTCTTGTCCAGCAGCAGCACGTCCACGTCGCCGGCAGCTTCCACCGCGCGGCCGGAAGTGGCAATGACGTTGGCCTTGAGCATGCGGCCCATGCCGGCGATGCCGATGGCCGAGAGCAGCGCGCCGATGGTGGTGGGGATGAGGCACACCAGCAGCGCCACCAGTACGGTGATGCTCACCGGACGGCCCGCATGCGCAACCGCGACGCTATATAAGGAGTAAGGCAGCAGCGTGGCGGTGGCCAGCAGGAAAATGATGGTCATGGCCACCAGCAGGATGGTGAGCGCGATCTCGTTGGGGGTTTTCTGGCGCGTGGCGCCCTCCACCATCCCGATCATGCGGTCCAGGAAGGTTTCCCCCGGATTGGCGGTAATGCGCACCACCAGCCAGTCCGACAACACCCGCGTGCCACCGGTAACCGAGCTGAAATCACCGCCCGCCTCGCGGATTACCGGGGCGCTTTCGCCGGTGATGGCGCTCTCGTCCACCGAGGCCACGCCTTCAACCACTTCACCGTCACCCGGAACGAAGTCTCCGGCCTCTACCAGCACCGCGTCGCCCTTGCGCAAGGATGCGGCCGATACCGGCTGGAACGCGGGATTCGCCGGCGTATAGGTTTCCGATTCCAGTTTCTTTGCGGTGATATCGCGCCGGCTGCGGCGCAGCGCCGCCGCCTGGGCGCGGTTGCGGCTCTCGCTCAGGGCCTCGGCAAAGTTGGCGAACAGCACCGTGAACCACAGCCACAGCGTGACGCCGAGAATAAATGGCGCCTGTGCTGTGTCATGACCGATCAGCGCATGCACGAACAGCACGCTGGTAAGGATGCTGCCGACATAGACAACGAACATCACCGGATTACGCATCTGCTCCAGGGGGTTGAGTTTCCTGAACGCTGCCACCGCAGCCTCCAGCACCATCCTGCGTTCGAACAGGAACCCTGTAATGGCTCGCGTGCTCATGATTGCTCCACGGTCAATGGATGCCCGACATGGCAAGCTGTTCGGCGATGGGGCCGAGTGCGAGTGCCGGAATGTAGGTCAAAGCGCTCACCAGCAACACCGTGCCCACCAGCAGTGCGATAAACAGCGGTGTGTGCGTGGGCAGGGTGCCGAGTCCCGCCGCTACGCGCTTTTTGGCGGCCAGCGACCCCGCGAGCGCCAGCGTAGCCACCGCCGGCCAGAAGCGGCCGATCTGCATGACGATGCCGAGGGCGATGTTGTAGAACGGCGAGCCGGCGTCAAGCCCCGCAAAGGCGCTGCCGTTATTGTTGGCCGCGGAGGAAAAGGCATACAGGATCTCGCTGAATCCGTGGGCGCCCGGATTGAGAGCCCCCGCCCTGCCGGCGGCGGTCATCACCGCCACGGCCGTGCCCACCAGCACCAGGAGCGGTGTGATGAGAATGATGAGCGACACCGTCTTCATCTCATAGGATTCAATTTTCTTGCCGAGATATTCCGGCGTGCGCCCCACCATGAGACCGGCAATGAACACCGCCAGCATGGCGAATGCCAGCATGGTGTACAGGCCGGAGCCCACGCCGCCGAACACCATCTCGCCGAGCTGGATAAGCCACAACGGCATGAGACCGCCGAGCGGCGTATAGGAATCCAGCATGGAATTCACCGCACCGCAGGAAGTGGCAGTCGTGACCGTGTCGAACAGAGTGGAATCCACGATACCGAAACGCGTTTCCTTGCCTTCCATGTTACCGCCCGCCTGCAGGACGGAAGCGGTCTGGTCAACACCCAGCTTCCCAAACGCCGGATTGCCATGCTGCTCCGCGTACAATGCCGTGCCCAGGAATGCCACAAACAGCACCGTCATGGCGATGAAAATGGCCCATCCCTGGCGGCGGTCACCCACCATTTCACCAAACGTGAAACACAGCGCCGCGGGCAGCAGCAGCACCGCGAGCATCTCCAGAAAGTTCGACAGCGGCGTGGGATTCTCGAACGGATGGGCGGAATTGGCATTGAAAAATCCGCCGCCGTTCGTGCCAAGCTCCTTGATAGCCTCCTGCGAGGCCACCGGACCCATGGGCAGGAGTTGATTCTTCTGCAGCACCGTCCGGGTTGCAGGGTTACCGGCGGCATTCATCAACGGATTACCCTGTGCATTCACCAGCGGTTGCTGATAGCTCACGGGATCGTGCAGCGGCACGGACTGATAGGGGTTGAGGTTCTGGATGACGCCCTGGCCCACCAGCACCACGGCCAGGGGCAAAGACAGCGGCAGCAGGATATAGAGCGTGCTGCGGGTGAGGTCCGCCCAGAAATTGCCCAGGGTCGCAGCCGTGTGCCGCGCAAAGCCGCGGATGAGCGCCACCGCAACACACAGTCCGGTGGCGGCGGACAGGAAATTCTGCACCGTGAGCCCCATCATCTGCGTGAGGTAGCTCATGGTGGTCTCACCGGAATAGCCTTGCCAGTTGGTGTTGGTAACGAAGCTGACAGCGGTGTTAAACGCCGAGCCCGCACCCACGGCGCCGAACTGCTGAGGATTGAGCGGCAGATATCCCTGCAGGCGTTGTATGGCATACAACAGCAGCACACCCAGGAAATTGAATATCAGCATGGCCATGGCGTACTCGGTCCAGCGCATTTCGCGCTCCGAGCTGACACCGCCCAGTCGGTAAATAAACCGTTCGAGCGGTGCGCCCAGCCGGTTCAGCCACGCATTTTTGCCTTCATATATGCGCGCCATATACCAGCCAACGGGTTTGGCCAGGGCCAGCACCAGCAGCAGAAAGACGCCGACCTGCAGATAGCCGTTCGCGGTCATGTGAAGCGCTCCGGCCACAGCAATGCGATGCACAGATACACGAACAGTCCAACCGCCAGCAGCAGAGCGAAAAGATACAGCCAGTTCACGATGCGGCTCCCAGCTTTTCAAGACCGGGAATCAGCGCGGCTGTGGCGGAAAACAGCAGGCACACCAGGGCAATGCACAACAGATCCAAAGTTCAGCCCCATAATACGGACGACCGGCTGAATACTTTAGCCGTTGCGGTGTAAAGACCGTGAAAAATTATGCCGGGTAAATATAAAAAACTTGTAAATGGAGATGGCGCAGTCCATAGCCGTAGCCGTTTATGGCATTGCCAATTTCACAGTAACTGATCTTCTGTGGCTTTATATATATCCTGCTCGCTCATCAGCACCAGATTCGCCGCGGCGGCCAGCGGGATATAGGAATCCTTGCCGGCTACGCGCTTTTTCGCCACGCTTGGTGCTTGTTCGTCGAGAACCGTAAATATTTGTTCGGCGAGGCCGCCGGTTTCGCGGCCCTCATCCACCACCAACACCTTGCCGATTTCTTTTGCGTGATTGGCAATCAGCTCGCCATTGAGCGGCTTGAGCCGGCGTAAATCCAGCACCCGTGCTTTTTTCCCGGTTTCCGCTTCGAGTTTCTTTGCCACGCGCAATGACATGGGCACGCCGTTGCCGAGCGTAATGATCAACAAATCCTTGGCATTCTGGTTATAGATGCGGCCTTCACCCAATGGGACA
>JAJZCG010000041.1 GCA_021846225.1 Pseudomonadota bacterium | reverse complement strand
CGGTTTCACCGGCGCGTTGATGGCCCAGGGGCCGTTGGAATTTTTTACCGTGAAGGTATTTTCCGCGGGCCTGTCAACGGTTCATGCAAGTATTCGCTCAATACGCAACACGTTGGTGGTGCCCGCGATGCCGAATGGTTGCCCGGCGGTGAGAGCCATGATCTGCCCGGCGGTGCCAAGCCGTTCCTCGACAACGATCCGGCTGGCGAGTTGTACCACATCCGTCATCGCGTTCATGGCGCCGGCAACGCGCGGGCGCAGCCCCCAGGCAAGGCACAAGCGGCGCGCCACCTCGATGGACGGCGTGAGGCATAAAATTGGTGCGCGCGGGCGCTCCGCAGCGGCGCGGAACCCGGTATTTCCGGTTGTCGTATAGGCAACGATGGCGGCGGGCTGCAACGCCTTTGCCGCCTCGCGCAGCGCCGCGCAGATCACGTCTGATACGTCGCTGCGGCCAGCCTCGCGTCCGCTTTCCAGCCCGCTCCAGAAATCGCCGTCTGATTCAACATCGCTGACAATGTTGGCCATCATCGCCACGGCCTGCACCGGATAATGCCCCGAGGCTGTCTCCGCAGAAAGCATGACCGCATCCGCACCCGCGTAAATGGCAGTCGCAACGTCCGAGGCCTCGGCCCGCGTGGGGGTTGGCGTCGTGATCATTGATTCCAGCATTTGCGTTGCCACGACAACGGGTTTTCCATAGCGGCGGCATGTGCGCAGGATACGGCGCTGCATGCGTGGCACAACCTCGGGCGGCATTTCCACGCCGAGATCGCCGCGCGCGACCATGATGGCATCGGATTTTTCAACGATGCTCTCCAGGCAATCGAGCGCCGAAGGCTTTTCGATCTTTGCCATGATACGCACGCTGTTTCCAACGAGTTCGCGCAATTCGTCGATGTCCTCGGGCCGCTGCACAAAGGAGAGCGCGATCCAATCGGCGCCGATATCCAGGGCGATTTTTAGGTCGGCGCGATCTTTGGGGGTGAGCGCGGAAACGGGCAATGTCGCGCCGATGACGCTCACGCCTTTGCGTGGCAGGAGGCGCCCGCCGATCACCGTTCGAGCGGTGATGCGCCCCGTATCGGCGGACAGCACATCAAAACGCATCTTGCCATCATCGACAAGCAGTATGACACCTGGCTTGGCAGCGTTGAAGATTTCGGGATGCGGCAGGGGAATTGATGAAATTTCCGTACCGGTGCCGTCGGGGATGAAGGTGATTTCCTGATTTTCCTGCAGGTCGAAATGCCCCGGCGCCAGCATGCCGATCCGCAGCTTTGGCCCTTGCAGGTCAGCCAGTACCGCAAGCGGGCGGCCAAGCTCTGCCTCGACTTCGCGGATGGTGTCCATCCGCAGTCGATGATCCGCATGCGACCCATGGCTGAAGTTCAACCGGAAAATATTGGCGCCTGCTGCAGCAAGTTCCCGGATCGTTGCTTTGTCAGAGCTGGCCGGGCCAAGGGTGGCGATGATTTTGGCATAACGGTGTTCGTACATTCTGTCCTCGCTTATTATTGCCGGTACGGTTTTGGCGCTGGATTGGGAGTGCGCGGGATTCAAGAGCCGGTATCGGCCCAGGTGCGGCCGTCGCGCTCAATCAGCGCGATGGCTGCCGAGGGGCCCCAGGTGCCCGATGCATAAGGCAGGGGGGGCTCGGCGGCAGGATGATTCCAGGCTTCCAGAATCGGGTCGATCCAGCGCCATGCGGCCTCCACCTCGTCGCGGCGCATGAACAGCGTCTGGTTGCCGCGCACCACGTCCAGCACCAGGCGCTCATAGGCATCGGGGTTGCGCAGGCCAAAGGCCGTGGCGAAGCTCATATCCAGAGGTACCTGGCGCAGCCGCATGCCGCCTGGGCCGGGGTCTTTAATCATCAGCCAGAGTTGTACGCCCTCATCGGGCTGCAAGCGAATGACCAGCTGGTTGGCGATGACCGGCCCGGCCGAAGATGCGAATACCGAATGCGCCACCGGGCGGAAAGTGATGACAATTTCAGATGCCCGCGTGCTCAGCCGCTTGCCGGTGCGCAGATAAAACGGCACGCCCGCCCAGCGCCAGTTTTTAATGCCGGCCTTGATCGCGACAAAAGTCTCCGTCGCACTTTCATCCACGCCGAGTTCTTCAAGATAGCCGGGTACAGGGCCACTGACCGAGGCGCCGGCGCGGTATTGCCCGCGCACCACGTTATGCGCCGCATTGGCAGTGGTGATTGGTTCCAGCGAGCACAGCACTTTCAACTTTTCATCGCGCATGGCGCTGGCGTCCAGCCGGGCAGGCGGCTCCATCGCCACCAGGCAGAGCAATTGCAACAGATGGTTCTGCACCATGTCCCGCAGGGCGCCTGCGGTGTCGTAATAGCCGGCGCGGCCTTCCACGCCCAGACTCTCCGCCACCGAAATCTGCACATGGTCGATATGCGCGCCATTCCACAGCGGCTCGAACAACCCATTGGCGAACCGCAATGCCATCAGGTTCTGCACGGTTTCTTTCCCAAGGTAATGATCGATCCTGTAGGTCCGCTCTTCGGGGAACACACGCCCGATTGCCGCGTTGGCCGCCTGGGCGGAGGCAAGGTCGCGCCCCACCGGCTTTTCCACCACTACCCGGGCGTTGGCCCCGGCGAGACCAAAGCGCCCGAGACGCTCGCAGATGGGGCTGAACAGGGCAGGGCCGGTTGCGAGATAGAAGACGGTGACGCGGTCCTGAAATGGTTCCAGCGCCAGGGCAAGCTCATGCCAGCCGTCCTCTCCCACGGCTTCCACGGCAACATAGTGAAGCCGCGCCAGGAAACGCTCGACAGAGGCGGTATCCCGTTCTGAAGCTGGAACATGTTCCTCAAGCGCCTGGCGAGCAAGGATATGAAACTCCCCCTCCGCCATTTGCGTGCGCGCGACGCCGATGATGTTGGCTTCATCGGGAAGTTGCCCTGCCACGTCGCGTTGGAACATCGCCGGCAGCAATTTCCGCCGCGCCAGATCTCCGGTGGCGCCGAACACAACCAATGCAAAAGACGATACAGGTATCACACGGCTTGTCATGGATGACATCCTCCCAGGATGTTTATTTGACCCTTAAAAGAATAATAGCAATTCCGGGTGGCGCCGTAAAGCCGCTAACGGATCAGGCGCGGATAACGCTCGGTTCTTCCAGAAAATGTTGCAGCGCAATTGCGATTCCTCCCATGGGAACCGCGAACTCCTGCAGCGTGGAGAGGGCGATGGTCATGCCGCTGCGGATCTCCGCCAGGGTGTTCTCCTCGAACGCCGGCCGGCACGCGGGCAGCAGGAATTCCGCCAGTGCCGCCATGCTGCCGCCCAGAATAATGGAACTCGGCGCGAGCAAATTGGCAAGGTTGGCCAATCCAAGACCAAGATGCTGCCCTGCTTCTTCCAGCGTATGCAGCACGATTTCGTTTCCGCTCAGCGCGGCGGCCCGGATTGCCGGAATATCCTGCAAGGGCACGCCGGACTCGGCGAGGCGTTTGACGACAGCATGCTCTGAAACATACGCCTCGAAACAGCCGCGCGCGCCGCAAGCGCAAGGCCGGCCGTGCGGCACGAGTTTCATATGCCCCACTTCGCCCGCCAGGCCGTGCGGACCGCGATAAATCGCGCCGCCCAAATACAACCCGCCGCCAACGCCCGAACGGCCAGAGACGTAGACAAAGTCTGACGTATGCTGGCAACTGCCAAATATATGTTCTGCAAGGGCCGCGGCCTTGGTGTCGTTTTCCAGGTGCACGGCCACGCCAAGCGCGGCGGTAAGCACACCGGCCAGATCCGCATCATGCCAATTCAGTGCTGGCGCCAGAGCGATTCGTCCGTCCAGCCCGACCAAGCCGGGCACACCAATGCCCACGCCCGCAAGGCGTTTGCGCGGTATGCGAACCTGCTTCAGCAGCGCAAGGATACCTGATTTGATGGCGCTTGCCGCCGCCTCCTGGCTCAAGCTGCCCGGCACGCTCAATGAGCCGAGCCGCGCGCCGGAGAAGCTTGAGAGGACGATATGGATCTCCTCCACCTCGATGGCGGCACCGGCGAGCACGCCGCTGGCCTCGTTGATGAATAATGTTGAGTTCGGCCGCCCCGAACGGCCCGTGGGTGCCTCGGGTTGGCGCAATACCAAACCGTCCTGTTCCAGGGTCGTAAGGATGATGGAGATCGTGGCGAGATCAATTCCGGTGATCTTGGACAGCCCCCGCGGCGAGATGCCGGGCTGCTTGTGAATGCCATGAAAGACGCGTGCCGCATTGATGCGCCGGATTGTGTTTGAATTGATTTTATTTTTGAGCATGGCAGCAGCTTTGTAGCTCAAGCATTGCAGCGCGGCAAATTGTAAATTGGCACGGCGAGACGCCAGCCATATTTTTTTGAGGTTAAAATAATTTGGATGTGCCCGGCGCGCGCCGCCCGGTTTTGGCAGTTTCCGGCGGATGAGGGGTTCTGTCACATGCTGGTCCAAACAATAAAATATTCAATAGGAGGAGAGGAATGCCTGTTAGGGAAATCCCTCAAGGAGGGGAGTGCGGACATCATCGAGGCAGCGGGACGTGGCGAGGGTGCTGCATGAATTTTAACCTGGGTGGGCTGTGCGTTTTCAGCTTGCAGTTTGGGCTGAATGTCGGCAAATTCAACGGGCTAACCAGCGAGGACTGATTTCGCGTAAACTGCCCCGAGGCAGAAGGCCGCTCCGGCGCAACCGGGCCGGCCTCTTTCGTTTCCAGAGGATGTCATGACGAACGATTTTCATTCCCGTATTCTTGCGATCGATATTGGCGGCACCAATCTGAAGGCGGCGCTGCTCAGTGAGGACGGCCGGATACTTGGTGATCCGCTGCGTTGCGCGACACCGCCTGAGGCGACGCCGGCATCAATGCTGGAGGCGTTGAGGGTGCTCATCGCACCGCTTGGCGATTATGAGCGCATATCCATAGGATTTCCGGGTGCAATTCGCCGTGGAATCATCCTCACCGCGCCCAATATCGGAACGCAAGCATGGCATGGTACTGATTTTGGCGCGCTTGCCACGGCTTGTTTTGGCCGGCCCGCGCGCCTCGCCAACGATGCCATGTTGCATGGCCTTGGTGTTATCACCGGCGAGGGGATCGAGCTGGTACTAACGCTAGGCACCGGCATGGGGTTTTCGCTCTTCCGTGGCGGTGTTCCCGCGCCGCAGATTGAATTTGGCCGCCACACGGCTGGCGAGGCGCCAACATATGATGACTTTGTTGGTGACGCCGCGTTGCGCCAGCTGGGCATGGCGGCCTGGAAGGAGCGGGTGAGGGAAACGATTGCTCGCTGCGCCGCGCTCGTGAATTTTGATATTCTGCATCTGGGCGGCGGCAATGCGCGGCATTTTGAGGCCGGAGAATTGCCAGCCGGTGTGCGCCTGGCGGTGAATGCGGCGGGGCTTACGGGCGGGATGAAACTCTGGAGCCCGGAGATGGATGTGATCTTCCGGTAATGCTTTCCGGCAAGAGCTAGAGTCTGATCGTTTGAGGTTGACGCGCGCCAGCGTGGCAACCGAAAGCGTGAATCAGCCTCTTGTCATAGATTTAGTGCGCGTTCGCGGAGCACTCTTGCGTCAACCCAAACCTGTCGCGCTCTAAATAAAAAAACCATCCGGAAATTCCGGATGGTTTTTTTTAGGCCCGGCGCTGCGGCGAAGCGGGTTAGACCCGGCCGGAGCGTAACCGGCGCTGACGCAGCAGCGTGTCGATCGTGATCGCGACCAGCAGGATCGCGCCCTCCACACCGAAGCGGATCGAGGAAGGCGCGCCGATCAGATCCATGCCGTTCGTAACGCTGGCAATCACCAGCGCACCAAACAGCGCGCCATAAACTGAACCACGTCCGCCAAACAGGCTGGTGCCGCCGATGACGGCCGCGGCGACGGCATTCAGCATAATGTCACTGTCACCGACCGTGGCGGAAGCCACACCGAGGCGTGCGGCATCCAACAGCCCGCCGAGTCCAACGAGCGCGCCTGCAATCGTGAAGGCAGCAAGCTGGATAAAGCGGACATTGATGCCAGAGCGCCGCGATGCTTCGGCATTACCACCCACCGCATAGAGATGACGGCCAAAACGAGTTGATTTAGTAACGAAAGCGCACGCAAACAGCGCGCCCAGAAAAATTAACAGCAGCCACGGCACGCCACGATAAGCGCAGAGCGTACCAACGGCTGCGACCAGCAGAACAAAAAGTGCGGCGAGTTTGACGAAGAACACGCTGTGGCCTTCTCCCGCGCCGCGCTTCATCCGTCCCATGTGTTGCGAGACCATCACCCCGGCGAACACGGCGAACAGGCCGAGCGAGAGAATCCAGCTCCACGAGGGGGCGATATTCAGTGTGCCGATCATGGTCGAAAGATTGTCCGAAAGCGGTATCGAACCACCATGAGGGGTGAGCATGGCGAGGGAGACGCCCTCCGCGATCATCGCGCCGCCGAGAGAGACCACGAAGCTTGGTACGCCGACGCGCGAGACCAGTAGCCCCTGCAACAGCCCCACGATCACCGAAGCGCCGATCCCCAGCCCGACACAAGGCCATACCGGCCAGTTAAGGAACACGGTGGTCACCGAGAACACGGCGGCGGCCACGACGCTGCTCCAGCCGATTGACAGGTCGATCATACCGAGCAGAATGACGAATGTTTCCGCCAGCGCCAGCGTTCCGGTAACCACGATCTGGGCAGAGAGGTTGCTTATATTGCGCGGCGTCAGAAAATGCGGGTTGAGAAATTCAAACACTATCCAGATGACGATGAGCGCTGCGATCACCGGCGCCATGCCGAGATCAGATGATTGCACCAGCTTCTGTGTCCAGCTGCGCACGGGGGATTGAGTCTGCGTTGTTGATGTCATGTCTTTTGCATTCACGGTCATGCCGTGCCTCCCACAGTCGTCCGCGATCCGGTGATGCAGCCTACGACGATTTCAGGTGTTAACTCGCTCTTACGCGCTTCCAGCACGGTCTCGCCCAGGCGCAGAACCACGACGCTGTCAGCGACTTCGAAAACATTGTGCATATTGTGCGTAATCAGGATCACGCCGAAACCTTGGGCGGCGAGATCGCGCACCAGACGCAGCACTTCGGCTGTCTGGGCGACGCCAAGTGCCGCGGTTGGCTCATCCATGATCACGAGCTTGGTGCCCCAGAGAACAGCGCGCGCAATTGCCACGGCCTGACGCTGCCCGCCGGAGAGGGAGGAGACGTGAGTGTCGAGCGAGGGCAGATTAACCCTCAGCGTCTTCAGAACACGCAGCGCTTCGGCTTCCATGTCCACATCACGCAAAATTCCGAACGGCCAAAGCACGCGCTCGCGGCCGAGAAACAAATTGGCGCAGATGCCGAGATTGTCGCACAGCGCCAAGTCCTGATAAACGGTCTGGATACCGAGGGCGTTGGCATCAGCCGGACGGCGCAGGCTCACCTCTTGGCCTTCGAGAATGATGTTGCCGCTATCTGCCGGAGCGGCACCGGAAATCGCCTTGATGGTCGTGGACTTGCCCGCGCCATTATCGCCGAGCAGGGCGGTCACCTCGCCTTTGCGCACGGTAAAGCTTACGTTGCGCAGAGCTGTCACAGCCCCATATTTTTTATGCAGATTTCGTACACTCAGCAGGTCTGCCGTGGACATTCCTTTGCCTCCTTGAAAAAAAAGAAGCCGCTCACATGCGATGTGAGCGGCATCCTGTAAACGCGGTTACTGACCCTTGCACAACGCCGTATCAGCAGCGCCGCCAACACAAATATCAGACAGCTTGGTGTAGCCGGTCTTGATCACGGTTGAGCCGATATTGGCTGCCGTCACCACCACCGGGGTTAGCAGCACGGACGGCACCTTGATTTTGCCGTTGTCCACGTGCGCGTTGATGAGACCAGTTGGCGCCGCGCCGGTGGCACCAATGGAAACAGCGAGCTGAGCAGCCACAGCGGCTTCCTGCGGCACATACTTGAAGACCGTCATGGACTGCTGACCTTCGAGAATGTAGGTCAGCCCGCCATTGGTTGCATCCTGGCCGGTCACCGGCACCTTGCCTGCCAGACCCACCGCCTGCAAGGCGCGGATCGCACCGCTGGCCGTGCCATCGTTTGCGGCAAGCACGGCGTCCACGTTGTTGCCAAGCCGGGTCAGGGCCTGCTGGGTCTCCTGGAAGGCGTTCTCCGGGCTCCAGTCCGGGGTCATCACCGAATAGACGATCTTCAGCTTGCCGGCTTTGACCAGAGGTTTGAGCACTGAGAGCGCGCCGTTGCGGAAGTCAAAGGCATTCGGGTCGGTCGGCGCGCCGCCGATCATGATAATATGGCCGCCGGGCTTGGTGTGGTCGGCGATATATTGTCCCTGCAGTTCGCCAACCTTCACGTTGTCGAAGGATACATAAGCAGCAGGCGTGGAATCCTGGATCAGCCGGTCATAAGAGATCACCGGGACCTTGTTGCGCTGGGCATAGGCGACGATGGCAGCGCCCGCTTTGCCGTCGACCGGATCAACCACCAGCACATTGGCGCCGTTGGTGATGGCTGACTGCGCCTGGTTGAGCTGCGTCGCAGGGTCGCTGTTGGCGTTGGAGACGATCAAGTTCACGTTCGGATCGGCAAGCTTCGCCATCTTGGTGAATTCCGGACGGTCCACCTGCTCATAGCGCGGCGAAGAATTCTCGGGCATCAGGAAAGCGATGGTGATCGGCTTGGCGCTGATCTGAGTCACGTCGGGCATCGCAATGGTCTGCGCGGCAGCGGGCATGGCCGCTGCCAGCCAAAACGGCAAAGTCGCAGCAATGTAATGTTTCTTTAAAGACATTTGTGTTTTCTCCCAAAAATATTTGTACGCGCCTTGGGAAACGACCGGCTCCACGGGGGTATTTGCCTTGGACGGAAGGACGTTTCCCTAATTAATTTAACCCTCGCACAAATTAGCGGTAATGGGTGGGCGGAGGTCTGTCAAGAAGAATTCATCCAGTTTTCCTGGGCGCGGGTAATCCCATATCCCATATCCGGCCGCGCCTGGGCGCCGCGCCAAACGTCCGCGAAGGTATGCTGACAATGCCTCGCTCATTTTGTTAGCCGTAATCGCTGCATTTGGCCTCGCTTGTGGTTAAGGCTTGTGTTGCGGCGCACCATGCGCAAGGCGCCCTTATCTCAGTCCTTTAAACCACAGGTCTAGGGCTTGCCGGCTGCGGTTTTTGTAGGCGATGCCAGCTGCGGAGCGGAGAATTGGAAAATTATAAGGGTGGTGATTTCCTGAAATTCTTATTTATTTGGATGATATAATCATCATTTTTTGAGTTCTGCAATAATTTATTTTCAGGTCGTTCTGAGTTGTTTCGCGCCGCCGCCCCGCATGATATTTCACAATGGACGAGGATTACCGGCAAGGCCGTGCCGAGAGTCCCCGGCGGGAAAGCAAGTCTATTGATTCCAGATGGGATCCTTGAGCTTGGCCACGAAAGCGGCGTGCGCGGCAAGTGCGTCATCGTCCAAGGTGATCGGCCGGGGTGTGCGGGTGCCTGTGCGTTCATACTGTGCGAAGGAGAGCACCTGCTCGGTCTCCAAGGTCAGCCCGCGCTGGCGGCCGCCGGTAAGCTCCACATAAACATCCGCGAGCAGTTTACAGTCCAGCAGCGCGTTATGCGTGGTGCGGGCGGAGAGGTCGATGCCAAACCGGCGGCAGAGCGCGTCCAGGCTGTTGGGCATGCCGGGGAAGCGGGCCTTGGCCATCACCAGCGTGTCGACCATGCGCGCGCGCTCGAGCTTGGGGCGGCCGATGCGGGTGAGTTCGAAGTCTATGAAGGCGAAGTCGAACGGGGCGTTGTGCGCGACCAGGGGGGAGTCGCCGAAGAAGACCAGCATCGCCTCGGCGACCTCAGCGAATTTCGGCTTTCCCTCGACATGGGCGTTGGTGATGCCGTGGACGCGCGTGCTCTCGGTGGGGATGTCGCGTTCAGGGTCCAGCAGGGCGTGGAACTGTTCGCCGGTGGGAAGGTCGTTGATGAGTTCGATGGCGGCGATTTCGATGACGCGGTCGCCGGTGAGCGGCTCGAAGCCGGTGGTTTCCGTGTCGAATAAAACGCTCCGGCTCATGTGCGCAATTCCTCTACTATACGGCAGACGGCCCGGAGCGCCTCGAATTTTGAGAGGCCGGTGGGGATGATATGGCCGGCGCGGCGGCGCTTTTCAGCATCGGGGGTCTGGCGGGCGATGATGGCTTCAATCTGCGCCAGCGGCAGGCCGCGCCTGAGCACGCGGGCGATCTGCACATCGCGCGGGCAAGAGACGGTGATGACACGGTGCACGCGGCGGTAGGCGCCGGCCTCGAACAGCAGGGGGATGTCCAGCAGCACGGCGCGGCGATGCGCGCGAAAGGCCGCGGTGCGGAATTTTGCTTCTTCCTGGTATACCAGCGGGTGCATGATGGCTTCCAGCCGGCGCATGGCGGTATTGTCGCGCAGCACAAGGGCGCGGAGCCTGCCGCGGTCGAGGACGCCGTTGTTCACCGTGCCGGGAAATGCACTGGCCAGCGCGGGGATGGCGCGGCCGCCAGGGGCCTGCAACTGGTGTACGGCGTCATCGGCGTTGAAGCAGGGGATGCCGTGGGCGGCGAACATTTTTGCCACCGTGGACTTGCCCATGCCGATACCGCCGGTGAGGCCGAGGACGATCATCCGCCGGAGACGATGCGGTAGAGCTCGTCATCAACCACGGGGGTAACGCCGAACCAGGCTTCGAACCCCGGAACGGCCTGGTGCAGAAGCATGCCGAGGCCCTCGACGGCTGTAAGGCCACGCGCGCGGGCGGCTTTGAGGAGCTCGGTTTCCAGCGGGGCGTAGATGATGTCCGCCACGGCGAGCGCCGGATTGGCGGCTTCGAGTGAAATATCCAGAGGTTCGTGGTGGACCATGCCGAGCGAGGTGGTGTTCACCAGCAAGGCGTAGTCGCCCAATGCGGCGCTGCGGTACTCCCAGGGCAGGACGTTTCCTGGCGGCAGGGCGGCGGCCAGGGCGGCCGCGTTGCGCTCCGTGCGGTTGCAGAAGGTGACGGGTGCGCCCTCGTCCTGCAAGGCGGCGGCAATGGCACGGGCGGCGCCGCCCGCGCCCAGAATGAGGGCAGGGCCGGCGGCGGGGTTCACCCCATGGGCGCGCAGGTTGGCGAGGAAGCCGTAGCTGTCGGTGTTGAAACCCTCGATGCCGGTGCTGGTGAACACAAGCGTGTTGACCGCGCCGATCCGCGCGGCGCGGGGGTCGATACGGTCGCACAGCGCCATGACCGAGATTTTGTGCGGAATGGTGACGTTGAGCCCGGCGAATCCGGCTTTGGCCAGAGCGGGTACGACATGCGCCAGATCCGCCGGGCTGATGGGCAGGGGCAGATAGGCGCCGTCTATATCATGGCGGTTCAGCCAGACGCCGTGGAGCCTGGGGGAGCGGGAGTGGGCAACCGGCCAGCCGGTGACACCGGCGAGACGGGCGGAGCCTGAGAGGAGTCGCATGGCGTGACACCACCACGGCGTCATGCGCTTGCCAAGAGCAACAGCAGCGCAAGCGGCGCGGCATGGGCATATTGCGGTGCCCAAGGCAGCATTCCAGGGCCCAGCCAGATAAGGAAGAGGATCACGGGCTCGAACGGGGCGAAGCCTGTGGCAAGGCGATCTTCGATGATCAGCGCGGCCGCCAGGGTTGCCCCCACCAGGTCGTAGTCATGCAAATAGGGGCTGGCGAGCGCGGCGAGGATGAGCAGCGCCGGGACGGAGCGGGTTTGCGTGGCGGCGGCGATGGCGGCCAGGGTGGCTACCCCCTGGATCAGCAAGGCCGGGTGCAGGCCGAGCGGGTGTGCCAAGGCGAATACGCTGATCAGCCCGCCGAAGAAATCATGCGGATGGCCGGTGAGCAGCACGTTGCTCATCACCGGGCTGGTGAAGTGGATGAAGCCGTCCCAGGCCGCGGGGCCGAAGGCGTAGAGCGAGGCGGCGGCGAGCAGGGTGGCGGCCAGGGCGGCGTAGGCGAAGGCGGCAGGGGCGCGGCGCAGCAGATAGAGCGGCAGCACAAGGCCAAGCTGAGGTTTGATGGTGGCCAGGCCGATGAGGATGCCGCCCAGGCGCGGGCGGCTCTGGGCAAGCAGCAGGCCGCCGCCGATGAGCGCCGTGAGCAGGGCGGCGTTCTGGTGTTCCAGCGCGCTCTCCAGGCTGGCCGGGGCGAGCAGGACGGCGGCGATGAACCACCAGGATTTTTTCGCGAGGCGCAGGGCTAAAGCCAGGAGGGTGAGCGAAAACGCATCGAACGCGAAAACGGCGTGCCAGGGCGCGAGCCAGTCAAACGCGGCGGCGAACATCAGATATGTGGGAGGGTAGCTCCACAGGTGATAGGGCAGTTTGCCGTAGATGCCTTCAAGAAAGCTCTGATAGGCGGTGTGGTCGAAGAGGATGGGCAGCTGGTGGTTGAGGGCGAGGAAGCCGCCGGCCCAGAAATCCAGACCGTCGCGCAGGGCCTTGCCCGTGAGGCCGTGGCGCTGGCCCCAGAGGATGGCAAATGCCTCAAAACAGGAGGGAAGCGCGCAGAGCGCAACCACCAGGCCGAGTTTGAGGCGGGGCGACGTTTGACTATTCTGGTTCATTTGCGCAGTATTCCGTGCTTTCCTGTCTAGAAAGCACAATCATGATCGCCGCGCTAATGCCGAACTACAACCGTGCCGATATTGCCTTTGCGCATGGCGAGGGAGCTTGGCTGTTCGACGAGCGAGGCCGCAAATTCCTGGATTTCGGCGCGGGAATCGCCACCTCCTCGCTGGGGCACGGGCACCCGCATCTGGTGAGCGCCATCGCCGGGCAGGCCGCGAAGGTGATCCATGTTTCCAACCTGTACCGTGTGCCGGGGGCGGAATTGCTGGCGAACCGGCTGGTGGCGGCGAGTTTTGCCGATTCGGTGTTCTTTTGTAACTCCGGCGCCGAGGCCAACGAGGGGCTGGTGAAGGCCATGCGCAAAACCTGCGCCGATGCCGGGCAACCGGAACGCTACCGGGTGATCTGCTTTGAGGGCGCGTTCCACGGGCGCACGCTGGCGATGATCGCGGCGACCGGGAACGCGAAATATCTGGCCGGATTCGGGCCGCTGGTGGACGGGTTCGACCATGTCCCCTTCGGTGACATCGCGGCGGTGCGCGCCGCCATCGGCCCGCAAACTGCGGGGGTGCTGATAGAGCCGGTGCAGGGCGAAGGCGGCGTGCGGCCGGCATCGGTGGCGTTTTTGCAGGCGTTGCGCGCGCTGTGCGATGAGCATGGCATTCTGCTCGGGCTGGACGAGGTGCAGTGCGGCATGGGGCGGACGGGCAGGCTCTTCGCGCATGAATGGGCGGGGATCCAGCCGGATGTGATGTCCGTGGCCAAGGGGATTGGCGGTGGCTTCCCGATGGGCGCGGTGCTGGCGAAAGAGCGCGTCGCCCGGGTGCTGGTGCCAGGCAGCCATGGCACCACGTTTGGCGGCAGTCCGCTGGCTGCGGCGGCGGGCAATGCGGTGCTGGATGTGATCCTGGCGCCGGGGTTTCTGGAGGGTGTGGCGGCTGCCGGGCGGTATCTGGGCGAGGCGCTGGGTGGATTGTGCGCGCGCTTCCCCGGCGTGTTCGAGGAGGTGCGCGGCATGGGGCTGCTGCGCGGGCTGAAATGCGTGGTGCCCAACACCGCGGTGCAGGCGGCGGCGATGGAGGAGGGCCTGCTCACCGTGGCGGCCGGGGAGAATGTATTGCGGCTGATACCCCCCTTGATTGTGGGCACGGCCGAATGCGATGAGGCTGTGGCGCTGCTGGAACGGGCGGCGCAACGGTGTTTGGCTGGTGTGGAGGTTGGCGCGAAATGAGTGCGCTCCTGGAGTTGAGGGCCAACGGCCCGCGGCATTTTCTGGATTTGAAGGATTTTTCCGGGGCGGAGCTGCGCGCTCTGCTGGACTCGGCGGTGCGCCTGAAGAACACGCGGCGCAACGGCAAGAAGCCGCTGGCGGGCAAGACGCTGGCGCTGATTTTCGAGAAACCCTCGACGCGGACGCGGGTTTCCTTCGAGGTGGCGATGCGCGAGCTGGGCGGGGATGTGATCGTGCTGTCCTCGCGCGATATGCAGATCGGCCGGGGCGAGACGATTGCCGACACCGCGCATGTGCTCTCGCGCTATGTGGACGGGGTGATGCTGCGCACCGACCGCGCGGCCAAGCTGCATGAGTTTGCCCGGCATGCCAGCGTGCCCATCATCAACGGGCTGACCGAGCTTTCGCACCCTTGCCAGATCATGGCGGATATCATGACCTTCGAGGAGCATCGCGGGCCGATTGCCGGGCAGGTGGTGGCCTGGGTGGGCGATGGGAATAATGTCGCGGTGTCGATGATCGAGGCGGCGGCGCGCTTTGGCTTCACGCTGCGGCTGGCCTGTCCGGCGGGGTATTGGCCCAACCCGGACGTGCTGGACTGGGCGCGCGACGAGAAGGCGGATGTGCGCGTGAGCATCGACCCCGAAGACGCGGTGGAGGGGGCGGCCTGTGTGGTGACGGACACCTGGCTGAGCATGGCCGATTCCGAGGATGAGGCGGCGGCCCGCGCGGCGGCGTTCGCGCCGTATCAGGTGACGGCGGCGCTGATGGAACAGGCGGCGGAAGGGGCGATTTTCATGCATTGCCTGCCCGCCCACCGCGACGAGGAAGTGTCGGCGGCGGTGATCGACGGGCCATGGTCGGTGGTGTTCGACGAGGCGGAAAACCGGCTGCATGCGCAGAAGGCGATTCTGGCGTGGTGCATGGGGTAGAGTGCGATCGTTTGGGGTTCGCTCAACCGAGCGAGCCGCAAGCGTGAAGCGTCCTCGGAAAAATGGCCGGGGATTTATGGGCGGCCATCTTGCGGGCCGGGCTGGAGTACCCAGTTCAAGCAAACACCATGAAAGGTGATTGCCATGAAACTGCTGAAGGTTGAGGATTTGAACGCCCTGCCGGGCAAATGGGCGCTCGCCAAAGACGGCAAATCGATCCACCAGTCGTTCAAGTTCAACTCATTCGCCGAGGCGTGGTCGTTCATGTCCCATGTCGCGCTGCTGGCGGAGAAGATGGACCATCATCCCGACTGGTCGAATTCATACAACAAGGTGGCGATCACGCTGACCACGCATGACGCGGGCGGTGTGACGCGCAAGGATCTGGCGCTGGCGCAGGCGATTACGGATTTTGTCTGGCTGCCTGCGTAGAGCGCGGCCGTTTGAGGTTCGTTCGCCTGAGCGAGCCGCAAGCGTGAAGCGCCCTCAGCAAAACGGCCAGGGCCCGATCGCCTGGGGGCGGGCTGGCGCGCAAGGCCACGGTTTCCGCTGCGGCATGGCCGGGTGGAGAAAAAATCTCTTGTGCCCGGGTTGTGGTTTGAATACATGAGACGCGTTGTTCAAAGGGGTTTTTCTGGTGCTTCGGGCCGGGGAAATCCGCTGCAAAGGAGCTATTTATATGAGTAAAGTGATCGGTATCGACCTTGGTACCACCAATTCCTGCGTTGCGGTCATGGAAGGCAAGGATGTCCGCGTCATCGAAAATTCGGAAGGCGCGCGTACCACCCCCTCGATGGTGGCGTTCTCCGATTCCGGCGAGCGGCTGGTTGGCCAGTCCGCCAAGCGCCAGGCGGTCACCAACCCGTCCAACACGCTTTATGCCGTCAAGCGCCTGATCGGCCGCCGTTACGAAGACCCCACCGTGGCCAAGGACAAGGGGCTGGTGCCGTATGGCATCGTGAAGGGCGACAATGGCGATGCCTGGGTTGAGGCCAAGGGCGAGAAATATTCCCCCTCGCAGGTCAGCTCTTATATTCTGACCAAGATGAAGGAGACCGCCGAGGCGTATCTCGGTGAGGCGGTGACGCAGGCGGTGATCACCGTTCCGGCCTATTTTAATGACGCACAGCGCCAGGCGACCAAGGACGCCGGCAAGATCGCGGGGCTGGAAGTCCTGCGTATCATCAACGAGCCGACCGCTGCCGCTCTTGCCTATGGCATGGACAAGCGCAACGCCGGGACGATCGCGGTGTACGACCTTGGCGGCGGCACGTTCGACGTTTCGGTGCTGGAGCTGGGCGACGGCGTGTTCGAGGTGAAATCCACCAACGGCGATACCTTCCTGGGCGGCGAGGATTTCGACCAGCGGGTGATCGATTATCTGGCCGAGGAGTTCAAGAAGGACCAGGGCATCGACCTGCGCAAGGACAAGCTGGCGCTGCAGCGGCTGAAGGAAGCCGCCGAGAAGGCGAAGATCGAGCTGTCATCCTCGAAGGAGACCGAGATCAACCTGCCGTTCATCACCGCTGACGCCTCCGGGCCGAAGCATCTGGTGCTGAAGCTGACCCGCGCCAAGCTGGAGTCGCTGGTTGAAGACCTGATCGAGCGGACGCTCGGGCCGTGCCGCGCCGCGCTGAAGGATGCCGGTGTGACCGCTGGCGAGATCAACGAGGTGATTCTGGTCGGCGGTATGACCCGCATGCCCAAGGTCATCGAGCTGGTGAAGAACTTCTTCGGCAAGGAGCCGGCGCGCAATGTGAACCCCGATGAGGTCGTGGCCATCGGCGCCGCGATTCAGGGCGCGGTGCTGCGCGGCGATGTGAAGGACGTGTTGCTGCTCGATGTGACCCCGCTTTCGCTGGGCATCGAGACGCTGGGCGGCGTTTTCACCCGGCTGATCGACCGTAACACGACAATCCCGACCAAGAAGAGCCAGACCTTCTCGACAGCCGATGACGGGCAGACCGCCGTGACCATTAAAGTGTTCCAGGGTGAGCGCGAAATGGCTGCGGACAACAAGCTGCTTGGCAATTTCGACCTTACGGGCATTCCCTCGGCGCCGCGTGGCGTGCCGCAGATCGAGGTGACGTTCGATATCGACGCGAACGGCATTGTCTCGGTGCAGGCGAAGGACAAGGCGACCGGCAAGGAGACGCAGATCCGTATTCAGGCGTCTGGTGGTTTGTCGGATGCCGATATCGAGCGGATGGTGCGCGAGGCCGAGGAAAACGCGGCGGCTGACAAGGTGCGGCGCGAGGCGGTGGAAACCCGCAACCAGACGGAAGCCATGGTTAATCAGGTCGAGAAGACGCTGAAGGAAGCTGGCGACAAGGTTTCCGCCCAGGACAAGGGCGAGGCCGAGGCGGCAGTGGCGGCGGCGAAGTCGGCGCTCGAAGGCGGCGATGTGGAAGCGCTGAAGGCGGCGGGCGAGCGGCTCACGCAGTCGGCGATGAAGCTTGGCGAGGCGATGTACAAGGCGACAGCCGAGGCGGAAGCCGGGCAGGCGGCGCCGGGTGCGCAGGCCGGGCCGGATGGCGAGAAGATCGTGGATGCGGATTTCGAGGAAGTCGACGACAAGAAGAAATCCTGATCGCGCGGCGCCGTTAAAAGTTGAATGGATCCCGGGGCGCCGCCCCGGGATTTTTTCAGTTATAGAGTTGAGACAAGGAAAACATCGCCGTTATGGCCAAACAGGATTATTACGCCACTCTGGGTGTGGAGCGCGGCGCCAGCGCCGATGAGATGAAAAAAGCGTATCGCCGTCTGGCGATGCAGTATCATCCCGACCGTAATCCCGGTGATGCCAAGGCGGAGGCGAAGTTCAAGGAGCTGAACGAAGCCTACGACGTGCTGAAGGACGACCAGAAGCGGGGCGCCTATGACCGTTATGGCCATGCGGCGTTCGAGAATGGCGGCAACGGCGCCGGTGCCGGAGGCTTTGGCTTCGAGGGCGGGCTTGGCGATATTTTCGAGCAGATGTTCGGCGGCGGGCGCCGTGGCGGCGGGGCGCAGCAGCAGACCGGGGCGGATATCAAGACCCAGGTCGAGATCGACATGGTGGAAGCCTTCACCGGCGTTAAGACCAATGTGCGTGTCCCCACGCGCATGACCTGCGATGCCTGTAGCGGCAGCGGCTCGGCGGATAAAAATGCCAGCGCTGAGACCTGCGGCACATGCGGCGGCGCCGGAAGGGTGCGCGCGCAGCAAGGGTTTTTTCTGGTGGAGCGTACCTGCCCAACCTGTGGCGGCTCGGGGCGCATGGTGCGCAATCCATGCCGGGTGTGCTCGGGCGTTGGCACCGTGCCGCGTGAGAAGACGCTCTCGGTGCAGATACCCGCCGGTGTTGAGGATGGCACGCGCATCCGGCTTTCGGGCGAGGGCGAAGCCGGCGGGCGCGGCGCGGCGCTGGGCGATTTATATGTGCATATCACGGTGCGCCCGCATGCGATCTTCCAGCGCGACGGGGCGAATATTTTCTGCCGTGTGCCGCTGCGCATGACGCAGGCGGCGCTGGGTGGCGAGGTTGAGGTGCCGGCGATTGACGGCACGGCGGCGAAGGTGAAGATCCCGCCCGGCACGCAAACCGGAGACCAATTCCGGCTGCGGGGCAAGGGATTTTCGGTGCTGCGCAGCACGCAGCGCGGCGATATGTATATCCAGGTTGCGGTGGAGACGCCGCAGAAGCTGACACGCCGCCAGCGCGAGTTGCTGGAGGAGTTCGAGGCCGAATCCAAGAGCTATGGCGCGGGCAGCCCGGAGCATGAGGGCTTCTTTGCCAAGGTTAAAGATTTTTTTGAGGGGCGGGGTTAACCGCCCGCCCGTTTTTCTGCCGTAATCGGGGGATAGGTTTCGCTTCGATACGAACTGTAAGCCGCCCGGTAACCGCATTGCGGGACACCTCCCGGGCGTTTACATAAGCCCTTGAAACCAAACGGCACTTCGCGCAGGAGTTGAGGATGTCACGCAAAAGAAAACTGGCCAATTTCGGACTGGCGCTGTTGCCGCTTGCAGCCCTGGGGGCTTGCAGCGTGGCGCCGCCGTCCGGGCCTTCAGTGGTTGCCATGCCGGGGCCGGGGAAAACCTTCCAGCAATTCCAGCAGGATGATTATAACTGCCGTGGCTATGCGCAATCGCGCATGGGCAACCCGGGGCAGGATGCCGCCAACGCGCAGAACAACGCCACGACGACAGCCGTGGCGGGAACGGTGATCGGCGCCGTCGCGGGTGCTGCGCTGGGCTCTCTGGGGGGCAATGTCGGGGCGGGTGCCGCGCTCGGTGCCGGTGCCGGGCTGCTGGGCGGAGCTTCAGTTGCGGGAAATAACACTCAGGCTGCTGCGGATTCCCTCCAACGCCGCTATGACATCGCATATGCCCAATGCATGGTCGGAAATGGCGAAACGATTCAAGGCGGCCCTGCGCCCTCTCCCTATGGTTATGCTGCGCCGCCCCCGCCTCCGGGCTACTATCAGGGACCTGGCCCTTACTGAGCCAAGCTGCGACATTAACCTGATTGAACTAGCGGCGGGCGCTCCTCTCGCCGCGCCGATGCGCAAACAGCGCTGGCGCCCTTGGTACTGGGCGGCGGCGGCGGTGCTGCATGCTCTGGTGATTGCGTTTTTTTTGTTGTTCGCATGGCGGCATCAACCAGCGGAAGACAACCAAAGCCCGCCGGGAATCTCGGTGGTGTTCGACAATGGCGGCGCGCAGCAGACCACGGCGCCGCCCGCCCCGGCACATGGGCCAACCAGTGCGGCGCAGGCACCGCTGCCCGCCGCCCCGCCGCCCCCGCCGCAGGCGCAGCAGCCGCAGGCGGAGGTGAACTTGAACATGCCCGCTACGCCGTTGGCCACCCTGCAAAGCGTGCCGCAGACCCAGCCGCACCCTCAGCCCCACCCCACGCCCCGGCGTGCCGCGCCGCCGCCGCCGCGCAAATATGTGGTGATGAACAATATGTCCTACGGCACCCCGGCGCCGCCGGTGCCGCAGGCGCATCGGGCAATGAACCTGAGCCTGCCGATGTCTGACGCGCAGGCGGTGAACGCGCCGGAGCTGACCATCAAGGGCAATATCGGCGCTGATTGGAATGCCGCGCTGAGCAAATGGGTGAACGACCATAAATACTACCCCGAGGCGGCGGCCGAGCAGGGGCAGCAGGGCAGTGTGAAGGTGGAGTTCACGGTGGACCGGCAAGGCAATGTCACGGGGCTGCATATGCTGAGCGGCTCAGGCTCGCCGTTTCTCGATCAGGCGTGGATGGGCATGTTCGCGGATAACCGCTTGCCGCCGTTTCCGCCGGGAACGAAGGATAGCCACATCACCGTGGATGCCACCATGCATTACGAGATCGTTCCGTAGGCCGCTTGCCGCTTGCGCCGACTCGCTTTTCACGATTTCAAGCGGGGGATGATTGATGAGCATGCGCTGGGCGTACGAGAGAGCCTGACAGGGCGCCGCTGGGTTTGGCGCGCCGGTGATGCCGAACGGGTAGGCCAGGGGCTGGCGCAAACTCTGGGTGTACCCGAGCTGATGGGCCGTATGCTCGCCGCGCGCGGGGTGGCCGCGGATCATGTGGCTGATTTCCTTGATCCGACATTGCGCGCGATGCTGCCAGACCCTTCCAGCATTATAGACATGGACGTGGCCGCCGCCCGGATGGCCGATGCCGTGGTGCATGGCGAGTGCGTGGGCGTATTCGGCGATTACGATGTGGATGGGGCGTGCAGTGCGGCCATGATGGTGACGCTGCTGCGCCAGCTGGGCTGCGAGGTGGTGCACCATGTGCCGGACCGTCTGCTGGAAGGCTACGGGCCGAACAGTAACGCGCTGCGCGGCATGGCCGAACGCGGTGCGCGATTGCTGATCTGCGTGGATTGCGGCACCGGCGCGCATGCCGCCTTCGCACCGCTGCATAACATGGCGGATGTGCTGGTGTTCGACCATCACAAGGCGGAAGGGCCTCCGGCGCAGATTCGGGCCACGGTGAATCCCAACCGGCTGGATTGCAGCTCCGGCCTGCACACATTATGCGCGACCGCGGTGGCCTTCATCGGTTGCATCGCGCTGGTGCGCGAGCTGCGGCGCCGCGGATTTTTCAACGGGCGGGCGGAGCCGGACCTGCGCGAAATGCTGGATCTGGTGGCGCTGGCCACGATATGCGACGTGATGCCCCTGACCGGGCTGAACCGCGCCTTCGTGACGCAAGGGCTGCGGGTGATGGCAAGGCGTTCGCGCCCCGGCATTGCCGCCCTGCTCGATGTGGCGAAGCTGACCGAGGCGCCGACCCCGATGCATTGTGGTTTTGCCCTGGGGCCGCGGATTAACGCCTCCGGGCGCATTGCGGAATCCGACATGGGGTTGCGTCTGCTTTTGAGCGAAGACCCTGATGCCGCCGCCGCGCTGGCCCAGACGCTGAACGATGTGAACCGCCAGCGCCAGGCGGTTGAAGCGGCGATCATGGGGGATGCCATGGCGCAGGCGCAAATTCAGGTGGAAGCCGGCCACCCGGTGATTTTACTGGCGCAGGAGGGCTGGCACCCTGGTGTCGTGGGGATCGTGGCCGGCCGGGTAAAAGAAAAATTCAACCGCCCGGCCCTGGTGGCGGGCATTACCGCCGGGTTGGCAAAAGGCTCGGGGCGCTCTGTCCCGGGGGTGGATCTGGGAGCGGCGGTAATCGCTGCCCGCCAGAGTGGGCTTCTGGCCACCGGCGGCGGCCATGCGATGGCCGCGGGATTTTCGGCGCCTCAGAGCGATCTGGCCGCGCTCCATGTGTTTTTGAACGAGCGGCTGGTAAGTGCCGCTGACCTGCCAAGTACCGAGGCGCTCACCCTGGAGGGTGTTCTGGCGGTGGGCGCGGCCGATGCCCGGCTGGCGCAAATGGTCGCCAAGCTTGGCCCGTTTGGCACCGGCAATGCCGAGCCGCTGTTTGTGTTGCCGCGGGCGCGGGTGGTGAAGACTGACCGTATCGGCAAGGATGGCAACACCATCCGCGCCATGGTGGAAGGCGAAGGCGGCGGCCGGTTGAAGGCCCTCTTGTTCCGCGCCAAGGACGGCCCGTTGGCCGAAGCTTTATCGCGCGCAGGCGCCGCGCCACTGCATCTGGTTGGATATTTGCGGGCGGAAAGTTGGCAAGGACGTGTTTCCGCAGGATTTTTCGTCACAGACGCCGCTCCGGCTTGACCCGGCCGGGCGGGCGGGCTAGGTGCAGCATGCCTCGTCCCGTTCGTCTAGAGGCCCAGGACGCTGCCCTCTCACGGCGGTAACAGGGGTTCGAATCCCCTACGGGACGCCATTCTCGAACAAAAGTAATAACCTCCCCCGGCATGTCCGGGAGGTCGTTCATTGCCGCTTTAGCCAGCACTCCTTTTGGGCCGCTGACGCGGATTTCCTCCTTGCTGATGGTGACATTGTCGACGAACAGCTTGAGGTAGGCTTTGCGCATCTCCGGCGGCGCCTGCCACAATGCGGTGCGGATGGCGGTTGAGAGCTTGGCCAGTTTCGCCTCGGTGAGGCGCGGCTTTTGCGCTGGTTCGGTGGCCGAGGCCGTGCTGATCTGGCTTTGCAGGCTCGAGCGTTTCGTTTTGAGAGCTTTGAGACGTTCGGCCAGCGCCGGATCGCCGACTTCCATCAGCCCGGCTTCGACCATGCCGACCAAGCGGTTGATGGCACCTTCAGTTTCCGTGAGATCAGCTTTGAGTTGGCCAAGTTGCGTGCGGTGGGTCTGCGCCTCGGCCCTCGCCTGGTCGAGATAGCCTGAGACGAGGTCGAGTAGGCGGTCCGGGGCAAAGACCTGATCGGCCAGGGTGCTGAGCACGGCTTCATCGACCTTGGGCATCGGCACGGCGCAGCCGCCGCAGCGGGTCGGGCCCTTCTGGGCGCGGCCGGCGCAGGCGTAGTAGCGGTAACCTTTGCCCGTGCGCAGCGTCATGCCGGCGCCGCAATGGGCACAGGTGGCGATGCCGGTGAGCAGCGTCGGCGAGTTGACAATCCGGGCGGGGGTCTTGCGCGGGGCGCGTTCGGCCAGTTGCTCCTGGACCGACTCCCAGGTTGCACGCGGGATAATCGCCGGGACTTCAACCGCGATCCACTCGGTCTGCGGCCGGATAGCGCCCGTCTTGGAATCGGAGACGTTGAAGTGGTGCCGCCCGGTGTAGGTCTCGCCGGTGAGGATACGATGCACGTTCGAGATCATGAAGGGTTTGCCGCGGAAGGTCACGCCCTCGGCATTCAGCTTCGCGGCGATGGCCTTGACGCCGTATTGCAGGCCCTCGACGCCGCGATAGAGGCCGAAGATGCGCCGGACGATGGCAGCTTCCGTCTCGCAGAGCGCCAGCTTCTTCTTTATCTTATCGCCGCGCCGTTCGGCCTCGACGGCTTCATAGCCAAAGGGAGAGCGCGCACCGTTCCAGAAACCCTGGCGTGCATTCTCCTTCATGGCGCGCGATGTGTGTTTGGCATTTTCTCTTGAATGGTGCGCATCAACGGCAGTGAGGACGGCTTCGACCAGCTCTCCGGTGGGGTCGTCGTTCAGCGGCTGGGAGATGGATTGGATGCCGATACCGGCTTTTTTCAGTGCCTGCTTGGCGATGGCGTATGCCAGATTATCGCGGGCAAAGCGGCTGAAGCTGTGAACCAGAATAATGTCAAACGGCCGGGGTTGAGATTTGGCGTCGCTGAGCATCTCAGAGAAGATTGGGCGGGTCTCGTCGGTGCCGGATGCGCCGAGTTCAATATACTGACGCACCAATTCATGCCCCAGGCGCAGACACCACGTCTCAGCCTGGCGGATCTGATCGGGGATGGAGAGGTCGGCCTCGGCTTGGCGTGCCGTGGACACCCGCGCGTAGACGGCTACGCGCAGTGTTGACGACTGCGGTTGGGGTGGGGTTTTAGCAGCGTGGCGCATCAGTCTGGCTCCGCGAGGATTTGGTCGATCAGCTTCCCGAAGGGTAATCCCCCCGTTTTTAACGGGGCCTGTCTGTAGAATTCACGCGGCGCGTTTCAGTTTCTGTGCGGGTGTGATCCCGCCGATGCCCATATTCGGGCGCTCATTGTTATATGTCGAGAGGCATGTCGTGACG